>JAYTCO010000532.1:0-6079 GCA_043736415.1 Ferruginibacter sp. | reverse complement strand
CATTTAAAACCTGTAAGTACGTTGTAACATGCAACACCGTTACGGTCAGCTATTTTATCAATCATATCTGTGGTTACAATTGTTTTTATAACCATGTCGTTCGGTGCTGAAATTCCTTTTGCTTTTCTTGCTTCAATCATATAATTAAATGCAAGTAAGGCTGTCTGGTTTCCATTCATCAATATCCATTCACCCTTATCATTTTTTACACCAATCCCTACTCTGTCTGCATCAGGATCTGTACCCAATAAAATATCTGCATCAAGTTCTTTGGCCTGTGCAAGTCCCATGCTCATTGTTTCTTTTTCCTCAGGGTTTGGATAAGCCACTGTAGGAAAATTACCATCCGGCGTAGCCTGCTCTTTTACAATATGTACGTTTGTAAAACCATATAATTTTAAAACATCAGGTACAAGCATTATTCCCGTTCCATGTATGGGTGTGTACACAATTTTTAGACCGTGTTGCTTTTCGCACACGTCAGGATAAATACTTAAACCCTTTACCATTTCCAGATAAAGTTTATCAGTTTCTTTACCAATGGAAATTATATTTTGCTCACAACCATTCCACTTTACATCATCTACACCTGCAATTTTTTCTACTTCAGTAATTACGTTTTTATCGTGTGGTGTTACCATTTGTGCACCATCATCCCAATATGCTTTGTAGCCATTGTACTCTTTAGGATTGTGACTTGCAGTGCAAACAACTCCGCCCTGGCAATGAAAATGACGAATGGCAAAACTTAATTCGGGCGTAGGTCGAAGGCTTTCAAATAAATAAACTTTTATTCCATTCGCTGCAAACACATTGGCCGTAATTTCTGCAAAGGTTCTGCTGTTGTTTCTGCAATCATGCGCAACGGCTACGCTTACTTCATCTCCAAAACATTTTTTTAAATAATTTGCATAGCCCTGTGTAGCCATGCCGATGGTATATTTATTTATTCTGTTGGTACCAATACCCATTATGCCACGAAGCCCGCCGGTACCAAACTCCAGGTTTTGGTAAAAAGCATCTGCCAATCCATCAGGATCATTTTTTTGTAATTCAGCAATACCTTCTTTGGTTGCATCATCATAATTACCAGTAAGCCATTTCTGTACATTTTGCACTATAATTTTTTCCATATCATTTGTTTTTACATCTTTACAAATATAATATTCGTATTTGATTATAGTATAACTGCTAATTTTGTTTTAAGGGGTAGGATATTTTTTTGAATTTCTCGAACGGTCACCACAAATCATTCAATGCTTTCTAAATTCTTATTTATTTACATCTTACTTTTTGCTATTTCGATAAAAAGCAATGCACAAGAAGGTAATATAGATAGCATTAAATCTTACAATCTTTCTTCAGAGGTTATTACGTCCGGGAAATTAGCCAACAAAAATATTAAAGCTTTTGTGCCTGTAGAATATCCCTACAATAAAAATAGAGTAAAAGCGGTTGCTATATCAAATGTTGCTTTATACAGCGCAGGCATGGTAGGTTTGTATGCAGCCTGGTATAAAGACTATCCTCATAGTAAATTTCATTTTTTTAATGATAACAGCGAGTGGCTCCAAATAGATAAAATTGGACATGCTTACAGTGCCTATGCTGAAAGTAAAGCCAGTATGGAACTTTGGCGGTGGACAGGGATTTCAAGAAATAAAAGAATTTTATTAGGGGGTTTTAGCGGTGCTGCTTACCAGACAGTTATTGAAACGCTGGATGGTTTTAGTGCTGAATGGGGATGGAGCTGGGGCGATTTTGCAGCAAATATTGCAGGCAGTAGTTTACTTGTAGCTCAGGAATTTGCTTGGGACGAACAAAGAATACAGTTTAAATTTTCTTTTCATAAAAAAAAATATGCAGATAATTCTTTAAACGCAAGGGGTAACAAAATTTTTGGTGGCAGTGAACCGGAACGTTTTTTAAAAGATTACAATGGTCAGACTTATTGGCTAAGTACCACATTAAAGCCATTTTTTCCACACAGTAAAATACCGGAGTGGCTGCAAATTTCTGTTGGTACGGGTGCTGAAGGATTATTTGGAGCTAAAGATAATTATGGCAGAGATAAACTTGGGAATATTAATTTTTCAAGACCCGATCTTGAAAGGTATAGACAATGGTATTTTGCACCTGATATTGATTTATCAAAAATAAAAACAAAGAAAAAAGGAGTAAAACTCGCTCTAAATATTTTAAATATTTTCAAGTTCCCTACTCCTTCCCTGGAATATTCAAAAAAAGGTATAAAATTTAATTTCCTGCATTTTTAATTGCCTCGATCTCATCTTTGGAAAAACCTTCCCGCAGAGCAGCTTTCTCAAAATCTTCTTGTGTAGCCGGAGACATCTCGGTTTTAATATTTGAAATATCCTGAGCCGTAATTTCATCATATTTATCAGAAAGATGCTTTCTTATTTTTGCATGTGTTGATTCATCTTTAAAAATTTGATGCGAAAAATTAGCATAATTTTCTACATTTTTGTCAACGTATTGTGGCATAACAAGCTTTTCTATTTAACTGTCAATTTTTTTGCCACAAATTTAACTTTAATAAAATATTATACACTAATTATAAAATTATCTCTATCAGATCTTTCAGATAAAGATTTTGCACTTAGAGAAAATACTTTATCAAGTAAAAGTTTAAGTTTTTCAAAATTATCAGGCTTATACATGTAAAAATTAGCACCTTTATTATAAGCCTGGTTAACGGTTTCTTTTTGTCTTGATGTTGAGAATATAACCACCGGGATATATTTCAGGTTATCATTATTTTTAATTTCTTCCAAACATTCAATACCATTTTTCAACGGCATATTTAAGTCTAAAAAAATTAAGTTAGGGTGGCGAGATTTTTTATCTTTCAAGAGATTCATTAACTGCTCTCCGTTATTAAAAGCCGTAATGCTTATGTTGTTCCTCACGTCCATTAAGGCTTCTTCAAAAAGAAACCTATCGTCTGCATCATCATCGGTCAAAAATACAGATACGTTATGAGGTAACATTGTTGCCATACTTAAAGCTAGCTCAAAGAATTAAGACATGCGAAAACATTTCCCCATTACGAGATATTTTTTTAAGAAATTAGTAGAATTATCAGATTAGACAATTAAGTTGTTTTAATGTAAGCTCCTGCAACCTCCCCGGCAGTTACAGTTACTGCAATAGTTTCTTTTTTTGTGGTAGATACCGAAAGCCCTACGTAATTTAATGCTATTGGAAAAATTTTATGTGTTCTTTCCACCAATGCAAGTGTTTGAATTTGGGCAGGAAATTGTAAAAGCAATGGTCTGATAGAATACAACATTGTTTTTCCGCTATTTGCAACATCATCTACCAAGAGAATAAGTTTATTTTCCAGTGAAACATTCTCACTTAAAATTACTTCATTAGGATTTTTTTTGTTAATTGTTAAGGCAACGGTATGTAAAATTCCTGCAAAGAAGGGACGTAAATATTCTTCTATTTTTTTGGCGATAAAAATTCCATTTTCTTTTATGCCTATAATAATTATTTCACTTATTCCTTCGTTGCGTTCAGCAATTTCCAGTGCCATTCGACGAAGTTTTTTATCAGCAGATGAAGCATCTAAAACCATAATAAAATTAAAATTTAATAAATGAAATTACAAAATACCTTATCAATAAGAGAAAAGTTTTCTGATGGAACACATATCTGATAACTCTAAAAACAATTTGTTCTAACTTTAGATTAGATAATCATATATATGCATTACATACCTCAAATTATTTTTATTATTCTGTTGGGTTTTTCAGTTTGGTTATTTACCAAAAACATTGTTCGAATCAGAAAAAATATTTTTCTCGGCAAAGCCGAAGATGTTAGCGATCACAAAAATTTAAGATGGAGGAATTTATTTTTGCTGGCATTAGGACAAAAAAAAATGTTTAAAAATAAAACTGTAGCCATAATGCATTTTATTATTTATGCGGGTTTTATTATTATAAATATTGAAGTGCTGGAAATTTTGCTTGATGGTATTTTTGGTACACATCGTTTATTTTTAGGTGCACTCGGAAACCTTTACACTTTTGCAATAAATTTCTTTGAAATTTTAGCCTTTGGGGTTTTAGCGGTATGTGTGGTTTTTTTGGCGAGACGAAATATAATAAAACTAAAGCGCTTTGTTAGCAACGATTTAGACGGATGGCCACGCACAGATGCAAATCTTATTTTGGTTGTAGAGATTATATTGATGTCTTTGTTTTTAATGATGAATGCAACTGACAGAGCATTGCAATTAAAAGGAAGCGAGCATTACAGAGATGCAGGAAGTTTTATTATTTCGGGTTTTATTGCACCACTTTTTAATAATTTTTCTGTTACTTCTTTGGTTACTATTGAAAGAACAAGCTGGTGGTTACACATTGCGGGTATTCTGGCTTTTCTTAACTATTTACCATACAGCAAACACCTGCACATTGCATTGGCTTTTCCTAATTCTTATTATGGAAGGCTGGAGCCTTTGGGTGAAATAGATAACATGGTAAGTGTACAAAATGAGGTAAAATATATGATGCAGCCTGAGCTTGCGCCCACAGATGCTGCGGCTCCGTTAAAGTTTGGCGCTAAAGATATTTTTGATTTAAAATGGACCAATTTAATGAGCGCTTATTCCTGCACAGAATGTGGACGTTGCTCATCTGTGTGCCCTGCAAATATGACCGGCAAACTTTTAAGTCCACGAAAAATAATGATGGATACGAGAGATCGTTTGCAGGAAGTTGGTAAAAATATTGAGAAAAACGGATCGTTTGTAGATGATGGAAAAACCTTGTTAAACGATTATATTTCAGTTGAAGAATTGCGTGCATGTACAACCTGCAACGCTTGTGTCGAAGCTTGTCCTGTAAGTATAAATCCACTTGAGATTATAATTGAATTAAGAAGAAGCCTGATAATGGAAGACAGCAATGCGCCGCAGGAATGGAATGGTATGTTTACTAATATTGAAACTAATTATGCTCCGTGGAAACTAAGTCCTGATGAAAGAGATAAATGGGCTGTAGAAATGGAAAATTAGAAATTATTATTATTAAATTTTCTGTTTTTCAGTTACAAGATCAACGTCTTTTTTAATAACTTCCTTAATATCCTGAGTAACAGATTTATTTCTTAAGTTTTTAATAAGTTGGATGATAGCCGTGATGGCGAAAATACTACCAATTACCCAATTTAAGTATTGCTGGCTGTTAGCTATTCTTTCGACAATCCATTTACCCCCAAAAATAAAAACACAGTTGCCGGCAAGTGCGCCTAAACCTATACCAACAATGTAACTATTGTAATAACTGTTAACCGGTTCAAGTATTTTTTTTGTAAAGAGAACGGTACTCCATCCAAACCAAAAAATTATTACAATAGGATTTATTGCACAACCGAATGCCCCTAATAAAAACCTGCTGACATTAATATTTTCATAAGGGTTCCCGTTTACCTTTTGGCCGCCGCCACTTGTTTTAATGGCTGCGTAAAAACTACCAAATGCCAGAAGCACGATAATACCAAAAGTTACCCATTGCATTATTTTTAATAACCGTTGTTGTTTTTGCAGCCAGTTAATTCCGATTAAAGAAATTCTTACATAAATCATTTCAACAAGGAGAGAGCCGAAAGAAAAATATAAGGCATTTTTTACGCCTTCATAAATACCGATCTGCATTGCTGCAACGTTAAGGGTACCCAACGGCAAGGACCCAAGAAAACTGATCATCAAACCCCATAAAAAAATTTTTATCAGTTTTATCAATTATAATTTTTTAAGAAAACAATAAAAATATTGTACCACATTAAAGAATATTGTTGGTGTTATTGAGCTTTTGCAAAAGCATTTAGGGTAACCTTTATTTTATTTGACAGGCTGAAGCTTTCTTTGCCAACCCCGAAATCTACCCTGTTAATTTCGAAAGAACCAACAAACAATGCCCCGCCATTCTTACCTTCCGCAGTAAATGGAAAACTGATGGGTTTTGTAATATTTTTTATTGTAAGATTCCCTTTAAAAATAAAGTGCTTAAGGTCTGTACCGGGCTCAACCTTTGTACTAACCAAA
>JAYTCO010000531.1:0-2581 GCA_043736415.1 Ferruginibacter sp. | reverse complement strand
CAACTGAGGACCGAAAGCGGAAAAAAAGCCACCCGCCAACTTCGCTCTCAGCAACTTGTGCCAGCTGTAATTTACGGTGGTAAAACTGAAGTAAATTTCTCTGCACCTGCAACAGCATTTAAAAGTATAGTTTACACATCAGAATTTATGTTTGCCAACATCACCGTTGACGGAAATTCTTACAACTGTATTTTAAAAGATCTACAGTTTGATAAGGTTACAGATGTGCTTATACATCTTGATTTTCTTGAGTTGGTAGATGATAAAAAAGTTATTGCAACTTTACCTTTAAAATACACAGGTACTCCACTTGGAGTAAAAGCAGGTGGTAAACTTGTTTTAAAAATAAAATCTGTAAAAGTAAAAACGCTTCCAAAATTTCTTAAAGAAAATATTGAGGTTGATATCAATAATCTTGAATTAAATGAGAACATTCGTGTTGAGAACATTAAAGCAGACAATATGGAAATTATGAATTCTCCAAGAATTCCTATTGCCTCTGTAACAATGACACGTCAACTAAAACAAGAAGAAACAGCGGCAGCTAAAGCGCCGGTGGGTAAAGCCGCTCCGGCAGCAGCTGCAAAAAAATAAAATTGTTTTTATAATAAATAAAAATGCCTTCGTTTCGGAGGCATTTTTAATATAGACAACCATTTAAACTTATTACATTTGCAGCCTTAATGCCAAACAGGCAATAAATATTTACGGAAGTTGGTTTAGAAGGAACGGATAATAATGCAAAAAATACTAAATACTAAAATTAGTTATAATGGGAATTGATAAGAATACGCTTATAGGTTTTGGGCTAATCGGTGCATTGCTTGTAGTAATGCTGATGTTAAATAATAACAGCAAAGCAACTTATGAACTTGAGCAAAAAAGAATAAACGATTCAATTGCGGCATTAAAACCAAAGGTTGATTCAAATGCAGTAAAATTAGATCTGCAAAAAACTGACTCTATAATTATAGCAAAACAAACACAGGGATTTGTTCAGGATACACTAAAGGCGGCAATGGTTTCTTTAGAAAATGATGTAATGAAAGTTACTTTTAATACCAGAGGTGCACAACCTGCAAGGGTTGAGTTGAAGAAATATAAGAAGTTTGACAGTACACAGGTTTTATTACAAAGTGGCAATTTTAATAAATTATCTTATAATATAAATTCTGGTGCCAACATTACAGCCCAAACTGAAAATATAAATTTTACTGTGCAGCCCGTAGTTGTAAATGCAGATAAAAGCCAGACTATTTCATTTAAAATAGGAGATTCTACCGGAGGTAAAGAAATTATACATCAATACACAATTCGGGAAGGTGAGTATATGTTGGACTTTAATATTTTGACAAAGGGAGAAAATTTATTTACAGGTAATGTAATTAATCTGCTATGGCAAACAGAAGCAACGCAAATTGAAAAGGATCATAAATATGAACTGACGCAATCTCAGATTGGCTACTCAGAACAGAACAATTATGATTTTGAACATGTTGCAAAAGAGGGAACAAAAACTTTCTCCCAACCCTTAAGTTTTATAGGGGCAAAACAACAGTTTTTTATTGCAGCACTGTCAGCTAAAGATAAGTTTGAATCTGGCACAGTAACCTGGAAAATTCCAACAGATAGTAATTCCTACATATTTAGATCTACAGCTAATTTAAAATTACCTGTAAAGGCCGGCAATACCAGCAATACGGCACTTCAGTTTTATTACGGTCCAAGTGATTATAATATCTTAAAAAGATACAATAACAAAATGGAAAACATGGTGCCGTATGGTTCAGGTATTTTTTCTTTTGTAAAATATATTAATCGCTATTTTTTATTGCCCGTATTTGATTTTCTACAAAAGAATATAGCAAGTATGGGTATTGTTATCCTACTATTGACTCTTCTTATACGACTCATAACTTCTCCCATACTTTATAAAAGTTACTTGAGTGGTGCTAAAATGAAAGTCTTAAAGCCTGAGGTAGATGCATTAAAAGCAAAATTTACCGATAAAGCCGGACAGTTGGATCAGCAGGCATTTAGTATGGAGCAGATGAAGCTATGGAAGACCGCAGGTGTAAGCCCACTTGGAGGGTGTTTGCCGGCAGTGTTACAGATTCCTATCTTTATGTCACTTTATTATTTTTTTCAAAGCAATATAGATTTACGAGGCAAAAGTTTTTTATGGTCAAATGATCTTGCTTCCTACGATTCAATTTTAAAGCTGCCTTTTGCTGTGCCTTTTTATGGAGATCACGTAAGTTTATTTACATTAACTGCGGTTATTACAAGCATGCTCATTTCAATTTACAGCATGAGCAATATGCAGGATAACAGTAACCCTGTTATGAAGTATATGCCTTATATTTTTCCGGTTTTACTGTTGGGCGTATTTAATAACTTACCATCTGCACTTACATGGTACTACACAATTTCTAACAGTATAACTTTAATTTTACAAATCGTTATTCAGAAGTATGTAATTAATCATGAAAAGATTTTGGTACAAATAAATGAGAATAGAAAAAAACCGGTAAAAAAATCTAAAATCGCAGAAAAAGTTGAAGCTATGCAGGAGAGCCAG
>JAYTCO010000530.1:0-6087 GCA_043736415.1 Ferruginibacter sp. | reverse complement strand
AAGAAGTAAAAACCATTTGCAAAAACTTCCCTACAATTGCCCTTGCTACTGCGTTGAAATGGGCTACAGCAAACGGCGCCAAGGCTTTAGGGATTGATAAGATTGCGGGCAGTTTTGAGACCGGCAAGAAACCCGGTGTAGTGTTACTTGGAGAAGTGGCGAAACGGGTTGTGTGAGATATTTACCGGATGACTACACATTGAATAGGGATTAGGCTTATAATAGGCAAAGCATGAATCATGTAAGGATGTACTATATGTAAACTTCCCTATAACTTCCCTGTAACATCCCTATAACTTCTCTACTGCTTCGTCCTAAATAACTACACAGGTTAATAAATAAATCCTGATGTGGTTATACAAATATAATTTTTAATCCTGCAATTGCTATATAGCTGTTTTTTCATGTTTATAATTGTGCTTATAGTTCTTCCATCTTTTATTCAATTGTCCTGATTTTAAATGGGTTTCTTCAGGTTTCATATAATCGCAACCGGCATGAGGTATTAGACTATTATAAGTATTAATATGAGGATAATGGAAATGATTTTGATACATCAGTTAAAAATAAATTTGCAGGTTTTGTTTTAGATAATATGCAAAAAAGAATAAATTTTTTAAAGGGACATATTGAGTGGAATTCAAAGCTGGGCATTGGAACGTTGGTAGCTATTCATATTCCTGTAGAGGATTAAAAGTTTTTGGGTTTTAAGGTAAGGTTATAATTTTTTTCTCTTCATTTAATTTATTCATTAACGCACCGTTCGCCAAGGACCGAAACATTGCTGAGAAAAAATCTTTTTTCTGCTTTGCAGCATTTAAACATTGACGTTACTTAAACAAGCAATTTTGTAATACCCCACACAACAATAAAGGGTTACATTAGCCTATTATAAATACTGATTCAACAATAGATGATATTAACAATGCAACCGCCTAAAAAGGCATTAAATAAAGCCTTTTTAAAAGTAAAACCTAACAGATCAGAAATTGAAAATTTTAAGGCAAATCTTATCCAGTTACTCGACAGATCAAACGACACCGAAAGCGAAGAGTTTCATAAAAACCTTGTAATTGATTTTTTAAAGAAAACGTATTACGACCCAAACCATTTTATAAATACCAAAGGTAGAAACGACCTTGTTATTCATAATGGAAACAACGCAAGCAGTTCTGTTGCGGTAATTATTGAAGCAAAAAAGCCAACCAACAAAACGGAGATGATCACCACTAAAAAACTGAATGCTAAAGCGTTTCAGGAATTAGTGCTTTACTATTTGCGAGAAAGATTAACCCACAAAAACCTTGAAGTAAAATACCTTATTGCTACTAATATAAACGAGTGGTTTATTTTTGATGCAACCCTTTTTGAAAGGCTTTTTGCACAAAACAAAAATTTTGTAAAACAATTTCACGACTTTGAAGCCGGACGTTTGGCAGATACCAAAACGGATTTTTTCTACAAACAAATTGCCGAACCTTTTATTGCAGCCATTACAACAGAAATTGAATTTGCATACTTCGATTTACAGGAATATCAAAAACCACTTCGCAATACTGATAAAGCAGACGATAACAAACTTATTGCATTATTTAAACTTCTATCAGCAGGGCATCTTTTAAAACTTCCTTTTACCAACGACAGCAACAGCCTCGATAAAAGATTTTACAGCGAGTTGTTACACATTATTGGTTTAACAGAAACCAAAGAAGGAAGTAAAAAACTTATTGAAAGAAACAAGGAAGGCGGTAGAAATTCGGGTAGTATTCTTGAAGATGCAATTATACAACTTGATAGCTTAGATAAAATACATCGGTTAGAAAGACCGAGCCAATTTGGAAACACGCAACAAGAACGTTTGTTTAGTGTAGGGCTTGAATTAAGTATTACCTGGATAAACAGAATTTTGTTTCTTAAATTATTAGAAGCTCAATTAATTACTTACCACAAGGGCGATAAATCGTATTCGTTTTTAAGTTTAGATAAAATAAAAAACTACGACGACCTCAACAGTTTGTTTTTTCAGGTGTTGGCCCGTAAGTATAACGATAGAAACGAGGATGTAAAAAAGATATTTGAAAAAGTGCCTTATTTAAACAGTTCGCTTTTTGAACCTACAGAAATTGAGCAGGTAACTTTATTAATCAGTAATTTAAAAGATGATAAAACGATCCCCGTTATTTCAACAACCGTTCTTAAAAATAGTGAAGGTAAAAAGCGAACGGGCAATTTATCAACCTTAGCATATTTATTTGATTTTTTAAACGCTTACGATTTTGCAAGTGAAGGTTCCGAAGATATACAGGAAGACAATAAATCACTTATAAACGCATCGGTACTCGGTTTAATTTTTGAGAAAATTAATGGCTACAAAGACGGTTCATTTTTTACACCGGGTTTTATTACCATGTATATGTGTAGGGAAACTATTCGCAAATCGGTAGTACAAAAATTTAACGAAACCAAAAGTTGGAATTGCAGCACCGTTGAAGAATTGTACGATAAAATTGAAGATCGAAAAGAAGCCAATGCTATTGTAAACAGCATTAAAATTTGCGACCCGGCTGTAGGTTCCGGCCATTTTTTAGTATCGGCACTTAATGAAATGATTGCTGTAAAAAATGACTTGAAAATATTGCAAGACCGCACAGGTAAGCGGCTAAAAGAATACCATGTAGAAGTTGTAAATGATGAACTGATTGTAACAGACGAAGAAGGCGATTTATTTGATTACAACCCTACCAACAAGGAAAGCCAGCGAATACAGGAAACGCTTTTTCACGAAAAGCAAACCATTATAGAGGGTTGCCTTTTTGGTGTAGACATTATCCCAAACTCTGTAAAAATTTGCCGTTTGCGTTTGTGGATTGAGCTCTTAAAAAATGCTTATTATAAAAACGCCACCGAATTAGAAACACTACCCAATATTGACATTAATATTAAATGCGGTAACTCTTTGGTGAGCCGTTTTGCCATTGACGCAGATTTGAGCCAGGCACTTAAAAAAAGTAAGTGGTCAATTGACAGTTACCGCATAGCGGTTGACACCTACTGAAACGCTGAAAGCAAGGAACAGAAAAGAGAAATGGAAAAACTGATTGGCGATATTAAATCAGATTTTAGAAGCGAAATTTCTTTGAACGACCCGAAGGTAAAAAAGCTACGCAAACTATCGGGCGACTTGTTTACCATGATCAACCAAACACAATTGTTTGAAATGGGCAAAAAGGAAAAAGCAGATTGGAATAAAAAGGTTTTGCAACTAACCGAAGAAACGAACAAAATAGAAACGGAGATTGAAGAAATAAAATCTAATAAAATTTTTGAAAATGCTTTTGAATGGCGTTTTGAATTTCCGGAAGTGTTGAATGATGAAGGTGATTTTGTGGGGTTTGATGTGGTGATCGGGAATCCGCCATATATCAGACAGGAAGAACTTGGAGAATTTAAAAATCATCTTCAAACCTACTATAGAGTATTTACATCGGGAGGCGATATTTTTTCATACTTCTATGAATTAAGCCACAGTATAATGAGGGATAAAGGTTACTTCTCATTCATCAATAACACTTTTGACAAAACCACAGCAGGAAGGACATTAAGAGAATTTATTGAAAATCATTTCAAGTTTGAAAAATACATTGACTTTACAGATGTGGTCGTATTTGAAGAAGCAACAACCTACCCAATCATACTGATAGTCCAAAAAGCTAATCATAAAAGTATTTTCAAATTTTTCAAATACACAAAAGCCAATTTTTACGACAAGGAATTATTAAACAATGAATCCGTATTCACAGCAGTTGCACAAGACAAATTGAATGTCTCTGCGTGGAATTTCATCAACTCATTTGAGCAAAATATTTTAGCAAAAATACAAAATCATAAAACTGTCTTAGAGCTTTATGGTAAATGCTATTACGGAATTAAGACAACATTAAATGAAGCATTCGTAACCGAAAATAATTTGGGTGGATATAATGTTTTGAAAGATGTATATGATGGCAAAGACTTAAAGAAATGGAAAACACCCCTTCCGTTTAAAAAAATGATTGTCTTTGAAAGCAAATCAACGTCAAAGAATTTTGGAAAATTAAGTGAAATTATGGCATTTGAAAAAATGAAGGAATCTTACCCTGAAATCTTGAATCATCTTGAGCCATTTAAAGAAAAAGCTGTCAAGCGTTTTGACAAAGGTGAATTTTGGTGGGAATTGAGAAACTGTGCATATTACGATTTGTTTGAAAAACCAAAAATAATTTTTCCAAATCTTCAAAACACCAACAAGTTTGCATTTGATGATACAGGTGTTTATTTAAATGCGCCAGCAGTTTTTTTGCCTTCAAATGACAAGGCAACGCTTGCAGTTCTTAATTCAAAAGTTGTTTGGCACTTCTTAAAAAGCATTTGTGTAATTAGAAGTGGTGGTTACATCGAAGTTAAACCACAATACTTTGAACAAATTCCAATTCCGGGTATTGATACTAATACAGAAACTAAACTAACTGTATTAGTCGAGAAAGCAATTCGAGAAAAAAGCAGTAATCAACAAGCAAATATTAAAACTATCGAAACCCAAATCAACCAATTGGTTTACCAACTATACGACCTAACCGAAGAAGAAATAAAAATTATAGAAAATGGTTAAAACCATTTATGAAAATATAGGGTAATAAAACTTTACAACCTAACCGAAGAATAAATAATGAAATTTTATTTGGTGTTCAGCAGTAACTTTCATTTGGTTTGGTTAAATGCCAGAGAAGGATATTCTAAGACAAATACAAATTTACTACTGCTGCTACTTACTTAATTAAAACGCATCTATTATGAAATGAGACAGGTTGGGATGCCTACAATACCAACGACCGTAAAACAATGCTTATAAATACTACATGGCAATTGCAAAATAAAACGCATGCAAAAGTGCTGTCAGCATGGGATGGTGTAAGAGAACAATAATGAGTAATACAAGAAAATTAATAAAACTTTTAAATCATTATTCAGCAGCTTATAATTTTGGAAAATGGAGTAGAATAAATAATTTTGTTTTTACTGTAATTCTTAAAACGACACGCTGACACCATAACTAAAAACTTCAAAAATGATAAGGATGAATAAACTAATATTAGCAGGTTGCATTCTTGCTTTTTTTTCGTGTAATAACGCACAGCACATCACGAAAAATAACAATAGCGAAAAAGATTTTTCTTCTAAAAATCTTCTGAAAGAGGATATAAAAAAAATACCGATTTTGAATGTAGGAACTTTCCATATGGGAGAAACCAATGATGCAAACAAAACTGAATTTGACAAAAACGATAAAAATAATAAATCAGCTATAAATGAAATAGCGATAATGCTATCTAAGTTTAGACCAACTGTAATAATTGTGGAAAGACCTCCTGAATTTGATAAAAAACTTCAATCAGAATACAATGAATATGTATCTACGCCAAAAATGAATTTTAAAAACCCATCAGAAATAGAATTGTTGGCGTATGAATTAGGACGAATTAGCGGGACAAAACGAATTTATGGAATTGACCATAAAATGAGCTACAATTACAATATTGGTTCAGAAATGGTAAATACTATTGACTCACTTTGGCATAACAAATATTACAAAGACCCTTTTAAATTTTATCCACAGATAAATATTAAAATGGAGAAACTAAATCTACTTGACAAATTAAAATTAACCAACCAAAATACTTATCTGGATTTTCTTATTGAGGTTAATGCTGAGATGCTTTCTCATGTGGGTAGCGAGAAAGGTTTTGAAGGTGCAGATGAAGCCACAAAATACTATCAACGTAATATTAGGATGTACGCTAATTTAAACAGAATAAATCTTACTGAAAATGATAGGGTTTTTATACTTTTGGGAGCCAGCCATACTGCATACTTTAGAGATTTTATTAGCCGTAGTCCAAAGTACAAAATGGTAAATACATTTGACTATCTGAAATAAATATTGGCTATCATGGTATAATACTGAAAAATAGTTGATAAAAACCTCGGTAACTCAATGTTTTTATCGGTCTTGAAAGAAGTTTAGTGAAAGTCGTTTCACTAAACTTTTTT
>JAYTCO010000529.1:0-2586 GCA_043736415.1 Ferruginibacter sp. | reverse complement strand
TAGACTTAGGAGCCGTTATCGAATATTTTGAGCCACCAGCTGTGCCGGGATATGGTTCATCTGACGGTTTTTCTCTGCGCATGTTAGATAAACACAGCACGGTCGATTATCTGGAATTCGATAAGGTAAATACTGAGTTTATGGAAGCATTGAAGAAGCGACCAGAGTTAACCGGGCTTTTCACTTTCTATGCTGCCAATTATCCTCAATATGAACTGATTATTGATAACGAATTAGCGATGCAAAAAGGAGTCTCCATTGGCAAAGCCATGAAGAATTTAGACGTGTTGATTGGAAGTACATACGAGCAAGGATTTGTCAGGTTTAATACTTTTTACAAAGTATACACCCAATCAGCACCAGAATATAGAAAATTGCCGAAAGACATATTGAACTTATTTATAAAAAGCGAGCATGGAGAAATGGTACCTTATTCAGCATTCATGCGAATGGAAAAAAAGCAAGGCCCAAATGAAATTACACGTTTCAATCTTTACACGTCCTCTTCAATAAAGGGAGTTCCTGCATCGGGCTTCACTAGTGGTGATGCTATTCGTGCGATTCAGGAAGTAGCAACACAAACCTTACCTAAAGGGTATGATATTGCCTGGGAAGGTCTTTCATATGATGAGTCAAGAAGAGGTAACGAAGCCCTGTATATCTTCATAGTGGTATTGATCTTTGTTTATCTGGTGCTCGCGGCTCAATATGAAAGTTTCATAATACCACTTGCGGTCGTCTTTTCCCTTCCAGTCGGAGTTTTTGGCTCATTCTTACTTTTAAAAGTAATGGGGCTGGCCAATGACATCTATGCTCAAATAGGTTTAATAATGTTGGTGGGGTTGCTAGGCAAAAATGCAATTCTGATTGTAGAATTTGCAGTACAAAAGCATCAGCAGGGATTCACTATCCTTCAAGCAGCAATTGAAGGAGCAAAGGTTCGCTTCCGACCAATCCTAATGACATCTTTTGCCTTTATTGCCGGATTGATTCCATTGGTCATTGCAACAGGACCCGGTGCTATTGGTAACAGAACGATCGGATCTTCTGCGATGGGCGGAATGATGTTCGGGACTGTTTTCGGAGTGATTATAGTGCCTGGCCTCTACTACATATTTGGCAAATTGGCCGAGGGCAGAAAACTAATAAGAGATCAGGAAGAGAATCCATTAAGCGAAGAATTTGTGAAAAGCGAATCTACCGCCTCTTTGATTAAAAAAATTCAAAAACTTGGATTGATGCTTAAAGTAGCAGACCGAAAAAGAATCAGAAATGAAAAATAAAATAATTTATAGATACATAACAATAGCAATACTATTGTTGAGTTTTTCAAGTTGTCAGATATCTAAAGTCAACATAAAAACCGAAAACAAATCTACACCTGTAAGTTTTAACAATGTTCAAATTTCAGACAACATCAACACAGGAAAGACAAATTGGAGGGAGTATTTTACCGACCCATACTTGATAGCCATTATTGACACTGCACTTATCAATAATCAGGAATTAAATATCATTTTTCAGGAGATTGAAATCGGCAAAAATGAGGTTAGAGCAAGAAGAGGAGAGTATTTGCCTTTTGTTGGTTTACGAGGAAGTACAGGACTCGAAAAAGTAGGTCAATATAATCGGCTTGGCGCAGTAGAAGGCAATCTTGAAATTAAGCCGGGAACTCCATTTCCTGAGCCATTACCTGATTTTATGTTTGGAGTTTATGCAACTTGGGAATTGGATGTCTGGAAAAAGTTACGAAACGCGAAGAAATCTTCAGTATCAAAATATTTAGCAAGTATTGAAGGTAAAAACTTTATGGTAACCAACTTGGTTGCAGAGATTGCCAACACTTACTATGAACTGATGGCACTTGATAACTTGCTGGAAATCGTAAAAAGCAATATCGAAATCCAAACCAATGTTTTTAAAATCATGGTGCAACAAAAACAAGCTGCGAAAGTTACTCAGTTAGCTGTAAATAGATTTGAAGCACAAGTCCTGAATACGAAAAATCTTCAGTATGACATTCTTCAACAAATTATTGAAACTGAAAATAGGATTAATTTTTTGGTAGGTAGATTTCCTCAACCGATACTTCGAAGCTCTGCCACTTTACGGAATATTATGATCGACTCAGTTTACATTGGTATTCCTTCTCAGCTTTTGGAAAACAGACCGGACATTCGACAAGCAGAGTTGGGGTTGATGGCTTCAAAATTAGATGTAAAGGTAGCCAAAGCCAATTTCTATCCGTCATTTAGAATCCAAAGTGGGGCTGGATTTCAAGCTTTCAATCCTGCATTTTTGGTTCGTCCTGAATCCACCCTTTATTCCTTGGCTGGAGATTTAGTTGCTCCTCTCATAAATAGAAATGCCATTAAAGCCACCTATTACAGTGCCAATGCCAAGCAAGTCCAGGCTGTGTATAATTATGAGCGCACCATACTGAACGCCTACATGGATGTAGTGAACCAATTATCAAAAGTTGACAACTATAAAAGAAGCTACGAGACAAAATTAATGGAAGTTAATTTGCTTACCCAATCAATAACGATTTCTAATAGTTTATTCAACTCAGCAAGAGCAGATTAT
>JAYTCO010000528.1:0-6142 GCA_043736415.1 Ferruginibacter sp. | reverse complement strand
TTTCATAACTGTTCAATTTATAAAACCTTTATTCATCATTTTTCTTTCCAAAAATAATTCTAAAAGAAATTACATGCGTGTATAAGGGATTTGATTGATTTGCAAGATTGGTAAAGGCATAATCAATATTCACATTTTTTATTTTAAAACCTGCCCCGAGGCTAGGCTGATATATCCATACTTTTTTTTGATTTAAAGTATCTCCATCTGACAATGCCCTTTGAAAATTTGTAACACCTGCTCTTACAAAAAACACATCTTTAATTGCACCTTCCAGGCCAAGATGTGGATCTGCACTCACCGTATTTCCGCTTAAAACAGTATTTCTTTTACCGTCAAAAGTAACATCAATATTAGCTTCTGTTTGTAATTTAAAGTTAGCTCCAATATCAAAAGTATAAGCCCCACCTAATATCAAACGTGGCGCTGTTAGCTCAGTCGATTTAACAGGAATATCATTTTTTGTCAGGTACAAAGCTTCCTTTTCTTTGTCAGTAAATTTAAATGACCAGGCATTAAATGTTGTTGTCAAATCTTTTGCAACCAAACCAATGTTCCATTTTTTCCCTCTCATTTGCAATCCTGCATCTAGGCCAAACCCCCATGCATTTGCAAACTTTCCAACTTTTCTGTAAATAACCTTAGCATTTAATCCGGCATTTAAAACATAATTGTCATTTTCTTTTACTTTTTGCGCAACAGACATTAAAAATGCATAATCTGCTGATGAAAAAGATTTAATGTTATTGTAATTAATACTTCCATCAGGCTCCACCAAAAAAAGAGTATTTGGAATATCATCAACAGCAAAACGAAGCAATGAAAAGCCTACGGTACGTTTGTTATCCTGAACGGGCACTGCAACTGCAGCATAATCATACTTTGCTATACCGCTAAAATACTCAGCATGCATAATAGTAGCATCAATATTATTTTTTACTTCCGCTAAACCGGCGGGGTTCCAATAACCCGAGGTAGCATCTTTTACAGAAGCTACCTGCGCACTTCCCATTCCTAAACCTCTTGCCCCTGCACCAATGTTTAAAAATTCGTTTGAATATTTTCTGAATTGCGAAAAACCTGAAACAGAAAACAAAAGAAAAACCGATAAACAAGCAGCAATGCTTTTCTTCATGATAATAATATTAATAATTTCAAAACATTATTCACTTGTTAAACGTTCAGAACAGTAAAAAAGTGTATATAATATTTAAAAGTAAAATGTATTTCAAATATAATGAAAACCGACCATTTTAAGGGTTCCTTTTGTTGAAAAAAGCTCTTGGTAAAAAAAGAAAAACAGCATCTATTTCTCTAATTTAATTTTTGATTGAAGCATTTCATAAAAACTAAAATTAAATTTTTAATAAAACCGATTTACGGTTTAATTTTTACAACCTTATTTTTGCCAAAATATTTACGTAGAATGAATGCATTTTTAGAAGAATTACAATGGCGTGGAATGTTGCAGGATATAATGCCCGGCACTGAAAATCAACTAAACAAAGAAATTACACCCGGTTATATAGGTTTTGACCCTACGGCAGATAGTTTACATATTGGCAGCCTTGTACCAATTTTACTTTTGGTTCATTTGCAAAAAGCCGGGCACAAACCTGTAGCGCTTGTAGGTGGAGCAACAGGAATGGTAGGCGACCCAAGCGGCAAAAGCGAAGAAAGAAATATGCTGAGCGAGGAAACTTTAAACAAAAACGTTTCGGGAATTAAAGCACAGCTTTATAAGTTTTTGGATTTTAAAGAAACTGCCGCAAACTGTGCAGTTATGGTAAATAATTATGACTGGTTTAAAGGAATATCTTTTTTAGATTTTATAAGAGATGCCGGGAAGCACATTACGGTTAATTACATGATGGCAAAAGAAAGTGTTAAGAAAAGACTTGAAGGTGAAAATGGCATGTCGTTTACAGAATTTACTTACCAGCTTGTGCAGGGTTATGATTTTTATTGGCTTTACAAAAACATGAAATGCAAATTACAAATGGGCGGCAGTGATCAATGGGGCAACATTGTTACAGGTACTGAACTCATAAGAAAAAAAGATGGCGGAGAAGCTTTTGCATTTACCTGCCCGCTTATTAAAAAAGCAGACGGTACAAAATTTGGGAAATCTGAACAGGGCAATATCTGGCTGGATGCCGAGAAGACCTCACCATTTAAATTTTACCAGTTTTGGTTAAATGCATCTGACGAAGATGCAGAAAGCTGGATTAAAATTTTTACATTTTTAAGTAAGACGGAGATTGACGAAATTATTGATACACATAAAAAAGATCCAGGAAAAAGATTGTTGCAGAAAAAACTGGCAGAAGAAATTACGATTTTTGTACACGACAAAAATGAATATTTAAAAGCCATTGACACAACCGAAAAATTATTTACTTCTCAAAATGCTGCGGCTGAAGATTTATCAGAAAATGAATTAAATGAAATAGAAGGAATAACAAAAACGAATATTTTAAAAATTGATTTTGAGAATGGGATAGATTTAGCAACCATGCTTACAGACGCAGGAATTTTCACCAGCAAAGGTGATGCTAAAAAAATGATATTATCGGGAGGTGTTAGTATCAACAAAAAAAAATCTGATGACCCAAAGCTAATACCAACAAAGGATTTGCTGCTACACAATAAATTTTTATTGGTACAAAAAGGAAAAAAAAGTTATTATTTATTTGAAGTTATTTAGCTTGATATATCTTAAAAAGCCTTCGGTCATACCGAAGGCTTTTTAATTAAATTTTAGCTTAGATTATTCTACATTAACCTGCCTACTTGTAACTGCACCTTCAAATACTTCGGGAATAAATATTCTTTCTATAGCCATGTAACCGTTCCCTTTTTCAAGAAAATGTACCCGCATATTTTCAATGCTTATTGGGCAACCATCCGGTATATCAGCAATATTGCTGTGGCGAATATCATGTCCGTCTAAAATAACAACAAGTCCGCTCCCAATTGCTTCCATTCTGTTGCCATCAATTATTAAGAAGCCGGTATCTTCTCCCAAACCAATCCCGATACAAGATGGATTTGCGGATACAGCCTGTGCAAGTCTTCCAAATCTTCCCCGTTTTTCAAAATGAGAATCAAAAATTACATCATCCATAAAACCAAGACCGGTTGTAATTTTTACTTCACCCTTTAAATGAGCTTTTGCAGCATTGCCTTCATAAATCATGGTGTTACTCATGGCCATTGCACCTGCAGATGTGCCTGCAACTAAAAAGTCTGCCTCCTCATTGTATCTTTCTAAAACTATTTGTAAAAATTGCGTACCCCCAAAAGTACTTGTTAACCTCAGTTGGTTACCACCACTAAACATTATGGCATCGCACCTTTTAAGTCTTTCAATATATTCTTCTTTCATGGCATCCGCCCGGTTGCGTATGTGCATCAGTCCTATTTGTTTGCAACCAATTTTTCCAAATGCATTCAGGTAATTTTCTCCAACTTCTACAGGAATCATGCTTGCAGTCGTAACTACTTCAATTCTTTTTTCGTGACCGCCAATTTCTTCTACAATTCGTCTAAGAATTCCAAGTTCAAAAAAATTTAAATTATTACGGTGTATTTGTCCTGTTTCGAGATCTGTGCCTTTGTCTTCGGCACCTCCTATTGCAAGTAGTTTTCCTTTAGCAAATTGCATGCACGCTGTTATTGTGGTTAATGTAAAATTAACGCAAACGGCTACACATTATTTTATTGTTATCAACCGAATGTTAATATTTATGATTTAATTAATATTTTATCTTTTTTAGGAAGCAAATCAGTAAACTATTTTATTACTTATTCAGTTATTGTCAGGTAAGAAAAAATTTTAATTCTTCTTCTATTTAATTTTAGATTTTATTTCCTGCAACTTGAGCAATGCTTCAACCGGCGTGAGTCTGTTAATATCGACAGTTTCTAAAATTGATCTTATTTCTTCGAAAGTAAGTGAGTGTGCATCAAAAATATTAAGCTGCATTTTGGGTAAGGAAAGTTGCTTAATTTTCTTTTTTACATTATCGCTATTTTGAGATTCGTTTCCTTCCTTGTTTTTTTCTTCAAGCAATAATAATATTTCATTTGCTCTGTCAATTAATGCAGGCGGCATTCCTGCCATTCTTGCTACATGAATACCAAAACTGTGCACACTTCCACCCGGAGCCAGCTTGCGCAGGAAAATTATTTTATTACCAACTTCTTTATTTGTTATGTGGTAATTTTTTATGCGATCAAATTTATTTTCAAGTTCATTCAACTCATGGTAATGTGTGGCAAATAAAGTTTTGGGAGTGTGTGGTGACTGGTGTATAAACTCTGCAATACTCCACGCAATTGAAATACCGTCATAGGTAGATGTTCCTCTTCCAATTTCATCCAGTAAAATTAAACTCTTTGCAGTAAGGTTGTTGATGATGCTGGCTGTTTCGTTCATCTCAACCATAAATGTACTCTCGCCACCAGTAATATTATCTGATGCACCAACCCTTGTAAAAATTTTATCTGTTAACGGAATTTTTGCAGAAGAAACCGGCACAAAACTTCCCATGTGTGCCATTAAAGTTATGAGTGCGGTTTGCCGTAAAATAGCACTTTTGCCACTCATGTTTGGGCCGGTAAGAATAATGAGTTGGTTGGTTGTATTATCGAGAACAATATCATTGCTTATGTAAGTTTCTCCTTGCGGTAAATTTCTTTCAATAACCGGATGCCTGCTGTCTTTCAGCTCCATTTCAAATCCATCGTGAAGATCAGGTTTTTTATAATTGTACTGTAATGCATTATTGGCAAAACAACCCAAACAATCCAGCACAGCCATTACATGCCCGTTCACCTGCATGGGCGCAATATAATCCTGCAATTCGTTCAGTAATTCCTGAAAAAGCTGTTGCTCAATCTGATGAATTTTATCTTCGGCACCAATTATTTTTTCCTCGTACACTTTTAACTCAGGTGTAATATATCTTTCAGCATTTGCAAGTGTCTGCTTTCTAATCCATGTTTCGGGCACTTTGGGTTTGTGCAGGTTTGTTACTTCTAAATAATATCCAAACACATTATTAAAACTAATTTTTAGCGAAGATATTCCTGTGTTGATGGCTTCTTTCTGTTGCAATTCCAGCAGATAATTTTTACCGCCGCTGGCAATGTTTCGTAGTTCATCTAACTCTGCATGAATGCCCTGTGCAATCAGACCACCTTTGTTTGCAAGCGCCGGTGGGTTTTCTGTAATTTGCGTTAATATTTTTTGCAGGATATAATTACAACTATTGAGCGAATCGCCGAGCCTTTTTAAATAAGCACTGGATGTTGAAAAGCAGATTTTTTTTATTTCTTCTGTTTGCTGTAACCCTCTGGCTACCTGCAATACCTCCCGTGGATTTATTTTTTTTAATGGAATTTTGGCTGCCAGTCTTTCCACATCGCCGGCAAGTTTTATATGTTTACAAATCAGTAATCTAACATCGGTTTCTTTTATAAAGAATTCAACGGTATTTAACCTTTCATTTATTTTGATGAGGTCATTTAAGGGCATCAACATCCACCGTTTCATCAACCTTGCGCCCATGGGAGAAACGGTATTATTTATTGTTTTAAAAAGACTGCTGTTTTCATTATTAGAAATAAGTTCTAAATTTCTAATAGTAAAGCGATCCATCCATAAATGCTCTTCTTTATTTATTCTTTGCAGGGAAGTGATGTGTTGCAGGTTGGGATGTTCCGTATCTTTTAAATAATGCAAAATTGCTCCTGCAGCAATAATTCCTGCCGTCATTCCTTCTGCACCAAAACCTTTTAAACTGTGTGTACCAAAATGTTTAAGCAATATTTCATTTGCATATACATCAGCAAAAATCCATTCATCTAATGTGTAAGTAAAAAAAGAAGAACCGTAATTTTCTTTAAAAAATTTTTGTTTGTTTCTTTGAAATATTACTTCGGCAGGTTGCAGACTCTGCAACAGCTTATCTGTATATTCTTTATCACCTTCAGCAATAAAAAATTCTCCGGTTGATATATCCAGAAAAGAAATTCCTGTTTTATCATCAGTAATATGCAGTGCGGCTAAGAAATTATTGTTGTTGTGTTCAAGTAATTTATCGCTGGTGGCAACCCCGGGAGTTACCAGTTCTGT
>JAYTCO010000527.1:0-2613 GCA_043736415.1 Ferruginibacter sp. | reverse complement strand
ATTTCTATACTTGCCTTTAAGTATTCTGTTGATCTTGTCCATGCGGTATCACCCATACTTTCTATGGGGTAACAGGACATGGCCAACGCTTTACGGCCCGATGGTAAATTAATCCTTGCCGCATCCCAAATCATAGCCTTGCCTGCGGCCCATGCCACATCTCTTGTATTCTTCATGGAAAAATGCCAGGTAAGATTTTCTTTTGTGTTGGGGCGGGTAGAAGCTTTGCCTGCTTCATCAGCGCTTATTATCGTAACTGTTTTATCACTTGTTTTTGCGAGGGCGAGTCTTTTTATTTGCTGTGCTGTTAATAATTCGGTTGGGTTTTGCAAATCCCCTGAACCATAAATGATCATCTCCGGAGCTGCAGTAATATAATATTCATAATCGCCATAGTCGCAATAAAATTCACCAAGGCCCATATAGGGCAAAGTGTTCCAGCCTTCCACATCATCATACACACACATGCGTGGATACCATTGACCTATTTGATAAACAACTGCATCTTTTGTGTATTGCCTGCCAAAGCGCCCTGCTCCATCAAGCGGGATTATAAAACTGAAATTCATTTTTATAGAAACTTTATCTCCCTTAGATGCCATGGGTGTATTTAACCGAACCTGCATTCTTGTATCGCTGATGATGGGTTGGGAAGTGTAGGTTTTTCCGCCCTGGGTGATTGTAACATTATTAATTTGATAGCCTCCATTCAACTTGTTAAGTACGCCAAAATAATTACCAGAATATTTTGTAGCAGCAACAGATCTTGAAGAGGACTTAAAAATATTCTGATCGAGTTGTAGCCATAAATAATCCAGTTGGTCCGGACTGTTATTTGTATAAGTGATCGTTACATCACCTCTTACCGAAGTATCTTTTTCACTCAGGGTTGCATGAATAAGATAACTGGAATTGTTTTGCCAATACATCGGCCCTGGTATTCCTTTAGCCGAGCGAAAAGGATTACCGGCCGGGGAATTAAATTGTTGCGCAAAAAGTTCATGCGGATTGTAGGTTGAATTGTCAACTCCGTTTTGAGCATGCACGCAACTAATACAAATTAATTGCAGGCAGAGTAATGATATTTTTTTCATGCTGTAGTTTTATTAAAATTAACTTTTAATTTTTCTAATCCTGTCTTGCATTTAAACCAAAAGTATTTTGTACGGCGTTGTACCAATCTTCATCAGTAGCTGCATTCCAGTCCACGTATTCTTCATCTGTCATGGATACCCGCCATTGCAAAAATGGTAATGCATCAGGACCAACAGGGTACCGCAATTGCCAACTGTTGCTGTCTGCTATTTCTACAATCTTTTCTGCTACCACAGAAGGATGCGTTGGTGTTTTTAGTGAAGCTGCAAAAAGGCCGGCAAAGCGTTTTGATTGTGGGTAAATAGAAGCTTCGCCTGTGCCAATATCATTGGCCATTTGTGTATTAATGATTCCGGGCTCTACAATGGCTACTCTTACATTGTGTGGCTTTACTTCCTGCGCCAGGGATTCCGTTACAGCTTCCAAAGCATGTTTACTTGCAGCATAAGCACCTAATGGCGTGTTGGCTATTTTGCCGGCAATGCTGGTTATATTAATGATGCAGCCGTTTTTGTTTTCACGCATCTTCGGTAACAGTGCTTTTGTACACCTCAATACACCAAAATAATTAGTTTCCATTACTGCTTTAAAAGCTTCCAAAGATGTTTCTTCAACAGAACCATGGCATTCAATCCCTGCATTATTTATCAGTACATCTACAGAGCCATTCTCCCGGAGAATAGTATCCATGCATTGTTTAACGGATTCATCAGAATCAACATCCATAGCATAAATTCTGATGTTTAAAGATTCATCTTTTATTTTTTGCTTAAAGTCGGTAGCCTTATCGAGGTTACGCATGGTGGCAAAAACTTTATAGCCTGCTCTTTCAAATGCGAGCGCTGTTTCCAGGCCAATACCTTTACTTGTTCCTGTAATGATAACCGATTTCATATTTTTTAATTTTAGTGGTTTATTAATCAATTCAGGCTACCTAATCTTTCTTCTGATTTCTATTTTTTTATATTGAGCAGCATGAAGTACAGCGATCAATAAAACAGGCGACATATTTAGTCGCCTGTTTTTCTTATTATTTACTTTGAATCCTTGTTGTAGATCTCCCGGATGCATAAATATTTGCCATCCCTTTTTTCATAAACAGCTATATATTTTGCTCCCCCGGTTGTTTTACCGGCGGCATCTTTGTACATTGTTTTTCCTACTTCGGTTGCCACATTACCCTGGGCATATACATCCATAGTTTCAAAAGCAATGCTGGCATACATAGATGGTTTAGCGAAATCGGCTTCCTGCTTTTTTTGGATAGCGGCTTTACCTGTAATCATTGGTTCGCCATCGGGCATGCTCACAGCGTCCTCTGCATACATAGCCATCAAGGCATTTACGTCTTTTTTATTCAGCGCAGCAGCCCAGGAATTTTCAATAGCAACTATTTCGGATCGTATCTGTGCAAGATCAGGTTTAGCCGGTTCCGTTACCGTAACTGCTGCAGGGGTTTCTTTTTTTTCGGCTTCCTTGCAAGAAGCAAATAGTAGTACGCTTGAGGCGTAAGCAACC
>JAYTCO010000526.1:0-14973 GCA_043736415.1 Ferruginibacter sp. | reverse complement strand
CTGCAATAAAAGATGGGCTCGATGCAAATGTTTCAGGGGATCTTTTATCATCTGACATAAGAACTGCCCTTTATGATTTGGGCGAAATAACCGGAGAGGTTACAAATGAAGATAAGCTGGATTTTATTTTTAGCAAGTTTTGTATAGGAAAATGACCGTGCTAAAAGTTACTTGCTTTTTTGGGTAGGCAACGAGATAAAACTTTTTTTTACAAAAATAAATTCGGGTTTTCTTATGAGATTAATTTAGGCAGCTCTAGACCCTTTTAAATGTTTTAGTTTCGCTTAAAAATCTAAAAAGCCAATATCCTTTTACTTTGAGCAAATTATCTTTGGTTAGCCATACTATTGAATTCCATTCTTTCCCTGTAGTGGCATCATATATCATTCCATCAACCCATTGTCTCTCATCGGAATTATAACGGAGGCCGCTTACAACATCCATTCCTAACAATTTTCTTTTGCGTAAAGCAATATTGGAATTTTTTTCGTCTGTCCAATCGTCCATGGGTTTTTTAGTTGCTTTAAACCATAAAATCTTTGCCTTAAATTCTTGATTTTGTTTATACACTTCCACTATACAGTTACCGGATGTAGTTATCCATTTGCCAAGTATGGCATCCGGGGTTGTTTGTGCAAAAGACGCAGAGATTATTAATGTAAACAATATGACTGAAGTGCAAAATCTGATATAAAATCCCATGATTTAAAGATAATAATTTAAAAATCCATAATTGAGGGTATAATTTGAAAAAAAAATATAATTGTAAGTTAATCATGTTGATGACTCTCAGTTTAAAATGCAATTGTTGAATAATATATTTTTCATTGAGTGGATAAGCCTTCTAAAAAGATATGACAACTGATAATAAATAATTTCCAAATTATTATTTGACAATCATATACAAACCCGCTACAGAATTAAACTTTAGTTTTTAGTATTACTAAGAACACTTAATCATAAAAATGTTAATGACATTGGTTACATGTTAAGCAGCTAAGTGTTTCACTTTATTTGCACAAAAATTGATGGAGTTAAACTACCTACTGCAGTAAAAGCAAGTTTTGCAAAACAATAACCATGAGGTTACAACTAGATAGGAAAAAGTAGGGGGAAAATATGAAGCGGGTTTTAAAAAATATGGCAATATAATGAGTGCTTTGTTTGAACATGATGGCACTATGAGGGAAAGTGAAGTTGATATAAAAGTTTTCTCTTAACCTGCATAATGGTTACTTATGTCAAGAAAATTACAAAGGCAAATCAATTAAAGAGGGTGTAAAAATTACTAATTACAATGATAAACTAAGCTATGAGGCGAAAGTAAATGCCAAGAATTTAATCTTTGAATAAGAATGGAAATTTTTTGAAAAAGTGAAAAGTTAAAAAATCAGGGCGATGCTTTTATCATCTCCTTTTCAATTACTCATGTAGCATGACATCCTCTATAGTATAATTTTATTTTGGAATTGCCTATTTGCTGACACTTTTTGAGATTTACACACTACCCTTTGGGAAGTTTTAATTTAGTTTTTTGAAAGGCTGCTGCTTTAATCGCATCAGCAGTTTTACCAATGGCTATTTTTTATTTAAACAAAAAAGTAAATACTAAAGAATTGAAAAATAAATAGTGATTAATTCCTATACAGAAATTTCGTTTTCAACAAAAATTGGTTGCATAATTACATGATAAATGTATTCACCAAAATCAAGCATTATAAAACTGCATACAAAAAGCAAATGGTTATTCTATTTCTTTTAAAATAGAATAATCTCTATAGATTTTTTAGGCCTAATTTGATTAAGCTTTTCAAATTATGTTCATCAATTATTTCAATCATTCAGTTATTATTTTCTCAGTAACTTTCTAGAATAATCTAGTATCAAAATCTGCATCAGCAAGTAGGTATCTGATTTATAATATCAATTTCCATCTACCTAAATATACAAGTCAGACCACTCCACAAATCTGTAATTTTTGCATCTTTACCTTGACCATCAAAAATCCCATACAAACCTGAGGAGGTTGAAAATTCGTTGCCAAGGCTTGTCTTATTTACTTTTATAACGTAAGCAGATTCCATTTCTTGCCGTGTAGAGCCGATACCGATTCCTGCCATTGTTTTAAGCGTTTGCATATTGCCTGAAGCCTTACCAAGATACCAACCCACAAACTGCCATTCTTTTTTTAATTTTTGTTCTTTAAAAATTAAGTTTAAACCGTTTTTCCATACAGCCATTTTTAGTGGGCCTGCACCGCATTCACTGTTTATACTGATGGTAGAAACTTTACTTTGCAAAACTTTATTTATTGTTTCTACCATTTCGTCAAGTGGTTTTCCAAAATTAATTTCTGTGCTGGAGCCGGTTTGGCTGTTAATCAATTGAAGCGCATTAGAAGTAAGTGATAGATGATAAGTAGATTTTGTTTTACTGCTGGTATCAGCCGATATATCTTCTTTTATAATATTTTTTTTAGTGGTATCAGATTTTTCATTTGTAGGGTTCTGAATTACAGTGGAATTTTTAGTCGTCTGATTTTTTTCTTTAGAATTTTGACAGCTAATAAGAAAGGCGGAAAAAGAGATCATGCAGACTAATAATTTCATTATTTTAATTTTTATTAAACCATAATCAATAAATATACCCGGTTTCATTTTAAAGAATTTTTAGCAGCATTGATTGGTGAAGAAAAATAACAATAATATGCATTTTTGTAATTTCAATATTTACCGGCATTGCATTGTATTACCTTTAGAGATTAGCAGTAAAACTATTTAAAGTGCATAATATTTTTTACAGTAATTATATTGGGAAGTAAATGAAATTCTTATATGAAAGGAAATATATTAATTGTAGATGACGAACAAAAACTCCGCTCGTTGTTGGCACGTATTATTAGTCTGGAAGGTTTTGAAGTAACCGAGGCTGGTGATTGTAAAACAGCCATAAAAAAATTGGAACAATTAGAAATTGATGTAATTATCTGCGATGTTAAATTGCCTGACGGAAGTGGTGTTGATCTGGCAAAACAAATAAAAGATAAATATCCAGGGATAGAAATAATTTTACTCACAGCATACGGCAACATAACTGACGGCGTACAAGCTATTAAAAACGGAGCTTTCGATTACATTACCAAAGGAGATGACAACAATAAAATTATACCGCTTGTATATAATGCTATTGATAAAGTAAATCTTACAAAAAAAGTACAACGTCTGGAAAAATTGCTAGGCAATAAAACTTCTTTTGAAAGTATTTTAGGAAAATCAAAAATTATAAAAGCAGCCATTGCATCGGCAGAAAAAGTAAGTGTTACAGATGCTACGGTATTGCTCACGGGCGAAACCGGCACGGGCAAAGAAGTATTTGCACAGGCCATACACTATAACAGTCTAAGAAATAAAAGTAATTTTATAGCAATAAACTGTTCAGCCTTTAGCAAGGAGTTGTTGGAAAATGAACTTTTTGGTCACAAAGCAGGTGCATTTACGGGGGCATTGAAAGATACCAAAGGTATTTTTGAAGAAGCCAACAACGGTACGGTTTTTTTAGATGAGATAGGAGAAATGGCTGTTGAATTGCAGGCAAAATTGTTGCGGGTATTAGAAAATGGGGAGTTTTTAAAAGTAGGTGACAGTAAAGCTACAAAGGTAAATGTGCGCATTATTGCTGCCACCAACAGAAATCTACAGAAAGAAATTGCAGCAGGCAATTTTAGGGAAGATCTTTTTTATCGGATCGCCGTTTTTCAAATTGCCTTGCCGGCTTTAAGAGAAAGAGTTATTGATATTGAAGAACTCTCCAATTACTTTTTAAAACTCTTTACACAAAAAACAAGTAATAAAACGCAGGTTATTTCGGCAGATTACCTTTCGCTTTTAAAACAACATCAGTGGAATGGAAATATTCGTGAGCTTAAAAATGTTATTGAACGGAGCGTAATATTATCTGATGCAGATGATATTTCTGTTGATACTTTGCCTGTAGAATTTCAAAATAAAACAACATCGGGAGGTACCGATAAACAGTTATCAGCTTTTGATCTTGCAAGTGCAGAAAAAATTCATATCCAAAAAGTTATTAATTATACCAATGGCAATAAAACAGAAACTGCTCGTTTGCTAAACATTGCGCTTACCACACTTTACAGAAAATTAGATGAATATAAAATCAGCTGATCCTTTCAAAATGCTCCTTTTAACCCTTTCAAAATGAAAGGGTTTTTTATTTGCCGAAAAGGAATTTTTATTCTAAAATCAATATATACAAAGGTTTCAAGAGAATTCAAAAACTTGGCTAACATCTTGACAATCTATTGCATCAACCATAAACTAAAACCTTTTACATGATAATTATTCTAACCATTTTAGGCATTGCATTATTCATTCTTTTTTTTGCAGCTATTCAAACCTTCGATAAAATATAACCATTATGACAATCCTCTTCATTATTGCAATTTCAGTATTCATTTACATGTGTTACGTACTTGTAAAGCCTGAAAAATTTTAAAAAATCATTTACTTAGAAAGTCAGATTTATAAACTTTCTAAACAATAAATTCTTACGCTTAAAATAACATTACAATGAACAAAGAAATTTTAGGAATTATATTAATGTACGTGCTCGTAATGCTGTTTGCTATTCCTCTCGGCAGATACATTGGCAAAATATTTACCAATGAAAAAACCTGGTTAGATAAAATATTTAATCCTATTGACCGCCTTTTTTATAAAGTAAGCGGTATTGATGTACAAAAGCAGATGAACTGGAAACAGCATTTAATTGCATTGCTTACCATCAATATAATCTGGTTTTTAATCTCAATGTTGGTGCTTACAAATATGTCATGGCTTCCTTTAAATCCTGATGCAAATCCTTCAATGAATGGTGATCAAGCTTTTAATACAGCAACAAGTTTCATTTGCAATACAAACCTTCAACATTATTCGGGTGAAAGTGGGTTATCTTATTTAGGACAACTCGTTTTAATGCTGTGGCAATTTGTAAGTGCCGGTTGTGGTATTGCTATAGCTGCTGTAGTATTTTTAGCCATGAGGGCAAAAGTTACTGACCAGCTTGGTAATTTTTATCACTTGTTTGTTCGGTCTTGTACACGCATACTATTTCCTATAGCCGTTGTTGTTGCGTTGTTGTTGGTTTTTAATAATACTCCAATGACTATGGAAGGTAAGGATACCGTAATTTCTTTACAGGGCGATACCATGCATGTAAGCACAGGACCGGTAGCAGCCTTTGTAGCCATTAAACATTTGGGTACAAATGGGGGTGGTTTTTTTGGTGCTAACTCGGCACATCCTTTAGAAAACGTAAGTTATTTTACCAATCTGGTTGAAATTATAACACAGATGCTGATTCCACTTGCGATGATATTTGCCTTGGGCTTTGTTATAAAGCGACGCAAGTTTGCGTGGATGGTTTATGGCGTAATGACCATAGGATTTTTACTCCTTTTAATACCCACCGTAATTGTCGAAATGCATGGCAACCATGCAATTTCTGCCATGGGTATTACGCAGAATATTGGTAATATGGAGGGCAAAGAAATTCGTTTTGGTACTCCGGCATCAGCCTATTGGAGTATTGCCACAACCATAATATCTACAGGAAGTGTAAATGCAATGCATGATAGTTTTACACCGCTAGCGGGTATGTTTCAAATGCTTGGAATGATGATCAATTCATTTTACGGCGGCGTTGGAGTAGGCTTTTTAAACTTTTATATATTCATCATACTGGCAGTTTTTATAAGTGGTTTGATGGTTGGTAGAACGCCTGAATTTTTAGGTAAAAAGATTGAAGCGAGAGAAATGAAAATAGCTATGATAATTGCTTTATTACACCCGTTGTTAATATTGGGAGGTACAGCGTTGGCCAGTTATATTTTTTCTCACAATCCAACCGCACATGCGCATTGGATAAACAATCCGGGCTACCATGGTTTTAGCGAAATGCTGTACGAGTTTACTTCTTCCAGCGCCAACAACGGCAGTGGTTTTGAAGGATTGGGTTACGGTAACGGTTCATCTGTTGGCGACAATACGCCGTTCTGGAATATTGCATGCGGTATTGTAATGTTACTCGCCCGTTATCTGCCAATTATTGGCCCTGTAGCCATAGCAGGTATTCTTGCATCAAAAAAATACATACCTGAAAGCGCAGGAACATTAAAGACAGATACTTCCACCTTTGGCTTAATGGTTTTTGCAGTGATTGCTATTGTTGCAGCACTTGCATTTTTTCCTGCACTTACTTTAGGCCCAATTGCAGAATATTTTGGAATGAGAAAATAGCAAATTGAAAAGAAAAATTTGTTGCCTTTAATTTATATAAAATATAAAAAGGCAATAAAATAGAAATCTTATCAGGCTTGTATAATTAAAAATATTATCAGCATTAATTAAAATATTATGTCAAACAATTCAAATAAAAATAACAAGCTTTTTGACGGAAGCCTTATTAAAGGTGCACTCATAGAGTCTCTACGGAAATTGAACCCTGTAAAAATGATTAAAAACCCGGTAATGTTTACCGTTTGGATAGGCACATTGGTAATGGCAGGCGTTTGTATATGGATTGCAATGGGTGAAAAAAACCAGGGTGGACTTATATATAATATCGTTGTTACTGCGGTATTATTTATAACACTTTTGTTTGCCAATTTTGCTGAAGCAATTGCTGAAGCAAGAGGAAAAGCACAAGCAGATAGTCTGCGTAAAACCAGAGAAGAAACGCCGGCCAAATGGTTGCAAATAGTGGGCGAAACGTATCTCAATGAAATGAAAATTATTCCATCATCACAACTACAGAAAGGCGATGTTTTTTTATGCGAAACCGGAGACATCATTCCATCTGACGGTGAAATTATAGAAGGACTTGCAACTATTGATGAGAGTGCAATAACGGGTGAAAGTGCACCGGTTATCAGAGAAGCCGGCGGCGATAAAAGCAGTGTTACCGGTGGTACAAAAGTTTTATCAGATCAAATAAAAGTAAAAGTAACAACAGAGCCCGGCGAAAGTTTTCTTGATAAAATGATTGCTTTGGTAGAAGGTGCGAGCAGACAAAAAACCCCTAATGAAATTGCACTGACTATTTTACTTGCAGGCTTTACATTGGTATTTATTATTGTTACCATTACATTAAAACCATTTGCAGATTATGCAAATACGCCCATCACAATATCTGCATTTATTGCATTGTTTGTGTGTTTAATTCCTACAACAATTGGCGGACTTTTATCTGCCATAGGCATTGCAGGTATGGACCGGGCTTTGCGGGCAAACGTAATTACAAAAAGTGGTAAAGCTGTAGAAACTGCCGGCGATATTGATGTATTGTTGTTAGATAAAACCGGAACGATAACGATTGGAAACAGAAAAGCAACTAAGTTTTATCCGGCAATTGGTGTTGATGAAAAAATGTTTATAAATGCAGCCGTACTTAGTTCAATTGCAGATGATACACCGGAAGGAAAATCAATTATTGAACTTGCCGGCATTGACAAAACCAGCATAAAATTAAATGCACCACGTTACATAAAATTCACTGCAGAAACCAGAAGCTCTGGAATTGATTTTGACAACAGCAGAATAAGAAAAGGTGCTTCAGATTCAATGCGCAAATTAGCAGAGAAGGCCGGAAATATATTTCCAAATGATGTAGATGGAAATGTAAAACTTATTTCCAGCAATGGCGGAACACCTTTGGTTGTTACAGAAAATGAAAAAGTTTTGGGGGTGATAGAACTGCAGGATATTATTAAACCGGGTATTAGCGAAAGGTTTGAACGTCTTCGTAAAATGGGTATTAAAACTGTAATGGTTACAGGTGATAATCCACTAACCGCAAAATTTATTGCAGAAAAAGCAGGGGTAGATGATTACATAGCAGAGGCCAAGCCTGAGGATAAAATGAACTACATTAAAAAAGAGCAAAATGAAGGAAGGCTTGTTGCTATGATGGGTGATGGTACAAATGATGCACCGGCACTTGCACAGGCTGATGTGGGCGTTGCTATGAACAGTGGAACACAGGCGGCAAAGGAAGCAGGAAACATGGTTGACCTAGATAATGACCCTACCAAATTAATTGAAATTGTAGAGATAGGTAAACAGTTGTTGATGACAAGAGGAACGCTTACAACTTTTAGTATTGCAAATGATGTGGCAAAATATTTTGCCATTGTGCCGGCACTTTTTATTACATCTATACCGGCTTTGCAAGGGTTAAATGTAATGAAACTCCATAGCCCCGAAAGTGCAATTTTATCAGCAGTAATATTTAATGCAATTATAATTCCTATGCTGATTCCACTTGCCTTGAGAGGTGTAGCATATAAACCAATTGGCGCATCTGCCTTGTTGCGTAGAAACTTATTAATTTATGGTTTAGGAGGTGTGTTAATACCTTTTATAGGGATTAAAATAATTGATCTTTTGGTAGGTGCTTTTGTTTAATAATGAAAATAAAAGTACTGCAGTAATTTAAATTAAAGTAAAAAAATAAAAAATAATAAAATGAAAACAAATATTTTGCCGGCCCTAAAACTTACCCTTGTATGTCTTATTTTCTTTTCGGGTATTTATACAATTATTATTTTAGGAGCCGCTCAACTTGCACCAAATAAAGGGAAAGGCGAAATTGTGATTGTCAACGGTAAAACATATTATGCAAACATTGGTCAGAAGTTTACAGACGATAAATATTTTTACTCCCGCCCGTCTGCAGTTGATTACAATGCAGCAGGCTCAGGAGGCAGCAACAAGGCAAATTCAGATGCTGAATATCTGGCAATGGTGAAAAGCAGAATTGATAGTTTTATGGTTCACAATCCGGAAGTTAATAAAGCAGATATTCCTTCTGAAATGGTTACCGCAAGTGGCAGCGGACTTGATCCACATATTTCTGTGCAAGGTGCAAATGTTCAAATAAAAAGAATTGCCAAAATAAGAAATATTCCTGAAGCAAATATTAAAGAACTTGTGGTTGCAAATACTGAAGGGGCTTTGTTAAGTTTATTTGGTCCAGAAAAAATTAATGTACTAAAACTTAACCTGGCACTGGATAATTTAAAGAAATAAGAGTTTTAAGTAAAATAATTAAAATATGAAACAAAATATTAAAGCGCTGGCAGTATTAATGATAGCCGGTTTGCAGTTAGCAAATAGTAACTCAGCAAATGCTCAAACAGACAGTTCATCTCCCCTAAAAATAAGTGGATATGTAGAAACTTATTATAGTTATGACTTTGGAAGACCCTTGAACCACACAAAACCTGGTTTTTTTTATTCCTACAACAGACACAATGAAGTAAACCTTAATCTCGGTTTTGTAAAAGCAGCGTATTTAAAAAATAATGTACGTGCAAATTTAGCGCTTGCTGCCGGTACTTATATGAATGCAAATCTGGCGTCAGAGCCTGGTGTGCTTAAAAATATTTTTGAAGCAAACGCAGGCGTAAAAATATCAAAAACTAAAAATATTTGGATAGATGCCGGAATATTTGCTTCACATATTGGGTTTGAAAGTGCCATTGGTAAGGACTGCCCAACACTTACAAGAAGTATACTTGGAGATAATTCTCCTTACTATGAAAGTGGAATAAAGGTTTCTTATACATCATCAAATGAAAAACTTTTTTTGAGTGGTTTAATTTTAAATGGCTGGCAGCGCATACAAAAAATTGATGGGAATAATACACTTGTTTTTGGGCACCAGCTTACTTATAAACCAACATCAAAAATTACGCTTAACAGCAGTTCTTTTGTGGGCAGCGATAAGGCAGACAGTGTAAGGCAAATGCGTTATTTTCATAATTTTTATACACAAATACAACTTAGCAGTACGGTTGGTTTAACTGCCGGTTTCGATATTGGTGCAGAACAAAAAGCAAAGCACAGTAAGAATTTTAACTGCTGGTATTCCCCGGTTTTAATTCTTAAATTCAATACTTCAGCCAAATCTGCCATTGCTGTAAGAGGCGAATATTATTCAGATAAAAATGGTGTAATTATAAATTCGGGTACTCTTAATGGATTTAAAACTTTTGGGTATTCTCTTAACTATGATTATGCTTTTGCAGACAATATTTTATTTAGAATTGAAGCAAGAGGTTTAAATTCAAAAGACCAAATCTTTGCAAACAAAAATATTCCTTCAAATAACAATTTTGCATTAACAACATCACTTGCAGTTTCATTTTAAAAGATAATTAATTGCGCTGCAATTAAGGGGTTTGTTTTTTTACCAACGGTGAAGCAACAATTGAGCTGCGGTGGCGTCGCACATTTATAGCTTCACTTATTTATTAAACTTTATTGATGTATTTTAAAAATATGCTTGCTTCCAAAAATCTAATTTTTTTAAATCTTTAAGTAACAAATGACAGATAAAGAAACCAACGTTCAGCATTTTCTTGATCTCATTAAAAAATCGAGGCGTGGTAAATTTAAAATTTACATTGGCATGAGTGCCGGCGTAGGCAAAACTTACCGCATGTTGCAGGAAGCCCATTCCCTTTTAAAGAATGGTATTGATGTAAAAATTGGATACATAGAAACCCATTTTAGAAAAGAAACGCATGAACTTTTAGATGGCTTACCTGTAATACCCCGAAGGAAATTATTTTACAAAGGCAAAGAATTAGATGAGCTTGATGTGCAGGCTGTTATTAGCCTTCGCCCCGAAGTTGTTATTGTTGATGAACTGGCACATACCAATATTGAAGGAAGTAAAAATGAAAAACGCTGGCAAGATGTTTTTGAAATATTAGATTCCGGCATCAATGTAATAAGTGCAATTAATATTCAACATATTGAAAGTTTAAATGAGGAAGTAAAAAAAATTACCGGAGTAGAAGTGAATGAAAGAATACCCGATAATGTGATTGCTCTTGCCGATGAAGTTGTAAATATTGACTTAACTGCCGACGAATTAATAGCCCGTTTAAAAGAAGGTAAAATTTACCAGGCCGAGAAAATAGAATCTGCATTAAAAAACTTTTTTCAACCTGCACATATCTTGCAGCTTAGAGAGCTTGCGTTAAAAGAAGTAGCATCGCAGGTGGTGAGAAAAGTTGAAACGGAGGTCACAAAAATTCATTCAATTAAGCATGAGCGTTTTTTAGCCTGTATTAGCAGCAATGAAAAAACTGCCCGAACTGTTATAAGAAAAACAGCAAGGCTTGCCAATTATTACAATAGTAAATGGTATGTTTTATATGTTCAGGTGCTAAAAGAAAGTGCAGATAAAATTGCACTTGATAAGCAGCGGTATCTTATAAATAATTTTAAACTTGCTACTGAGTCAGGCGCAGAAATTATTAAGGTAGAAAATAATAATATTGCCAAAGCCATTATGGAGCAGTGTGATGAAAGAAATATTACTACCATTTGTATTGGCAAGCCACACATTAATTTGTTTAAAGTAATTATGGCTACAAATGTGTTTAACGACTTACTTAAAAACCTATCAAAACAAAATATCGATCTTGTAATTCTCAGCTAAGTTTTATGGCAATACCATTAATTTTAGAAGTTTGATGCATAAAAAAAATATAAAAATTATCTAATGAAAATTAAATCAAAATTATTATTTGGTATTGGTCTTTTGTTTACTATGATCACGCTGCTTACTTTTTTAAGTACGTTTTATGTGAATAAACTTTCTAAAGAAAGTAAAAATATTTTATTAGATAATTATAATTCAATTGAACATTGCAGGCAAATGCTATATGCAATAAATAATGGGCATCAAAATGAAATAGAAGTAAGAAATTTTCAGAAAAACCTTTTACTTCAGCAAAATAATATTACTGAAATTGGCGAAAGAGAGCTTACCGAAATGTTAACCACTGATTTTGATATTCTCAAAAATAAAGCAGGCGATAGCTCTATCTTAAAAAGAGTACAAATAGATATTACAGATATTATGCTGTTAAATATGCAGGCAATTGTTCGCAAAGATCTAAAGGCGCAACATACAGCTTCAACTGCCACTTTATGGATCGGGTTTACCGGAGCAATATGCTTTTTAATTGCATTTATTTTGCTTTTTAATCTTCCCGGCAACATCGCAAACCCCATAAAAAAACTTACCGACAGTATTAAAGAAATTGCTGCACAAAATTATTCTCAACGTATTCATTTTGATACCCAAAATGAATTTGGTGATTTAGCAAATGCCTTCAATACAATGGCTCAAAAGCTGGAAGAATATAAGACCGGCAATCTCGAAAAGCTGATGATGGAAAAAAGACGCATTGACACACTTATAAATAATATGCATGATCCCGTAATGGGATTAGATGAAAACAAGAAGATTATTTTTATGAATAATGTGGCTTTAAAAATAACAGGTTTAAAAGCAGAAAATGTTATTGGTAAACCCGTGCAAAATGTTGCTTTGGGTAACGATCTGGTAAGAATGCTTGTACAGGATATGTTTAGCGACAAAGCTTTAGATTCCAAAAAGATTCCTGTAAAAATTTATGCCGACAACAAAGAAAGTTATTTTGAAAAAGAAATAATTCCAATTAAAATTATACCAACTGGTGAAAAGGAAGAAAAATTAATTGGTAACGTAATTATACTTCAAAATATTACATCTTATAAGGAACTTGATTTTGCAAAAACAAATTTTATTGCTACTGTTTCTCATGAACTAAAAACACCCATATCCTCCATAAAAATGAGCCTTCAGTTATTAGAAAATGAAACCGTTGGAGTATTGAATGAGGAGCAACAAACATTGCTGGAAAGTATAAAAGAAGATGCAAACAGACTTTTAAAAATAACAGCTGAATTACTTAATATGACGCAGGTGGAAAGCGGCAGTATTCAGCTTGTTGCCAAAGCATGTGATGCAAAAGAAATAATGCAGTATGCTATTAATACAAACAAAACCTTGGCTGATAAAAAAAATATAAAATTAGTTTTTACCAGCGCTGCTAATTTGCCGGCTGTACTTACAGATAAAGATAAAACTGCTTGGGTGCTTACAAATTTAATTTCAAATGCGTTAAGGTATTCTTATGATAATGCTTCTGTTAAGGTTGGTATCAATCTTGTAAATGACAAAATTGTTTTTTCTGTAAGTGATACCGGTCAGGGTATTTCAACGGAATACATAGATAAAATCTTTGACCGTTATTTTCGAATACCCGGTAGTAAAAAAGAAGGCACCGGCTTGGGTTTATCTATAAGTAAAGAATTTATAGAAGCACTTGGAGGCAGCATACATGTAAAAAGTGATTTAGCATCTGGAAGTAGTTTTTCTGTAATGCTGCCTATTGAAAAAATATAGTTTAATAATTTGCAGCACGGATAATTTTAATGGAATTTCTTATCAATTACAAAATCAATCATTCCTGCTAATTAAACCTGGTAACAAACGAAGGTTAAATTACCATAGCTTCTAAAAGTTGAAACTTTTAATGGTAAATAATCTTGTGAGTTTTATTTGGAAAAAACTTTTTTAAAAGGAAAGTGTTTTACACAATATTGTCACTTTTAATTTTGATTTGAATAAGGTACAGTATCAGGCAAATATTTCATCAGAGTTTAAAAAGATGAGGATATAACAACTTCAAAGCTTCAGTTTATAAAAGAATACCAATGGCTTAAAAAAGACTATCAGATACTTAAAAATAAAAAAATAACAGATCAATTTAAAACACTACAAAGTTTAAATCATTTGCAAATCTTCGATATCTTATAAATACATATTTCGAAAACCATAAAAAAGTTATCAATGCTTTTTGTCTAATTGCTTCTGTTGAAACTAATATTTAAGCCGCTTCAATTATTTGAAGAGGTTTTTTTATTCAGTTCCCCTAAAATTTTAAAATAAAAAATATTTGGGTATGGTAAAGTAAAAATTAAGATGATGATTCGATATTATTTTTCTTATGAGGTAAACTGTGAATTATTTTAGAAATAAAAAAAAATTACATTTGCAGCCTAATTAATACCATGACTTCAGCTTATAATTTTATTGCAGCCTGGCAACTTTTTCCTGAAAAAGGAACCTACGAAAAAGGCGACAGACCTAAAAGCGGTTATTTCCAGATTACTGCATCTGAAAATAAAAACCACCTTACAATTAATAATAGTTGGGTTACCCTTCAAAATATTTCATTCGGTGCAAAATATGAAATTATTATAGACGATAGTTTACAGGAATTTTATGATAAAGATTTTGCTACTCATGTAAGAGGAAAAGTGCTTAGTTCTATTTTGATGGTAATAATCTTTGAGAAAAATGGTGAAATTATTTTAGAAGTTGAGCATGAAATACAACCCAACGGATATTTAAAAATAACGCAAGCCGGTAAAAGTGATGATGCTGCAGGTTATATAAACACGGAATATTTCCACAAGCAAATGAGTGTGTTGCCTTATAGTGCCAGTGTTAGTGGTGCAGTAATAAAACCAACACAGGAAGGTGTTATCAGGTACAAGGTATTAACTGCAATGGAAGAGCAAACCAATATGCAGTTAGACCAGATTCGTAAACAGGTAGAATTACTGGCATTACAGGCGCAGGAAATACAATCAAGAAAAGAACTTTCTATGATTGTGTACAGTGCCAAATTAACTTTTCAACCGGTAATCGGACAGGTATATCACTTGTATGAAAATCACGACACGAGTTATATGATAAGTATGGTAAGCCCCAATGAATGGGGCAGAGGTTCAAAATCATTTAAACAGCATACTGCAAAAGTGCAGCTTTTAGCAGATCATACATGGAAAGAAATATTATAATTTCCATGTAGTTAAATCATTCAAAAGGTAAAAATCTTTCTGTTTGAATTTTAATCAGTTTCGGATTATTTTTATTTAAAGTTTCTCCATTTAACACAATAAAATATTTTTCTAAATATGCCAATGCCATTTTTTTGGAATTGAAATTTTCCAATGCATACTCGTGGCAAATATTTGCTGA
>JAYTCO010000525.1:0-6197 GCA_043736415.1 Ferruginibacter sp. | reverse complement strand
TTCTCGGTATAGACAATGTAATATTTGTAAGTATAATCCTCAACCGTTTACCTGAAGCAAAACAGCAAAAAAATGCACGGCGGTTTTGGATGATCTCGGGCATAATTGTTAGAAGCCTGTTACTAATGGCGCTGGGATGGTTGTTATCTCAAAAAGGAAATTTTATTATTCCAGAAAGTTGGTTCGGAAAAGGTTTTGATTTGGCAAGTATTGTTATGTTGGTGGGTGGTTTATTTCTGATTTATAAATCAGTAAAAGAAATAAATGAAAAGCTTGAAGGGGAAGACCATCTTGCAGACGCAAGCGCAGGTCAACTAACATTGGGTAAGGCTTTGGTGCAAATAGTGATTATAGATGCGGTGTTTTCTTTTGATAGTATTATAACCGCAGGAGGTACTGCAAAATATGTTGAAATAATGATTGCTGCAGTCATTATAGCGATGATAATTATGTTTGTTTTTAGCCCGGCTATTTCAGCTTTTATACATAAACATCCCACTTTAAAAATGCTCGCACTTTCATTTTTGGTTATGATTGGTTTAAGCCTGGTAATAGAAGGTTGGGCTCCGGAAAAGGCGCATGAACTTGGTCTTAAAAATTATATTTATTTTGGTATGGCATTCTCATTTTTCGTACAATTATTAAATATGACCATGCTTAAAAGGCAAAATAAAAAAAGAATTGTTCGTTTAAACGAGCCATTTATTGAGACTAAAAATAATGAGGATTCCGATACTGCACATTAAGTTACACAGAGCAGTGTAGCAGCCACCAATGCTGCCGTTTCAGTTCTTAATCTTGTGTTGCCCAATGCTACAGGCGTAAAATTATTTTGCAAAGCAAAGTCGATTTCATCTTTTGTAAAATCTCCTTCAGGTCCTATCAGAATGTTTGAATGGGTGTTTAGTTGATTGGATAATTGTCCGATTATTTCTTTAAGAGAAATTTTATTTTGATCATCGCAATGAGCAATAAATTTATTGTTTGATTTATTTTCTTCTACAAATTTTTCAAATTTAACCGGCTCACACAAAACAGGCAACCATGCCTGCTGTGACTGTAACATTGCACTGATCAATATTCCACGTAAGCGATCATGTTTTAAATATTGCTTTTCGGTTCTCTCACAAATCAGTGGAACAATTTCGGTTACACCTATTTCTGTAGCTTTTTCTAAAAACCATTCAAACCTACTGCTGTTTTTTATAGGAGATATTGCTATGCAAACTTTTTTAGCAGGTGCAATTTGTTTTAAAGTATCTAAAGTTTTAACTGTACACTTTTTCTTATTCGCTTCTACTATTTCGGCGGTACAAATAGTTCCTAATCCATCGGTGATATTTATTTGGCGTCCTTCAGCCATTCGCAATACCTGCACAATATGCCTGGAGTTTTCTTCAGTTAATACAATTATATTATTAATGGAAGAAACAACTTCTGTAAAAAAAAATGGTAAGGCCATGTTGATTAAAACTTAAAAAGGTGCTTCATCATCAAACTGACCATCATTCATTTTACTGCCTTTTTGAATGTATAAATTAGCGCCATCGCTGCCACCACTATTCGCAGGCTTCCAGTTGCCTCCACTCATATTTGGGTTAAAATTATCACTGCCGCCTTCTTCTTCAATAAACCTTTGAATATGTAATTCTGCTTTTAATTTTATGGTTTCTAAACTACCATTACGGTGTTTTGCAACTTTTACATAGGTTTCACCTTTGTTACTTTCGCCCATTTCATTGGTAGTTACATCATAATAATCCGGGCGGTATAAAAACATAACCATATCCGCATCCTGCTCAATTGCACCCGATTCTCTTAAATCACTTAACTGTGGAATCTTATTTCCTTCTTTTCTTTTTTCCACTTCCCTGCTTAGCTGAGAAAGAGCAATAATTGGAACCTGCAATTCTTTTGCAAGTGCTTTTAAATCTCTTGATATTTTACTGATTTCCTGCTCTCGGTTGCTGTTGCGGTCTGCACTGCCACTCATCAATTGCAAATAATCTATGATGATTATTCCAATATTATGTTTGCTTTTTAAACGTCTGCATTTTGCACGCAATTCAAAAATATTTAAAGCAGCAGAATCATCAATATAAATTGGAGCCTTACTTAATTTTTCTATCCCCTTTTTATATAACTGCTTCATTTCATGCTCTTCTAACTTACCTCTTGCAATTTTCTCTAGCCATATTTCACTTTCTGCACTTAATATTCTTTGTACCAGCTGACTGCTGCTCATTTCCAGGCTAAAAAAACCAACCGCTGTAGGTTTTGTTGGGTGTAAAGCTGCAGTACGTGCAAGGTTTAGGGCAAAGGCAGTTTTACCTACCGATGGTCTTGCCGCCAAAATGATAAGATCGGTTGCCTGCCAGCCATAAGTCAATCTATCAAGAGAAGGGAAACCTGTTGGAACACCGGTCATTTCATCCTGTCTGTTCCGCATTTCATCAATTCGGTTAATGGTTTTTATGAGCACATTTCCGATATCTTCAAAATTTTTACGCAGATGATTATTGGTAATTTTAAACAACTTTGATTCTGCTTCATCTAAAAGGTCAAAAACATCCGCACTTTCTTCATAAGCCTCTCCAATTATTTCCCCACTAATTCTGATTAATTCTCTTTGTATAAATTTTTGTAAAACAATTCGACTGTGTGCTTCAATATTTGCTGATGATACAACAACATTTGTAAGTTTTGTAATGGCATAAGCACCGCCAACAAATTCTAATTCTTCATTATACTTTAATTCTTCAACTACTGTCAACAGATCAATCGGCAAATTTTTTATTTGCAGATTTTGCATGGCCTTGTAAATTTTTTGATGAGCTTCAATGTAAAAACATTCCGGCTTCAATATTTCCACTACCACATCAAAAGCTGATTTTTCAAGCATTATAGCTCCAAGTATTGCTTCTTCTAAATCCCGTGCCTGGGGAGGAATTTTCCCATAAACCATATTCCCTGTTTCTAACAGTGGTTTTCTTCTGAGTTTATCTTTATTAAAATTTTTTAATTCCATGTTTTCTTCTTATTTCTTGCTAATAACCGTATTATATAATTTTATAAGTTTAAAAAAACCACTTGTCTTTTTAATGAAGGCTAAGGTAGATGCTCTCAGTTAATATTAAATTAACATTAGGTGTTATTAACTTTATTTATATAATTGTTAACCCTCAGTTAACAGGTAAAGTTAGTTTATACACCTCTTTTACCCAACACTATTAACATACGCTCGTCAACATCCGTTTGGATATTGATAATTTTATCAACAAATAAAAACAACTAATATTTTTTTTTACACTTTAAAAAAAAATATTTTGGGGAAAAAAATGACCACTATTTTTTAAATATTGAAAGAAATTATTTAAGGAGAAAGGCTCATTTAATTGACAAATCGAAACGCTTATATTTGCATTCAAATTTTTAAAAGAAAAAATGATCATTTCCTACAATTGGCTCAGTGAATATTTACCTGTTTCCATCGAACCTCAAAAGCTAAGTAAAATACTTACCTCTATTGGGCTTGAAGTTGAAAGCCTGCATAAATACGAATCTTTAAAAGGTGGATTGGAAGGTATTGTAACGGGTGAAGTTCTTACCTGTATTAAACATCCTGATGCTGATAAATTAAAAATTACCACCGTTGATATTGGTGCTGCAGAACCTGTTCAAATTGTTTGTGGTGCAGATAATGTTGCAGCAGGGCAAAAAGTAGTTGTGGCAACAGTTGGAAGTATTTTGTATCCATCAACAGGAGAACCTATCAATATTAAAAAAGCAAAAATAAGAGGTGTTGAAAGTTTTGGAATGATTTGCGCCGAAGACGAAATTGGAATTGGAGAAAGCCATGCCGGTATCATTGTACTTAAAGAATCTGTCGTGCCCGGCACAAAAGCTTCCGACGTTTTTGAAACTTATGCTGACTATACTTTTGAAATTGGGCTTACACCAAACAGAATGGATGCAATGAGCCACCTTGGTGTTGCCAGAGATGTTTGCGCTTATTTATGGCACCACGATAAAACAGAAATGCGTGCAGTTTCTCCATTTAAAAATGGCTTTAAAGCAGATAATAATAATTTACCAATAATTGTAAATGTTGAAAATAACAATGCCTGCAAAAGATACACAGGCCTAACTATCAGCAATATTAAAGTTCAGGAAAGTCCTGTCTGGCTTCAAAATAAATTAAGAAGCATTGGCCTAAAGCCGATTAATAATATTGTAGATATTACCAATTTTATTCTACACGAAACCGGGCAACCTTTGCATGCTTTTGATGCTGCTAAAATAAAAGGGAATTACATTATTGTAAAAAATGCAGAAGAAGGGATTTTATTTAAAACATTAGATAACAAAGACCGGAAATTATTTGCTGATGATTTAATGATAGCAAACATTAAAGAAAACATGTGCATGGCAGGTGTTTATGGTGGAAAAGAAAGCGGCGTATCTCCCGAAACAACAAGCATTTTTTTAGAAAGTGCATGGTTTGCTAACGAGACGATTCGAAAAACATCTTTAAAGCATGAACTGAGGACAGATGCAGCATCAAGATTTGAAAAAGGAGTTGACATAAGTAATACCGTTAATGTTCTTAAAAGAGCTGCATTAATGATTAAGGAGATTGCAGGCGGAGAAATAAGCAGCGAAATTATTGATGTATATCCAACACCGGCAGAAAAAACAATGGTATCATTAAAATACCATTATCTTAAAAAACTTAGTGGTAAAAATTACCATGCTGATACCATTAAAAATATTCTAATTGCTCTAGGTTTTGAAATACAAAAAGAAGGTATTGATGAAATTTTGATTGATGTACCTTTTAGCAAAACTGATATTAGCATTGCGGCTGATATTGTAGAAGAAATTATGAGAATTGATGGTTTGGATAACATAGAAATTCCGGCAACTATTTCAATTGCACCCTCTTCAGATCACGATAACAAGAAACATGAATTAAAAGAAAAAACAGCAAATTATCTTACAGGAAATGGCTTTGCTGAAATTTTTACAAACAGCATTACTGACAGTAAATATTATACAGATAATATTTTATCAGGCACAGTAAAAATGATCAATAATTTAAGTGCAGATCTAAATGTTATGCGTCCATCACTTTTACAAACAGGGCTAGAAGTTGTTGCGTATAACATTAACCGAAAAAATGCAGATTTAAAACTGTACGAGTTCGGAAAAATATACAATTCCAATTCTGTAGGGCATTACAACGAAACTAATCATCTCGCATTATACATAACAGGTAATATAAACAATGGTAACTGGCAACAAAAAGATGCCAAAGCAGACTTTTATTATCTAAAAGGAATGTGCGAGAAAGTATTAGCTTCATGTGGGTTAAAAAATATCAGTTTAAATATTTTGGAAGATGAAGATCTTGAGTTTGGAATCGATATTTCTGTAAATAAAAAAACGATAGGGAAACTAGGAAATGTATCACAAAAAATATTGAAACAATTTGGTATTAAAGAACCTGTACTGTTTGCAGATTTTGTGTGGGATGATATAATTATGATGCAGGAAAAAAACAACTTAATCTACCGAGAAATTTCAAAATTTCCTGCTGTACAAAGAGATCTAGCAATAATTGTAGATAAGCAAATTGCTTATTCCGATATAGAAAGCACGATAAAAGAAAATAACATTATATCATTAAAAAATATTAAACTGTTTGATATTTTTGAAAGTGAAAAAATTGGCATTGATAAAAAATCGATGGCGGTAAATTTTACTTTTAGTGACGAAACAAAAACCCTTGCAGATTCAGATACGGATAGCATGATGAAAAAAATTATTTCATCGTTAGAAAAACAACTACAAGCAACTATAAGAAATTAATTTTTGGCGGACCTAAGTAACCATATCAACCAGTTAAAAAACCAGCTGCAATTGCTGCTGAAGCAGCATACAGCAATTGTTTCAGAAAATTTACAGTTAAATAAAATTGTGTACGACCTTAATCAAAAAGTTACAAACCATAAAGTTCAGATAGAAAAATTACAACAGGAGCAGCTCATTTTGAAAGCCTCACTCGATACAATGGATGAAGCTGAAAAGAAGAATCTTGAAAAGAAAATCAACGGTTACATCCGCAACATAGAAAAAAGCATTTCCTTACTTGGGCATAAACAAAATGTATGAGTGAACTTATTCCGATAAATATT
>JAYTCO010000524.1:0-15010 GCA_043736415.1 Ferruginibacter sp. | reverse complement strand
AACTGGGCATGCGTAAAATGGAAGCATTTATAATTGCATTGGTAGCTGTAATTTTTGTTGCATTTTTTATACAGATTTTTATGGCTGCGCCAGATGTTGGTGAAATCGTAAAAGGGTTTTTGCCAACATTTCCTGATAAAATAAATCCTCATAACGAAACTGCACTTTTTTTAGCAGTAGGTATTATTGGCGCAACGGTAATGCCACACAATCTTTATTTACATTCAGCATTGGTACAATCCAGAAAAATTGACCGGACAGATTTTGGTATTAGGCAGGCAATAAAGTTCAACAGAATTGATACGACTATTGCACTTAATCTTGCCTTTTTTGTAAACGCTGCAATACTTGTATTGGCCGGCACTTTATTTTTTGGGACGGAATATGCAGGCACGAAAGAAATACAGGATGCACATGAATTGCTCCCTTCTTTTTTAGGAAAATCTGCGCCTATACTTTTTGCGGTGGCACTAATTGCGGCAGGGCAAAGCAGTACTGTAACAGGAACCCTTGCCGGGCAAATTATTATGGAAGGTTATTTAAGCCTCAGAATAAACCCTTTGCTGCGCCGATTGATAACGAGAATGGTAGCCATTGTACCTGCGTTAATTGTAATATTAATTTATGGGGAAAAGGAAGTTGGAAGTTTGTTGGTAATGAGCCAGGTTATATTAAGTATGCAACTTGGGTTTGCAGTAATTCCATTAATATATTTTGTGAGCGATAAAAAAACGATGGGCAAATTTGCCATTAATAACCTCACCAAAATAACAGCGGGAGCAATTGCTGCTGTTCTTGTTTATTTAAATTTGAGATTGCTCGTAGAAAAATCAATGGTCATATTTAATGCCGATGCGGTTTATCCAAAGATATTTTTAATTGCTGCTGCAATATTTTTTGGAAGCATACTTATTTACATTACTTTTTTCCCTTTATTTAAAAATAAGATTGCACAAAAATCAATTGCCATGCATAGCGCAGTTAATCTGCTGCCCGAGTTAGTAATACCCACCTACAATAACATTGCAATAGCATTGGATTTTAGTAAAGATGACCATAAAATAATTGCTTACGCTTTAGGCCAAGGGAACGAAAATTCAAACTATTTATTAATACATATTGTGGAAAGTGCATCTGCAAATTTATTAGGCGAAAACAGCAATGATAATGAAACTACTAAGGACAAGGAACAACTTGAACAATACGTAAACCAGCTTCAGTCAAAAGGTATAAAAGTTACAGCAGAGGTTGGTTATAAAAGCAGGGTAAAAGAAATTGTGCGAATTGTGAAGGAGAAAAAAGCTGATTTAATTGTAATGGGAGCTCATGGACATTCAGGGGTAAAAGATATTATTTATGGCGAAACGGTTAATGCTGTGAGGCATGAATTGAAAATACCTGTGCTGATTGTTACTTTGTAATGAGCGGAACTTTCTCAGCAAAAAAATTATTCCATTTTTTTTGTTTGTCCTCTAGTTGTCCGTTCATGGTTTGTCCATCATAATCATCCTGCATTTTATTCATCATATCACAACATTCTTTGTAAATTTTTGGCAAAACTAAATTGCAATTTGATGTGGTGATAACCGTATTTTTTAATTTGTTTATAAAGATCCCTGCAGCCAGATAGCTTACATCAAAATGATGCTGCTCATGATTTAAAATGTACGTAGTTGATTTTCCCGGTTTTACCCAAGATCCTTTTTTATTAAAATAACAATAAACTGCTACGTTTATTTCTCCTTTGCCGTTAGATGAATTCATGTTTGCCTTATATCCAAAACCTGATGCAGTAATAGCAGCAACAGGACCTGGCGAACCCGGCACTCCTTTAAAATCTTCCCATAGTAAATTTTTTGTTGGATTATAATAAATGGTATTGGTTTTGTTCATTTCTGTTTGCTCCGTCCAATAAACATTTGTGGTAACCTGCGCCGCAGGTAGTAAATAAATAAAGAAAGAAAGAAAAACAAGAGAGAAAAATTTCATGGAAAAGCAGTTTTCAGAAAAACAAAAAAACAACAATCTTTTTATACAAGATATTAAAGGAAATATAATTAGTAATCAATTAACAGCAGCTTGTAAACGCTTTGGGAATTAGTTAAATGTATAGTTAGAATCGTTGTTTCACTTTTTCGACCAGCCCATCAACATTAATTTTTTCCATACAATTAAAATGGTCGAGCGGACATTTGTTTAAGCCATATTTACTGCAGGGCTGACATTTTAAATTAAGAATAACGTTTTCGTATACCGGCTTTTGCAGGTTACGCAAAAAATTGCTGCCGTAGTAAGGTTCTACATCAAGGTCCGGTGTTGTGCCACCCCAAAGTGCAATTACAGGGCGTTTGAGCGCACAAGCTATATATTGCATACCTGTATCATTGCTGATAACAAGTTTTGCCTTTTTAATAATATCTGCAGACTCACTTATATTAAACTTGCCGCAGGCATTGTATATTTTTACAGAATCATTATCAGCAATTATTTTTCCATTTGCTGCATCTTCATTACCACCAAGCAAAATAATTGGATGATTAATTTTACTACAGAGCTCTATAATTTTATGAACAGGAAAACGTTTGGTAAAATAAGTAGCCCCAATTACTATTACAATAAATCCTGCAAGGTGACTTGTGGGAATATCATCACGTTTTAGTTCATATTCTTTTGCAATAAAATAATCCAGACCACCACCATCATCTTTTACACCGAGTGGCAAAACCGCATCCAGACTGCGTTGTGTAATATGCCTGTCGGGCATTACATCAATATTTAACTGCGTAAGCAAAAATTTTTTAAAAGTAAGTTTATCTATGGTGTGTGTATCTACAGAAAGTATTCTTTTAATTTTATTGCTGCGAAAATTGTTGTGAAGATCGATAATATGATCATAATTTTCTGCTTTTAACCTTGCCAAAAGTTCTTCCATATTATCATCATAATAAAAAAATTTATCAATAAAAGGATTTGCAGCCGTTACAATTTTGAAAGAAAGTTTTGTAAGAAAATGAACTTCAGCATCGGGCAATTGTTTTTTTACACAACGAAATACCGGGCTGGCTAATACAATATCTCCAATAGATGAAAAACGAATTATAAGGATTTTTTTTGCCAAGATAGTTTACTTTATTCCTCAATAAAATTAAGGTCTTTACCAAAAGTTTCCTTAGTAAAATATGCTGCTGTAATACTTACAGTCATTACAATAATACCTACCCAAATAGCGGCATTTATATAAGTGGTAAAATTTTGAAACCCGTTAAACAGCAATAACATTAATGGCAATGATCCTCTAACCATGTTAGGTATTGTAGTGGCTGCGCTTGCTCTTATATTGGTACCAAACTGCTCCGCCGCCATTGTTACAAAAATGGCCCAAAAGCCTGTACTAAAACCCATGGCAGCACAAATTAAATACATGGTAGATGCTCCACCCCTTCCATTCTGCATAAAATATAATGAAATGGAAATTACTGTAAACGAAAAGAAGATTAATAATGCTTTTTTTCTGCTTTTTAACCAATGGCTGAGAAGCCCAACCAATACATCCCCAATTGCAATACCAACATAAGCAAACATGGTAGCTTTTTTGGGCAATATTTTTTCACTTAATCCAAATTGCTCTCCAAAATTATTTGAGAAAGCTATAAGTATTCCAATAACATACCATGTAGGTAATCCTATCAAAATAGCCAATATGTATTTTTTAAAACGAGATCTTTTATTAAAAAACATCAGGAAATTTCCTTTTGCAATTTTCATTTCTTTTACTGCTGTGTACATACCACTTTCAAAAACAGAAATACGCAACAGCAACAAACAAAAACCTAAGCCACCCCCAATAAAATAGCAGGTGCGCCAGTGAAATTTTAAGGAAATAAAATAAGCTGCAACAGCTCCCGTTAAACCTACGCCCGCTACAAGTGAAGTACTTAATCCTCTTTTTTCTTTTGAAACAAGTTCACTTACTAAAGTGATACCGGCACCTAATTCGCCTGCAAGCCCCAGCCCTGCCACAAAGCGCACCAAGGCATATTGATTGGGAGTTTGCACAAAACCATTTACAATATTAGCAATGCTGTATAAAATAATAGAACCGAATAAAACACTCAACCTTCCTTTTTTATCTCCCAGCACTCCCCAGATAATACCGCCGATAAGTAAACCAATCATTTGTATGCTGATAATAAACTCCCCTTCTGATTTTATTTGCGCTGCATTTAAGCCAAGGTCAGTAAGGCTATCAACCCTTACGATGTTAAATAAAAGCAGATCATAAATATCTACAAGGTAACCCAGTGCTGCTACGAGCACAACGATATTAAACACAGAATCAGAAGAAGTTTTTTGCATGAAAAAGCAGTTAGATTTTTTCTTTTGGTGCTGAAGATTTTCCGAAAATTAATTTTAAAATTACCGGCGCTGTGGTAACTAAAACTATACCGACAACAATTACTTCCAGGTGTTCCCGCAAATCAAAATCAAATTGCTTTAAAAAAAGCTCCTGCAGATAATGGCCTGCAAACAACATTACAAAAACCCAGGCTACGCAACCTATAATATTATAGTAAGTAAATTTTTTCTTTTCCATACCTACAATACCCCCAACTATAGGCGCAAAGGTTCTTACAATCGGTAAAAACCTTGCCATAACAATTGCACCGCCACCATGTTTTTCATAAAAATCTTTAGCCTGAAAAAGATATTTTTTGCGAAAGAAAAAAGTATCTTTTCTTTCAAAAAGAAAAGGTCCACTTTTTCTGCCAAACCAATATCCTACAAAGTTTCCAATAATACCGGCTATAGAAATTATTACTCCCAATACAACTAAATTTAAAAAAGGACCCCCATTAAAACCAAGACCGCTGTTTACCAGATCGAAACTGTAAATGCCGGCTACAAATAACAAAGAATCGCCGGGTAAAAAAAAGCCTGCAAACAAACCTGTTTCTGCAAAAATTACAAATATTACAAACCAAATTCCACCAAATATTATGTAAAACATGGGTGTTAATAAATCCTTCCATGTAAATTTTTTCTTTACAGTAATAATATTATCCTCTGCCATATTTGATAATGAAAACTGTTGCATATTGTAATCATTACCAGATACAATGAAAGAATCAGTTTTATTTAACGAAAGAGTAAGAACTGCTTTATCATCCGGCGTATAATTAATTCCCTTAAAAGAAACCACAATTTTTTTAGCCTCTGCTTTATATTGATTTTTAAATTTTACAGTTATGCTGTCCTGGCTTTTCCCCGACTGTACCATAAAAAAAGTAGCAAGCAATAGTATAATTCTGTGCATTTATTTAGTTTGATGTTCGAAATTGATATTAATCATTTTCAGGATTCTTTAATTCTCCTTCCATTTTACTGACAACAGCCGTTGCAATGCTGTTACCTAAAACATTTGTTGCACTTCTTCCCATATCAAGCAAAGGATCAATACCTAATAATAATGCCAACCCAGCTTCCGGAATATTAAATGTTGCTAAAGTTCCTGCTATTACTACAAGTGACGCTCTGGGCACGCCTGCTATGCCTTTGCTTGTCAGCATTAACACGAGCAACATGCTTATTTGGGTTGTTATATCTAAATGTATTCCATAACTCTGCGCAATAAATAATGCAGCAAATGTCATGTACATCATGCTGCCATCCAAATTAAAGGAATAACCTAACGGCAATACAAAACTTACAATTTTATCTTTACACCCAAACCTTTCCAGCTCCAACATGGTTTTAGGAAAAGCTGCTTCGCTGCTTGCAGTGCTGAAAGCAATAAGTGCAGGTTCTTTGATTCTTTTTAAAAGTGTAAAAATTCTTTTCCCGATAAATGCAGCTCCTGCAAGAATTAAAACGACCCATAACAAAGCAAGGCCAAAATAAAATTCACCAATAAAAATTGAATAGGTTTTTAAAATTCCCAAACCTTGTTTAGCAATAATCGCTGCCATTGCACCAAACACGGCAAAAGGTGCAAATTTCATTACATAACCTGTTACTTTTAAAATGATATGTGCCATTGCATCTAAAGCTCTTACAACCGGGGCAGCTATATCTCCCAATGCAGCCGCGGCCACACCAAAGAAAAGTGCGAATACGACAATTTGCAAAATTTCATTCTTAGCCATAGCGTCAATAACACTCGCAGGAAAAACATGGTAAAAAAATTCTTTTACACTTAATGCGGCTTTATCTACTCCAGAAGTTGCATTTGCATCTGGCAAAGAAAGGTGCATGGCAATACCAGGTTGAAAAAGATTTACAAGTATTAAACCCAATAATAAACTGACTAAAGATGCACTTAAAAACCAAAGCAACGTCTTACCGCCTATTCTTCCTACTGCTTTGATATCTCCTAATTTTGCAACGCCCACAACCAACGTTGTAAATACAAGTGGAGCCACAATCATTTTGATCAATCTTAAGAATATATCTGCAAGTATGGTAAACCAATCCAGCTTTTTATCACGTGCTTTTGTTACTTCCGTTTTCTGTATTGCTAAAAGAGCAGTTTGTTTTACAAGGTTTTTATATTGAATATTAGATGTATCAAGCATTGCAGCCATACGCCCGTCAATATTTTTTATTGAATCGTTTAAAAGTGCAACAGTTTTAAAAGCGTTTTCACCCGAAACATCCGCAGTAATTTCTTTTTCCCTTGTTTTTTTTAAAGCATCGAGTTGTTTTTTCTGCGCAGCAAGTTTTTGAAAAGTAACAGTATCTCTTGCAGTTTCAAAACCCTTCATTTTATCGTGCAAATTTTTTTGCTGAAGTTCTGCATTGGAAATATTTAAATTTTCATTTCCTACATAATAAGTGTTTAATAAAAAACCTGCAACAATTCCCAGTACCAATCCGATACCTATGTAAAGAGTAAGTTTACTGCGCCCTGCTGCCTTTATTTCCATAAGCTAAAGTTATAATTTGCAATATAGTATTTAATGCTTGTTGTAAGAAAGTGTATATCAAAATTATAAACACAGATATTTTTTAAAGATTATTGCTTAATTTTCGAGTTCACTTTTATCAAAACTAAAAACTGTATGGGTTTATTTGTAAAAAAGCCAATGAGTGTGTTGTTGGCCGAAGCCGCTGATTCTGAAAAAGGATTAAAGAAAACTTTAAGTGCAGGAGCACTTGTAGCATTAGGTATTGGTGCTATAATTGGTGCGGGTCTTTTTGTTAGAACTGCTGCTGCAGCCGCTCAGAGCGCAGGTCCATCTGTAACAATAGGTTTTATTGTAGCTGCTATTGGATGTGCATTAGCAGGTCTTTGTTATGCTGAACTGTCTTCATCAATTCCAATTTCGGGTAGTGCATACACTTATACTTACGCTACCATGGGGGAATTAATGGCCTGGATTATTGGATGGGATTTGGTTTTGGAATATGCTGTAGGTGCAGCAACGGTAGGTATTGCATGGAGTGAATATCTAAACAATTTACTTGTAAACGTTTTTCATTGGAAAGCTATTGCATACGAATGGTGTCACTCTCCTTTTCAACATTCCATACCTGATGCTGCAGGTGTTGTACGACATGGGATTCTTAATATTCCTGCTTTTGGTATAGTTTCTTTGCTAAGCTTATTATTAATAAAAGGTACACAGGAGTCCGCTTTTGTAAACGGAATAATCGTAATTGCCAAAGTAGCGATAGTGGTACTTATAATCATTTTCGGTTGGGGTTTTATTAATCCTGCTAATCATGTACCATACATACCTGAACCTTCAACCTTTACAGATCATGCTGGTGTAACACATGCCTTTGGTGGAATAATGGGAATATTAGGAGCTGCGGGAACAGTATTTTTTGCCTTCATTGGTTTTGATGCAGTAAGCACTGCAGCACAGGAAACTAAAAATCCAAAAGTTGCAATGCCAATCGGCATCTTGGGTTCGTTGGCAGTATGTACAGTGTTATACATTTTATTTGCGCATGTACTTACAGGTTTAGGTGATGTAAATTTCTTCCGTACAGAAGGAGGTGAAGCATCTGTTGTAGCAGCAATAAATAAATTTATGCCGGGTTATGGCTGGTTAGGCAAATTGGTAACCGTTGCTATTCTTGCAGGTTTTTCATCAGTAATACTGGTAATGCTATTAGGCCAAAGCCGTGTGTTTTACAGTATGAGTAAAGATGGCATGCTGCCTAAGGTTTTTAGTGAGTTACACACAAAATATAAAACACCATACAAAGCAAATTTATTTATACTTGTTATTGTAGGCTCATTTGCTGCGTTAGTACCTGGAGATATTGTGGGTGATATGACAAGCATAGGAACATTGTTTGCATTTATGTTGGTGTGTATAGCAGTAATAATACTTCGCAAAACAGATCCTGATCTTCCACGCCAGTTTAAAACACCATTAGTACCATTAGTTCCTATACTTGGTATTATTGTTTGTGCAGCAATGATCTACGGATTGGGTTGGACAAACTGGTTACGGCTTGTAGCTTGGCTTGCAATTGGTTTTGTAATCTATTTTGGTTACAGCAGATACCATAGCAAACTGGATAACGGAACAAAGAAAAAAGATTAAAAAATAATTCATAAAAAATGTCCTGAAATAATTTCGGGGCATTTTTTTTGTACCATACTTTTCTAAAAAATTATTGATCATGTAATCTCATTTAAATAGTTTGTTCCCGATACTTATGTAAACAGCATTATAAAGGGTTAATCTTATAAAATCTTATTCATTTAAATTAAAATTATGACAGCAGCAAAAGGTTACGCAGCCCAAAGCCCTACAACCGACCTTACACCATGGAATTTTGAAAGAAGAGAACTTGGCCCAAACGATGTGCAAATAAATATTGCTTATTGTGGTGTATGCCATTCGGATCTTCACCAAATAAAAAATGACTGGTTTCCCGGAATCTTTCCAATGGTACCCGGACACGAAATTGTTGGCACAATTATAAAAACAGGAAGTTCAGTTAAGAAATTTAAGATCGGTGAACTTGCGGGTGTTGGCTGCATGGTTGACTCCTGCAAAATATGCGATAACTGTAAAGATGGAATTGAACAGTATTGTGAAAACGGAAATGTAGGAACTTATAATGCAATGGGTAAAGATGGTGTACCAACCTACGGGGGATATTCAGATAACATTGTTGTGAACGAAGATTTTGTATTGCATATTTCTGATAAACTTTCGTTAGCAGCAGTAGCACCGTTGCTGTGCGCAGGCATTACAACTTATTCACCTCTGCGACATTGGAAAGTGGGCAAAGGTCATAAACTTGCCGTCCTTGGTTTAGGTGGGTTAGGGCATATGGCCGTGAAATTTGGTGTATCATTTGGCGCTGATGTGACAGTATTGAGTACTTCGGCTTCAAAAGAAGAAGCAGCAAAAGCTTTGGGTGCTCATCATTTTATTGTAACAAAAGATAAAGAACAGGTTGCATCTGTAAAAAATTCATTCGATTTTATTTTAGATACTGTATCAGCAGAACATGATATGAATATGTATCTTGGCATGCTTAAAACAAACGGTATACATATTTGTGTTGGCGCTCCTTCTGAACCACATAAGATTTCTGCGTTTGCACTTATTGGCGGCAGAAAAAGTGTTGCAGGCTCAGGTATTGGCGGTATTGCAGAAACACAGGAAATGCTTGACTATTGCGCAGAACACAACATTGTTTCAGATATTGAAATGATTGATATAAAAGACATCACCGAATCTTACGCACGCATGCTGAAGGGTGATGTTCGGTACAGATTTGTGATTGATGTCTCAACGATTTAAATTTTATTTATCACTTAAAATCCCCTTTGAAAATATCAAAGGGGATTTTTTTTCTAATTAAAACATGTTTTAAATTAGTCCATCATCTTTCCAGTTTAAAATTTTTATCTGTTGCCGGCCGTGTTGCTGCGTTAGCAACTTTGTAACCTGTTCTGTACATCCAGTCTGCCATTTTTTTTAATTTGTCATAATTAATATTTTGAGCATTATCCTGAGGCGTGTGGTAATCAGGGTGCAAAAGGGTTGTGTACATAAGTGCAGGAATTCCTAAACGGGCGTATGGCAAATGATCACTTCTAAAATACCATCCTTCTACATGGGTAACTTTATCCCACGATGAATCGAGTATAAATTTTGGACCTTCCATATTGGCTGCAAATGCCATATTTACTAGCTCTACAGAATTTCTATGCGGAGGAATGCTTCCTAAAATTGTAGCACTGTCAATATTGTTTCTGCCAATCATATCACCGTTTAAAACCGTAACAATAGATTTTATTGGTACAGTGGGGTGTTGTGAATAATATTTCGACCCCAACAAACCTCTTTCTTCTGCACCATGTATAACAAATAATACAGAACGCTTTGCAGGAAATTTTATAAACGCCCTTGCATTTGCGAGCATGGCAACATTTACACTTCCGTTATCATCCGCACCATAAAAAATAGAATCATTTTTAATTTCATTTCTAATACCATGCGCATCCGTATGACCACTATATAATAAATATTCAGATTTCAATTTTGCATCAGTCCCATCAATTTTACCAACAACATTAACCGATGGGTAAGCATATTTTGATACAATAATATTTGTTTTTAATACCGCATTATTTTGTTGCAACGTATTTTTTAAGCCAGCATGTAACCAAAGAACAGGAACTGTTGTTGAAAGATTTTCATTTGTTCCTCCTTCAATATCGTAAGTTCCTCTTTTAAAGTTTTCATCGGCATCATCCCAAGCCTGGTCTGCAGTTTCGTCGGCAATAAAAATAATACCTACAGCTCCTTTTTGCTGTAATGGCAAACCGTATTTTGTAAAAATTGCTCTGTGGTATCGCCATGTAGGCAATGAAACATTTAAGTTGATATCCCTTTTATTTGCTTCGAGGGCAACTACTTTTCCTTTTACATCTACAGATGAACTTTCTATGTCCAAAACACTACCCAAATAAATTACAGGTGCGTTAAGATTAATATTAGCCATTTGCGAAACAGCAACATCTTTCCAAAGCGAAAGCGAATTATTATTTAATGTAAAAGTTGATTGCGGCGAAACATAATTGCGCCACAAAGTAAAATACTGAAAATATGTTCCATCATCACCTGCAGGTTTAATTCCTATTGCCCGGTATTTTTCAGCCAGCCACGCAGCTCCTTTTAATTCATCCAATGTTCCTGCAGAGCGACCTTTGAATTTTGCGTCAGCAAATTCATATAAATCTTTTTTCAGGTCAGTTGTTTTGATGATCTGCAAACCCGGAGGATCATTTTTTTGAGCTGAAATATTCGAAATTGTTATTAAAAACAGCGAAGTAATAAAAATTAATTTCATTTAGTTTGGTTGAATTTGAATAAATTATTGGTTTAAAATTAATGCATTTGTTTCCATTACACTTTTTACATTTTTATCTTTCATTTATTTTTTGCTATTATTTTTTAAATTAAAAGACACTAGATAAAGTTTTAAAATCTATTTCAACGGTAAAAATATCTGTGTTATTTTATTTCTATTTCATCTACAAACAAATGTGTATCGCCGCCCGGGCTTTCGTGCCAGGAAGGTAGTTTTCCGTATTGCATTGCTTTTATGCGAACGTACTTTGTTTTGATGGGCGCAAATGTTGCGGTTACATTTTTCACCTGTGGATTTTGGTCTTCAATTGGCAAAAAATTATTTGCGTCTGATACGGTTTTAAAATTTACACCATCGTCTGAAACCTCTACTGTCATTTGCTTTGGCGCAACTATCCATGCACGGGTATCCTGTAAAAAACCTACAGTAATTGTAGATATCGTTGTTGGTATTTTAAGATCGATAATTACATCTAAATCATTTATTTGATAACCCTGCCAGTTTCCTTTGCGCCAGTTTGTATCTCCTCTAATCCCATCTATTAAACCCAATCCGCCACCTCCATCATACATTTGTTCGTAGCTGCTGTTTAATTTTACATCCCAGTCGTGCGCCATTTTTTTATAGATACCTGTGGTAACAAAACTTTTTTTATTATTTTTATTGTATGCAATTGCTTTTATTGTTTGAGATTCATTAATGCTAAGTGGTTGAGAATACTTTGTGCTTTTGTCAGTCGGTTCACTGCCATCTTTTGTAAAATAAATAGTCACATTTTTTTGTGATGTTGATAAGACAACAGTTTTGCTTTTTTGGAAACTTGTGCCACCTCCTTCGATTATTGGATTTATAACAAACCCATTTTCCTGAATGCCGGTCAAATGATCAAATTGAATATTTTTTTGTAACGATGGCTTATCAGAAATTTTTAAATTAATGCCTACCCCATTATCTATATCAAAAGATTTTAAAATCAATTTTTCGCCGTTACTTATTTTAGAACCAGAAAAAACCTGATCATTTACATAAAAGTTTTTTCCTCCTGCATTTTTTGCATTTATAATAAACGTTTTTCCATTCTCTAATTTAATGGTAGATTTTTCAAACAAGGGCGAACCAATATTATAAAAATTTGTTCCAGGTGTTACCTGATAAAATCCCATTGCACTTAGTACATACCATGCACTCATTTGTCCGCAGTCTTCATTGCCTATTAAACCATCAGGAGTATTTTTATAAAATTCTGTTTGTATTTTATTAATTATTTTCTGTGCTTTCCAGGGTGAATTTGTATAATTGTAGAGATAAGTAATGTGGTGACTAGGTTCGTTGCCATGTGCATATTGTCCGATCAATCCGGTAATGTCGCTTTGCTCTCTGCCGGTTGTTTTTGTAGTTGTGCTGAACAATGCATCCAGCTTTTTTTCCAAAGCATCCGGTCCCCCCGTCATTTGTAAATAACCGCCAATATCCTGCGGCATGTAAAAACTGTATTGCCAGGCATTGGCTTCAGTATAATTGTTGTTTACTTCTTTTGGGTCAAACGGGCTTAGCCAATCGCCATTTTTTCGAGGGCGCATAAAACCGGTTTTTGGATCTAGGACATTTTTATAATATTGTGCCCGCTGTATAAATTCATCGTATACTTTTTGGTTGCCAATTGCTTTTGCAAATGCGGCAATGCACCAATCGTCGTAAGCATATTCCAAAGTTCGACTCACACTTTCCTGTTCATCATCGCTTTCAATTAAGCCCTTTGTTTTGTAAGCCGCTAATCCAAAACGGTTCATGTTTGCACTCTGCAACATAGCTTCTAATGCAAGCTTGGTATCAAAGTTTGTTATGCCTTTCATGTATGCATCTACAATTACCGGAATGCTGTGATAGCCAATCATACACTCGGTTTCATTACTTGCCAATTCCCAAACCGGTAACCTGCCACCTTCTTTGTATTGCACCAGAAATGTTTTTATGTAATCCAATGTTCTTGCCTTGTCAATGATTGTGTACAATGGATGTGCGCCACGGTAAGTATCCCATAAACTAAAAACTGAATAATAAGTAAATCCTTCCGCATGGTGAATGTTGTTATCTCTGCCTCTGTATGTTCCATCAACATCCATATTTACACATGGCACTACTGCCGTATGATACAAGGCTGTGTAAAATATTTTCTTTTTTTCTTCATCACCCTTAACTTCAATTTTCCCAAGTTCAGCATTCCATTTTTTTTCGGCTGCAAGCCTTGTATTTTCAAAATCCCAACCTGGTAATTCTGCTGCTAGGTTATTAATTGCACCTTTCACACTTACAGTAGAAAGCGCCACTTTTACATAAATATCTTTATCTATTGCAAGATTAAATTGAAAAAAAGCTTTTATATTCTTTGCTGAAATAGTATCACCAATACTTTTGTTGACGACCATTTCATTGTTCCAAATCCCATAATTTAAAATCGGTTTTGAAAACTTCATCACAAAAAATATATATTGGTTTTGAGCCCAGCTTTTACTTCTGCGCATTCCACTTACTGTCACACTGTCTTCTAATTTTAAAGACGATTCCAATACTTCATCTCTATGTTTTAAATCTAAAATAATGGTATTGTCGTTGCCATTAGAGAAAGTGTAGTGATGAAAGCCAACTCTTTCTGTTGTGGTAAATTCCGTTTTTAAATTTCCTTTATCTAACAATACACTGTAATATCCTGCGGTAGCCTTTTCATTTTTATGCGAGAATGTAGAACCGTACACTTTATTATCTGCTGAAGTTGTGCCTGCCATTGGCATTACCAAAATATCGCAGTAATCGGGTATACCGGTGCCGCTTAGGTGTGTGTGAGAAAAACCATAGATATAATTGTCGTCATAATGATAACCGCCACAACCATCCCAACCTTCTAACCTTGAATCAGGACTTAACTGTACCATACCATGCGGCGCAGTTGCCCCGGGATAAGTATGACCATGTCCCCCTGTTCCTATAAAAGGATTTACAAGTTTTGAATAATTGGTTTGTGCAAAAGAATATGATGAAATAAGCAATGCAACAAATACAAAAAAGCGATAGATTTTCATAAATGAATTGTAAGGCTTAAAGCTATTTAAAAGTGATAACAATATATCTAAAATAAAAAAAATGAAATGTATTAACATATGTCGCACAAAAAAAGCTCCCTTAAATAAGGAAGCTTAGTATAAAAATTAAAGATTTTTAAAACGGTAAGTCATCGTCCAATGGCATATCTGCTGCAGCCATTGGTGTGCGAGCTGTTGGTTGAGCCATGTGGCCCGAATTTGAAACATTACCTGCGTTGGAATTTGCATATCCAACTTGTGGTTGTCCGCCGGGGTTGTCATTTTTGCCTCCCAATAACTGAATATTTTGAACCCTCATGCGTAAAGTAGCTGCAACATTTCCATCTTTATTTGTATAGCCTTCTGCTTCGGGTGCACCTTCTGCATAAACCATTTGTCCTTTTAAAAGATAAGGAGAAATAGCTGTTTTGTCTGTCCAGTAAGCACATTCAACCCATGTTGTTTTTTCTTTTTGGTTACCCTGCGCATCTTTAAAACGCTCTGTATGAGCTACGCTGAAATTAATTACGTTTTTACCATTTACTTCTTTTACGATGCAATCTTTTCCAAGATTACCTACGATT
>JAYTCO010000523.1:0-6202 GCA_043736415.1 Ferruginibacter sp. | reverse complement strand
GTAAAAGGTACTATTTACACCAAATACAAACAGTTTGTAGAAAACTGTTTTGCCATTTGTCCACGCCAGGCGCTGCATGCAAAAGAACTTGGTTTTGTTCACCCAACCACAAAAGAAAATATGATGTTTGTAAGTGAACTGCCAGATGATATGGCGCAGCTCATAGAAAAATGGCGGAAGTATAGTTTGTTTAAAAATGAAACTGAGTGAAGAGTAATTTAGCTAATGTGCTGATGTGCTAATTAGCTAATGAGAAAATCACGCAATAAAAATTTTATTTTATAAATTTTTTATTACTTGATTTTGGGCAGAGAGACCCTGATGTTGCTTCGGTGGCGTCGCACGTTTCATCTTCAAATAATTATTTAACTTTAATTACAAAATAGATCTACCATAACTAAACTAAAAAAATGAAACCATTATTTGTACTTTTCTTATCTGTGTTAGTTTGCAGCAAAAATGTTTTAGCACAAACAACCATTTCCAAAGATCCTACTATTGAGCAAATGGTAAAAGAAATTTCGCCTGATTCGCTGCGAAATTATATCCAAACAATGGTAAATTATGGCACACGTAATACATTAAGTACGCAAACTGAATCTAAGCGTGGCATTGGGGCTGCAAGGCTTTATGTGCTTGCAAAGTTTAAACAATTTGCAGCTCAGTCAAATGGCAGAATGACAACTATTATTGATACCACAACACTACAGGCTGATAAAAGAAGAGTAGATACAACACTTTTATTAGGCAATGTTGTAGCAACATTAAAAGGCACAAATGCGGCCGATAACCGTGTATTTATAATTAGTGGTCACCTCGATAATATGCGCACAAATGTGATGGACCGTTTAGGCGATGCACCTGGAGCAAACGACGATGCAAGCGGTGTAGCAGCCGTAATGGAATGTGCAAGAATTATGAGCAAAAGAAATTTTGGTGCAACTATTATTTTTATGGCAGTGAGCGGCGAAGAACAGGGCTTGCTTGGTTCTACATACATGGCTGCAAAATCAAAAAAAGAAAATTTAAATATTGAGGCTGTGCTTAATAACGATATTATGGGCAGCAACAACAGTAATGAAACAAATAATATAAACAACACGCAGGTAAGGGTTTTTAGTGAAGGCTTACCTTTTTATGAACTCGATAAAAATGCAAAAAATATTCGCCAGCTTGGTTTGGAAAATGACGGTAAAAGCAGACAGCTTGCACGATACGTAAAAGAAATTGGTGAACGTTATGTTGATAATCTTGAAATAAAATTAATTTACAGAAACGATCGTTTTTTAAGGGGTGGTGATCATACACCATTTGTAGAAAATGGTTTTACCGGTGTACGCATAACAGAAATGAATGAAAATTATACCAGACAGCATCAAAATGTTAGAGTAGAAAATGGCATTCAATATGGCGATTTAATTGAGTTTATCGACTTTGAATATTTAAGAAAAAATACCGGGATGAACCTTAGTACACTTGCCAATCTTTCAAATGCACCCGCAACTCCGGAAGATGTAAAAATTGATGTAAAAAAATTAAGCAATAATTCTTACCTCTATTGGACAAAACCAAAAACCGGTACTGTAAAAGGCTATTATTTATTAATGAGAGAAACCACAAATGCTTTTTGGCAGAAAAAAATATTTACAACATCCACAGAAATTACAGTTCCCTATTCTAAAGACAATTACTTTTTTGCAGTACAATCTGTAAATGCTGATGGCAATGAAAGTTTACCTGTTGTTCCGGGTGTTGGAAGGTAGAATGGTTGCTCGGTTGATCAGTTATTAGTTGATTTAAACATTAATTAAATCAACTAATAATTCAAAACTTTTGTATTCAGAATATTGTTTCCATCAACTATTCAACCAAACGTATATGGAAGATATTCCTATGCCCGATGGCAATATGCTTAGGGAAATTGTAACCATGCAAATGCCTTTTGGTAAATACAAGGGTACCATACTTAAAGGTTTACCTGTAAGCTATCTGGAGTGGTTTGCCCGAAAAGGATTTCCTAAAAACAAACTGGGAAATTTATTGCAATGTCTGTTAGAGATTAAGATGAATGGTCTTGAAGATTTATTGCATCAAATTGAAAAACTTCATTAAAAGGTTTTTTGTTCTTTTACTTCTTTTAATTCAACTTCTTTAATATCGGCATCTATTTTTTCATTTTTGGAATATATTCTTAATATTGCAAATACATTCATGTAAAGATTTGCAACCCACACCAAAGAAAATCCACTAATTAAATACCCACGCCAATCATCAAAACCTAAATGCAGTTTTGTGATAATTAAAAAAGCCAGTGTTACATAATGACTGAAACAATACTCACAGGTAAACAGGTAAAAAAACTTTTTAACGACAATATTTTTGCTATTTTCAGATTTTTTTTGACAGTAATCACGGGGCTCTTTAAAAATTTCTTCGTGTGTTACTGTCCATGCAATGCATGCAATAGGGATGGAAATTAAAAACAAATACTGAACCTGAAGTTGTAGTTGCATGCGTAGGTTTTTAATAAAATATCAAAAGTTATACCATCAAAATTTTAATAAAAATCAGAAAGTGTTGCTGTAAAAATACCACGCTCCCTTTTTTTAAAAATAGCCTTCCAGTTACCAGTGTATCTAATAACGGCAGGTATAGTAAGGTTTCCAACTGTCGTCATTTGTATTTCCATATTTACTTTAAAATCATAAACACCCGCATCGTAACTCAAACTATAATTTCTTGCCATAACTTCAAAAGTATTGTCGTTGAACCAGGTATTCATTTCATCAACAACCACCGATCCTTTTCTGTTGGGTTTTACTTTCTGTTTAAAAACATAACAGTTTGTGTTGTTGTAACGTTCAAAATCAATATTCATATCATAACTGTCTGCTAACTCATCATCATAAATAGCAGTTTTATTACTCATAAACGGTAAGCCGTTAATCCTTTTGCCCGGGTTAAAAAACAACATTTTTAATTGCTCCTTGTGCTTTTCCATTCCACTTTTACCTTCGGTAGAAAATGCTGTACCATTAACGATATTATCTTCACCACAAATGGTACCTTTTGTAAAAAATATAGATGCATACATATTTGCCGTGTAGTAATTAAATTCTTTTAAATCGTTGTACATATCTCCAGTACTTTTTTCTTCAAGCACTTTCATGGTACGGCAGCCGTTTTTTATAGTCTGCTTTGTACGACTGTGTAATGATGCATCAAGCGCACCATTTTTATTGTTCATTCTAATGTCATTAATAGCAGTAAAATTAATTATGCGCAGGTTTTTAAAGGCTTTGTAAAAGCTGGAATCATTTTTTACTTTTTCAATAAAAGCAGGTACGTTGAGTTTATTATTAATTACAAAATTGCTTAAGGTAATTATTTTATTTCCAACATCTATGGTTGAATCTCCGGTTGTCTGAGCATTTGTGAATGATACAATTAACATCATTAAAAAAAATGCCGTAATAAATTTCATAACGCAAGTTATTATTTAAAAACGTTTCATTTTTTTTACTTTGCATCTGTTATTTTATCAAATTCTATTTTATTTTTAAAATAAAGACAGGCACTTAGGTAGTGCCTGCCCGTTTTCTGGCGTTTCATTTTTAAAAAACAAAACCGTAAGGTATTATGTGTACTTAAAAAAGTGGTACTGTAAACACCAGCATTTTATGGATGTGTCCAATGTTTTATGGCAATTTAAAATCCTAAAGTAAATTTATTTTGCATCTTTAAAAAGGGTATAAACTCTTCAAAATGAAAAAGTATTTCAAGCGGTACGTAAGATTATTTGGAAGCAGTCTTTAAGAGGATAGATAAAAATATAAACTGAAATATAATTTATAAAATGAAGATATGGATTATAAATAACAAATTAACTTTATAAGATTTTATTATTTGGGAAATACCATTCTATAATCAACTTTTATTTTACCCTTACTGATGTCCTCAAGTTTTCTCTTTAAAAGCGTTCTTTTTAAAGGCTTAATGTGGTCAATAAAAAGTTTTCCTTCCAGGTGATCATATTCATGCAGAATTACTCTTGCTGTAATTCCTCGGAACGTTCTTAGTTGTGCGCCAAAATTTTCATCAACGTAAGAAAGAGTAACAGTTTCGTGACGCATAATGTCTTCTCTTACTTTGGGTATACTCAAGCATCCTTCATTGTATTTCCAAGGCTCACCATCAAGTTCAACAATATGTGCATTAATAAATGTGCCTTTAAATCCTGGCTTGTCAGGGTAAACATCTGTATCACCATCCTCGTCATTTTCAAAAATCTGTTCGCTGTCTATTGTAAAAATTCGTACACTCTTATTAATTTGTGGTGCTGCCAAACCCACGCCATTACTGTTATACATGGTTTCCCACATATCTGCAAGCAATTTTTCAAGCCCTTCGTATTCAGGGGTAATATCTGCAGCAATTTTGCGTAAAACAGGTGAGCCGTATGCAACAATGGGAAGAATCATGTTATATTATTTCTTATTTTTTATTAATACAAAATTATAAAAATTCTATTGGTTGTGTTCCATGTATGTCTGCAACATAATTGTTGCTGCAATAACATCCACATTCCCTTTTACCTGTCTGTCTTTTTTCTTCATACCCATGTCCAACATAGCATGTACAGCCATTTTAGAAGTATATCTTTCATCAACAGTTTTTACCGGAATTTGTGGAAATGCTTTTTGTAATCGTTCAATTGCATTTTTTGCAGGCGCTGTGCCGTGTGTTTCAGTCTCATCTAAATTTAGGGGCAACCCAATAATTATTAATTCAACTTTTTCAATAATAAAATAATTTTTTAAAAATGGAATTAATTCGTGTGAATTTATTGTTTGCAAACCTGTAGCTATTATTTGTAGCGGATCTGTAACAGCAATACCAGTGCGCTTTTTCCCGTAATCAATAGACAGAATTCTTGCCATGTAAAAAATTATTGTTCGGTTAAAATTGTAAAATCTTTAGAAAATAAAGGCTGCTCTTTGTAAAGTATATCCATAAAGTCTTCACCATAAACAGCTAAATATTCTAAAATATTGTCTACCCTTTCCTGTAAATTATTTACGGGGGTTACATGAGATTTTATTTTTTTTATTTGTCTTTGCTGCGCTTCAAACTTTTTCTTTTCAGCCTTAAGCATTTTCTTTTCTAAAATTACAAGCTTATTAAGCGCCTGCGTTTTTAATGCATGTACATGGCCATTTAATGTGTTATCAATTACAGCGGTTACCTCTTTAATTTTATCATATATATTTTTAACTGCTTCTTTCTCTTCTTTAATATCAAGCTTAATTTTAGTTTCTCTCAAAACTATTTCTTCTAAAAGTTCCTTTTCAGTTTTAAAAATATCGGTTTGAATAAACCCAAGAGATTTTATTTTATCTGCTGTTTTTTTATCAATAACGGTAAATGAGTTTCTTAAAATTAACGGAGGAAAAAAAGTATTTACTTCCTTAAAAACGTCTTTTAATTCCAGCCAATAAGCTATCTCTCCTCCCCCGCCAATAAAAGCAATGTTTGGTAAAATACTTTCCTGGTAAACGGGCCGAAGAATAACATTGGGACTAAATCTTTCTGCATTTGTATTTATTTCTGACTCCATTTCTGTTGCAGAAAAAAATAAATTTGTATTGGCAACTTTAAATCCATTGCTATTTATTTCTATCCTTTCTCTGATATTATCTTTTAAATAAAAAAGATTTATCTCTCTGCCTGCAGTCTGTACCTTATATTCTTTTGGAAAATTTGCTACGGTTGTTGCTACTTTTTTTTCAGAAAACTGCTCTCCTAATTCTCTTTTTATTACTCCCGCAAATCCGTTCTTAAAAATTCGGTTGTCAGGCATAAAAATTACAAGACCGTATTTATTAAAAAGATGGTGAACAAACAGAAACGTAGCATTCTCAACCGTATCATTTTCTTTGTAACACAAACGAATAATATGTATTATTTCTTCACCAAACTTTTTAACAGAAAGCTGACCCGCAACAGCATTAATTATTTTAATAAATTCTTTGTCAATCATCATCCTTCCAACAGCCCCGGTTTGTAAAGTATTCCATTTATAATTTGTGCCGCTTAAATGTACCTCACCCAATTCATCTAAATCAGCATCTTCACTGCCCATGTAATAAACGGGAACAAATTTTTTATCTGTAATTAAGGTGCTAAGTTCTTCACTCAATTT
>JAYTCO010000522.1:0-6202 GCA_043736415.1 Ferruginibacter sp. | reverse complement strand
TATTTTTGTGATAGGTAATTCAGCTGCAGACGTAAAACTGACAGCACCCGTAATTGGGTTTACCTGCACATCCTGCAGACCTTCTTTTTTTAAATAATTTGATACACTCAATGCGCAGTTGCTGCACGTCATTCCCTCAACTTTTAATTCCGTCGTTTGCATGTTGCAAAATTATCTTCAATATGCGTTAATCAATTACTAATTTGCCATTTATCTTTGCAACATGGATGTACTTTTTACCCTTCCACAAATAAAATCAGCAGCAGCTACGTTTTTAGGTGCAGTAAAAAATACCAATGTTATAGCACTTCATGGCGAAATGGGCGCAGGTAAAACTACATTTGTACATGCTTTGTGCGATGAGCTCGGCGTAAAAGATGCAGTTAGCAGTCCAACGTTTTCTATTATAAATGAATACGCAACTGCAGAAGGCAAAACCATTTACCACTTAGATTTGTATCGCCTTAAATCTGTGAAGGAAGCAATAGATGCAGGAGTGGAAGATTGTTTTTACAGCGGCAATTTGTGTCTGGTTGAATGGCCGGAAATTGCCCCTGCTATTTTTCCTGAAGATACTTTGCATGTGCATATAGAAATTGCAGGGAATAATGAAAGGAGATTAGTTATTCAAGAATAGTTGGTTAGTTAATGTTACCTGTTCCCATAATAAATTTATCTCTAAGATATTTTATGAAGAATAGGTTGCGACCTTAGAAAAAGGCGTTAAAAAAATTTGAATGGTTGTCGTTAAGAAATGAAATCGATGTTACCAATGTTTGGAAAAGTTACTTAGCCTGTAGGTCGCACTCATGTTCGGTACAGCACAAATGTTGTAACTGATTTCATTTTAGACAAGCGTTCAAATTTTTAGCCTTTTTTCTACAGTCTTGATTTTTTTTGTTACTTTTTTGCATCAAGGCAAAAAAGTAAATGCAATCCTTGTTAGGATTAAAATTTTATACGCAATATTGTATCTAAATAAAACAGATATATTTAACTTACTTTTTTGGTAAAAACTATTTAACAATTAATTTAACCCATGGCTACCACAAAACCTTTTGTATCTCCCTCCCTCACTTACGAAACCCTCGAAGAAACACTGGACATAAAGCCTAAAAGAGAATCGTTGTGTATAGGCATACCAAAAGAGGATTCCTTTAACGAAAACCGCATTGCGCTTACGCCTGATGCGGTAAGTGTAATAATTGCTAACGGCCACGAGGTGAATGTAGAGACCAACGCCGGCATCGGTGCAAATTATACTGACAATGATTACAGCGAAGCGGGCGCTAAAATTTTATACGATAAACAGCAGGTATACGATTGCGATATTATTGTAAAAAGTGCACCGGTAAGTTTAGATGATTGTGAGTTGCTTAAGATGAACCAGTTTATTATTTCGCCCATTCACCTGGCAGAAATGAAAAGAGAAATACTGTTGAAGATGATGGCAAAAAAAATAACTGCACTCAGTTTTGAAAACCTAAAAGATGACAGCGGCCACAACCCAATTGTACGCAGCATGAGCGAAATTGCCGGCTCAGCCGTTATGCTCATTGCCGGACAGTATTTAAGCAATGCAAACAACGGTAAAGGTGTTTTGGTTGGAGGTATTAGTGGTATTCCTCCAACAAAAGTTATCATTTTAGGGGCCGGCATAGTAGGCGAATATGCAGCACGAACAGCCCTCGCCATGGGTGCGAGTGTAAAGATTTTCGATAACAGTATCTACCGTTTAAAGCGTTTACAAAATAACATTGGTGACCGTTTGTGGACCTCCGTTATAGAGCCGAAAATTTTGGCTAAGCAGTTAAAAACATGCGATGTTGCAGTTGGCGCATTAAGCAACGATGGTGGAAGAACACCCATGGTAGTAACCGAAACAATGGTGAGCAACATGCGCAAAGGCAGTGTAATTGTAGATGTAAGCATTGACCATGGCGGCTGTTTTGAAACCAGTGTAGTAACCAGTCACAAAGAACCCACTTTTACAAAGTACGATGTGATACATTATTGCGTTCCCAATATACCAAGCGGATTTGCACGCACAGCCTCGCAGGCAATCAGCAATGTTTTAATGCCGCTTCTGCTGGAAACTGCCGAAGATGGTGGCGTTGATAATGTGATTTGGTATAAATTTAATATCCGCAGCGGCATATATTTATTTAAAGGTTCACTTACCAATTTTCACCTAAGCGAAAGATTTAATTTAAAATTCACTGATCTGAATTTATTGATAGCGAGTAGGAGGTAATTTGATTGTCTAGTCAAAAAGTATTGTCTTATGACTTATATCTTGTGTCTAATAAATCCTGTCTTTTGTCTTTAATCTTTTGTCTGGCGTCTTATTTTCAGGAGCATTAAAATCCAATCTTTCCCCAACATCGGTCACGGGCTATACACTACAATCTTTTTTGTTCAAAGGCAACAAAAAAGTATTTCCGCTCCTATCCCTGCTATGCGCAGCATTTTATCTTTTTTAAGCTTTATAAAAGGCAACATAGTGCTATTGTTTTTAAAACTTAAATTTAAATTCTTCAGAGTTACTTTACAAAAAATATACAGCATAACATTATTTATAATCACCAATCCTAATAACATCACTACAGTTTTCATACTCTGTTTTATCATTGCTGCTCACAATAACCAGGCGGTTGGTGGTGTGTTGTACCCATAAATTTTTGTACACTTCAATGCCTTCTTCATCAAGGTTTGTAGTAGGTTCATCAAGCAGCAATACGGTTGTTTGGCTAAAAAATGCCTGGGCAAGCTTTAGCCGCTGTTTCATGCCACTGCTGTAATAGCGTATTTGTTTATCAGCAGCTTTTTGCAAACCAACTGCTTGCAGCATTTCCGCAAAGGCTGTAGTAAAAGGTTTAAAATTATTGTGGAATGTAAAAAATTCAGTAGCTGTCATCTCTTCTACAAGATCTAAATAAGGCGCAGCAAAAGCAATTTGTTTGTAAGCATTTTCACTCTCCGCAATTTGATTTGGTTGTGTTGAATAATATTCAATCTTTCCTTCACTATGTAAAGTGGCACCTGCAATAATCTGCAATAGTGTTGATTTGCCCGAACCATTTGTTCCTGTTATGGCGTATGATTTCCCCTGCAAAAATTGGTAATCCAATTTCCTAAAAATCCATTCCCGGTTAAACCTTTTTCCGGTATTGTTGAGGTGAATATTCAAAATATATTAATCTTCAAAATTGCTGCCTTTTAAGCGACGTTTAATAATTCCTCTGCCACTGTCTCTTATAAAAGTTACAATCTCATCCCGTTCATTTGTTGCAGGAATTTCTTCTTCGATATAATTTAAAGCCTGTGTGGTATTAAGTCCTTTGTTGTAAATAATTCTATAGATATTTAATATTTCATTGATGCTGTCCAGCGAAAATCCTCTTCTTTTTAACCCTACAGAATTAACACCTGCATAGCTGATTGGTTCATGTCCTGCTTTTATAAAAGGTGGTACATCTTTTCTAATTAAAGAACCACCGCTTATAATAACGTGTTGACCAACTTTTACAAACTGGTGCACAGCACACATTCCTCCGAGTATAGAATAATCGCCGAGTTCTACATGGCCTGCAAGCTGTGTATTGTTGCTCATAATACAATGGTTGCCAACAATACAATCATGTGCAATATGGCAATAAGCCATTATTAAACAGTTGCTGCCAACTTTGGTTGTCCATGTCGCTTTGCTACCTCTATTAATGGTTACAAATTCTCTGATGGTTGTGTTGTCTCCAATTTCAACCGTTGTATCTTCTCCGCCATATTTTAAATCCTGCGGTATTGCAGAAATAACTGCGCCAGGAAAAATGCGGCAGTTGCTGCCAATTCTTGCACCATCCATAATGGTTACGTTGCTGCCTATCCAGGTGCCTTCACCAATTTCTACATTGGAATGTATTACACTAAACGGATCAACTTTTACATTGGTAGCCAGTTTTGCGTGAGGATGTATATATGTATGTGGGTGTATCATTTAGTGTAATGTGCTAATTAGCTAATGTGCTAATTTTCTAATTTCAAATGTATTATAAATTTCAAACGTTTTAAATATCTAGACTGAATGTAAAATACTAAAATGCTAAAGTGCTAATTCCTTTAATTCAAAGTTTATTATAAAATTCATGATTTATAAACATAATGCTTTATGCTAAATATTGATGTGCCAGCCTTCTTCATTAGCACATCAGCACATTAGGATCATTAGCTAATTTAATTAACTTCTCCTCACCACCTGTGCTGTAAATTCTCCTTCAGTACAGAGTTTATTGCCTACATAAACGCTGCCTCTCATAGTGCATATTCCCCTTCTAATCGGTTCTATCAATTCCATTTTTAAAATCATGGTATCGCCGGGCACCACTTTTACTTTAAACTTACAGTTATCTACTTTTACAAAATAGGTATCGTACACACCTTCAGGCATTGATTTTATACAAAGAATACCTCCTGTTTGTGCAAGCGCTTCAACCTGCAAAACGCCCGGCATCACTGGGTTTCCTGGAAAATGTCCCTGAAAAAAGAACTCGTTAAAAGTTACATTTTTAATACCGATGACTTCTTTCTCGTTGAGTCTTAAAATCTTATCTACCAGCAAAAAAGGATATCGGTGTGGCAATATTTTTTCTATTTCATCTAAGGCATATAATGGTGGTACAGAAGGATCATAAAAGGGAACATTTACATTTTTGCTCATTTTTTTAAAATGCTGTTTCAGCACTTTCGCAAGGCCTACATTGCTGCTGTGCCCCGGTCTGTTAGCCATTATATGCGCCTTTATTGGATAACCACTTAATGCAAGGTCTCCAATAACATCAAGTAATTTATGGCGGGCAGGTTCATTATTAAAACGTAATTCCAGGTTATTTAAATAACCTTCTTTTAATACATCAATGTGTTCTTTGCCAAATGCCTTTGCGAGGCGTTGCATGGCTTCAGGCGTTATAGGTTTGTCTACAACCACAATGGCATTATTTATATCTCCGCCTTTTATAAGGTTGTGTTCCAGCAACGCTTCCAGCTCATGCAAAAAACAAAAAGTACGGCACGGTGCTATTTCTTTATTAAAGTCTTTTATGTGTTTAAGATCTGCATGCTGTGTACCAAGAACCGGGGAATTAAAATCTATTAAGGCGGTTACACGGTATTCATTTGCAGGCACTGCAGTAAACTCTGCATTTTTATCTTCATCAAAATAAGAGATAGGCTCGTCAAGCGAATACCATATTTTGATTGCATCCTGTTCTGCAACACCTACAGCCTCAATTAATTCAGTGAAGGGTTTGCTGCTGCCATCTATAATAGGTATTTCGGGGCCACTTACTTCAATAAGGCAATTATCAATTCCCATTCCAACAAGTGCAGCTAATATATGTTCTACAGTAGAAATTTTTACATCACCTTTTTCTAAAGTAGTACCACGGCTTGTGTCTGTAACAAGGTCGCAGTCTGCTTTAATAGCTGATGTGCTTTCTGGTAAATCTGTTCTTTTAAACTGGAAACCAAAATTGGGGGGAGCAGGGTTCAGCGTCATATCAGCCATAATACCTGTATGTAATCCATTACCAGATATAGTAGCGGCAGATGTAAGCGTATGTTGCTTATTCTCATTAAAAAGTATGTCCATGCCTTGGGTTTTCCGTTTGGCGCAAAGATATTTTAAATTTTATATCAAAAGATTGTTAAATAAATATGGCAATTAAAAATAACAGAGCTGTTATAAAACCTGTTTACAAACATTTAATGGAAATAGAATTTGAAATAATTTATAGAAAGCAAATTAATTTTCTAATTTTTTGATGACTTCTTCCACTTCTTTTAAACGTTTTTCAAATTCAGGTAATTTTCTCACCAATGCCTGGCTGCGCATCGATGCCGTATAGTCATAAGCCGGTGTGCCCGTCACAGCTTTGTTGGGTGTTTTCATAGATTTACTTACACCACTTTGTCCGTTTATTTTGCTGCCATCGGCAATAGTTAAATGGCCTGCAATGCCTGCCTGCCCGCCAATCATAACATTGTTGCCAATTTTGGTACTGCCGCTAATGCCCGTTAGTGCTGCTATTACGCTATTGCTCCCAATTTCCACATTGTGTGCTATCTGTAATAAATTATCGAGTTTGGCACCATCTCTAATAATTGTGCTGCCAATTGTTGCCCTGTCAATAGTTACATTGCTGCCTAT
>JAYTCO010000521.1:0-6226 GCA_043736415.1 Ferruginibacter sp. | reverse complement strand
GCAATTACCCTGTCAAAACAACTTGGTGCTCCACCTCTTTGAATATGCCCAAGTATGCAAACTCTTAGATCCTGATCCGGTATTTGTAATTTAATATGTTTTGCCAGTTCATCTGCACCGCCAAACTCTTCTCCTTCTGCGACTACAATCAGATTTACAAGTTTTTTTCTTCCCTGCTTTTCTTTTAATGATGATATTAAATCTATGTAACTGGTCTTTTTTTCAGGTATCAAAATGTGCTCGGCACCGGTAGATATTCCGCTGTGCAATGCAATGTAACCGGCATCTCTGCCCATAACTTCTATTATAAAAAGTCTGTCATGCGCATCAGCTGTATCTCTAATTTTATCTATTGCTTCAACAGCGGTGTTTACTGCCGTATCAAAACCAATGGTAAAGTCTGTACCCGCAATATCTTTATCAATAGTGCCCGGCAAACCAATACATGGAATATCGTATTCGTTGCTAAAAATCTGGGCCCCTCTAAAACTTCCATCTCCACCAATAATCACGAGCCCTTCAATACCAAACTGTTTTAAATTTTTATAAGCTTTTGCTCTTCCTTCGGAGGTGAGAAATTCATTACACCTGCTTGTCTTTAAAATTGTACCTCCACGTTGTATAATATTAGCTACGCTGCGGCTTTCCATTTTTTGAATTTCTCCTTCTACCATACCGCTGTAGCCACGCATAATTCCATACACTTCCATACCATGGTAAATGCCTGTACGTACAACTGCACGTATTGCAGCGTTCATGCCCGGGCTATCTCCACCACTTGTAAGCACTCCAATTTTTGTTATTTTTTTCTTCATTTTTTCTTCCTAATCTTTTTTATTTAATTCTTACCGCAGAGAGAAAGTAAGCCTAGTTTCGCAGGGTTCTCATTTTCAAATCTGCATATTTTCAAATTGTCACATTGCTTTTTACATTCTTTCCGGCACCTGCGCACCTAATAACTGCATACCACTTTTTAAAATATTAGCGGTTAGCATAGCAAGTTTTAAACGCAATTGCTTTTTCTCTTCGTTTTCGGCTTTGCCAATAGATAATTCACTGTAAAATGAATTAAATGTTTTTGCAAGGGTGAAAATGTAGGCTGCAACTTTTGATGGATCCATTTCTTTTCCTGCTTCTAATAATATGGAAGGAAACTGTTCAGCAACTACTGCAATATCTTTTTCACTTTTTAAAAGTGGAGAAGTTATTTTTTGTGTTTCATCAAAAGTTTCCTTTCTTAAAATACTTTTTATTCGTGCATAAGTATATTGTACAAAAGGCCCTGTAAATCCATGAAAATCGATTGATTCTTCCGGATTGAAAATCATTCTTTTTTTAGGATCAACCCGCAGCAAATAAAATTTCATTGCGCCTAAACCAATAGTATTATAAAGTTCCACCAATTCCTCAGGCGTAAAATCTTTTACTTTACCCAATTCTTCTGTATGTCTGCGTGCAGTATTTATCATTTCATCTACCAGTTCATCAGCATCAACAACCGTTCCCTCCCGGCTTTTCATTTTACCACTTGGTAATTCTACCATTCCGTAACTTAAATGCTGTATTGCATCTGCAGCAGCAACGCCCAGTTTTTGAGCAATTAATTTCAACACTTTCATATGGTAATTCTGCTCGTCGCCAATTACATAAATGCTTTCATCAATATTGTATTCATCATTTTTTTGTTGTACAAGTCCAATGTCCTGTGTTATATAAACACTTGTACCATCTTTACGCAAAACAAGTTTTTCATCAAGTCCATCTTCCGTAAGATCTATCCATACGCTTCCATCTTCTTTTTTGTAAAACACATTTTTTTCTAATCCTAATTCCACAATTTTTTTTCCTAATAAATAAGTATTGCTTTCATAATAAGTTTTGTCAAAATCGCTGCCAATTTTTTTATAGGTAACATCAAAACCTTCATAAACCCATCCGTTCATCGTTTTCCATAATTCTATAATGTCAGGCTTTCCTGCTTCCCAGTCCTGCAGCATTTGCTGAGTTGACAACATAATCGGCGCCTGCTTTTCTGCATCTTTTTGAGTAATGCCTGTTGCAACCAATGCTGCTACCTGTATTTTGTATTCGTCATTAAATTTTACGTAGTATTCACCAACAAAATGATCGCCTTTTGTGTTGGTAGTTTGAGGTGTAGCGCCGTTTGCAAACATTTGCCAGGCAATCATACTTTTACAAATATGAATTCCCCTATCGTTTACAATACAGCTTTTAAAAACTTTGTAACCGCATGCTTTTAAAATTTCTGCAACAGACCAACCTAAAAAATTATTTCTTAAATGCCCAAGGTGAATGGGCTTATTGGTGTTTGGCGAAGAATACTCCACCATTACTTTTTTGCCGTTAATGGCATGTTTACCAAAACAAATATCCCGGTAATGATCATTGACTAACTCCAGCCAAAAACCATCTGCTACCACAATATTTAAAAAACCTTTGATAATATTGAAAGATTCAAAAAGTGCAGGTTCATTTTTTATTAATTCATTGCCAAGTTCCTGTCCTAGTTCTTCGGGACTTTTTTTGGTAGTTTTTAATAATGAAAAAAGAACAACGGTATAATCTCCTTCAAATTCAGGTTTGGTTTGATTTATTTGAAAATCTTTATCTGTAAAAGGCTGGCTGTATAGGTTGGTTAAACTATTTACTACAGCTTTCTGCATTTTTATTAGAATGCTCATGTCGCCAAAAATAATGAAAAGAACAGAAAAACCCTAATGGCTCTATTTTAATAACATTATGTACATGTATAAACTTTTTTGTAGATACAATTTTATGAACCTTTTTTAATTGCTAAATTTTTAATACACATAAATTATTATTTATTGGTTACTTTTGCGCCCATTTTAGATAATTATGATTAGTGTAAATAATGTAACCCTTGCATATGGCAAAAGGGTTTTGTTTGATGAAGTAAATACCAGTTTTACAAAAGGAAATTGCTATGGAGTTATTGGTGCCAATGGTGCCGGTAAATCTACTTTCCTAAAAATTATAAGTGGCGAATTAGAGCCTAACAAAGGAACGGTGAGTATTTCGCCTGGCGAAAGAATGGCAGTATTGGCCCAAAACCAATTTGCTTTTGATGAGATAACTGTATTGAGTACAGTTTTGATGGGGCATGAAAAAATGTGGAAAATACAGCACCAAAAAGATGCATTATATTCTAAAGAAGATTTTAGCGAAGCAGATGGAATAAAGGCAGGCGAACTTGAAGAGCAATTTGGCGAAATGGGTGGTTATACTGCGGAGAGCGATGCAGCAACTTTACTTAGCGAACTTGGTGTTAAAGATGAATTGCACCAAATTTTAATGAAAGATATTAGTGCCAATTTGAAAGTTAGAGTTTTGCTTGCACAGGCATTATTTGGTAATCCAGATATATTATTATTAGATGAACCTACCAACAACCTAGATGTAGAAACAATTGCATGGCTGGAAAACTTTTTGGCAGATTATCAAAACATTGTTTTGGTGGTAAGCCATGACCGTCACTTTTTAGACGCAGTTTGTACGCATGTTGCGGATGTTGACAAGGGTAAAATAAAAATTTATACCGGTAACTATACTTTCTGGTACGAAAGTTCTCAATTGGCAGCAAGGCAGGCAAACGATAAAAATAAAAAGGCTGAAGATAAGAAAAAGGATTTGCTGGAATTTATTGCACGTTTTTCTGCAAATGCAAGTAAAAGCAAGCAGGCAACAAGTAGAAAAAAGGCATTGGATAAATTGGTATTTGAAGATATTACAGCAAGTAGCCGTAAATATCCAGGTATAATATTTAAGCCCGAAAGAGAAGCAGGAAATGATATTTTAAAGGTTGAAAATTTATCTAAAAAAGTAGATGGAAAATACCTGTTTAAAAACCTGAATTTTGATATTCAAAAAACGGATAAAGTTGCCTTTCTTAGCCGTGACCCAATGGCACTTACCAGTTTTTTTGAAGTGATAAATGGAAAGTCGGCTTCTGACAGTGGGCAATATATTTGGGGAACTACCATTACTACAGCGTATTTACCCAATGACAACACAGAATTTTTTGAAGGTAGCCAGCTAAATTTAATGGATTGGCTTCGTCAATATGTACCGCCCCAAACAAAAGATGTAGATGAAGATTTTCTCCGTGGCTTTTTGGGTAAAATGTTATTTACCGGAGATGAGATTTTGAAAAAAACCAATGTGCTTAGCGGTGGCGAAAAAGTGCGTTGTATGCTTAGTAAAATGATGCTGCAAAACCCCAATGTATTGATGTTGGACGAACCTACCAATCACTTGGATCTGGAAAGTATTATTGCCTTCAATGACAGCATGGTAAATTTTCCAGGTGTTGTTCAACTAACCACGCATGATCACCAGTTTATGCAAACCGTGGCTAACAGAATTATAGAAATTACGCCAAAAGGTATGATTGATAAATTGATGAGCTACGATGAATATTTAGCTGATGACAGAGTGAAAGAAGTAAAAGAAGAACTATACAGTTAATGGAGACTGGCAAGTGGTGAGTGGCAAGTGGCTAGAACGAAGGTGTGATTAAATTAATTAGAGTGAATTGTGGTCTATGGTCTGTAGTCAATCTTATTCTAAAACATAATTTCGAATTCCCTTTGACGTTTCTTACAAATATTATTGATGTGTTTTATCCGCCCTTTCGTAGGCTGATGCCGCTGCAAACCTTTCGTTACGCAGCTTGCGGCGGTGGTAATACTTTAATGGGCTTAACTGTTTATTATATTTCTTTCCATTATATTTTTACAAAAGAAAATGCAGACTTTGGTTTGATGGTTTTAAAACCACACAATGCTGCATTATTTATATCTTTTACATTTAGCTTTTTGGTAGGTTTCCTTCTCAACAAATATGTAGTTTTCACATCCTCAATTATGCGGGGAAGAGTACAACTCTTTCGTTATTTTCTTTCTTTTTTTTTGAACCTGGTAGTAAATTATTTTTTATTAAAACTTTTTGTTGAAGTGTGGCATTTAGAAGCATTTACGGCGCAGGTTATTACAACCTTTATAATTGTTACGTTAAGTTATTTAACACAAAAACATTTTACGTTTAAAAATTAATTAAAAGCTGTACAGTAAATTATTTTAGGTTCTTGATTAAGATTTCATTTTTAAAAGAAAATAAATACAACAGTCCTCTGCTTTATCTATTAATTTTTCATAATTAACTCAGGCCGTACTTAAACCCTTTCAAAATCAATATCCTGCCATTTTTGCACAAATTTTCCATTGGCACAATGATTGAACAACTTATACAAATTAAATAAACAATCATTATGGCAAAAATAATAGGAATTGATCTTGGTACTACAAACAGTTGTGTATCCGTAATGGAGGGCAATGAGCCTGTAGTTATTCCAAATGATGAAGGGCGTCGTACAACACCATCAGTAGTTGGCTTTTTAAAAAACGGCGAACGCAAAGTTGGAGATCCGGCAAAACGCCAGGCGATTACCAATCCTCAAAACACCATCAGCAGTGTAAAACGTTTTATGGGTAGAAGATTTGATGAGGTTACTGAAGAAAGTACACACTGGAGTTATAAAGTTGTAAAGGGTGACAATAATACTGTGAGAATAGATATAGATGGCAGAATGTACACACCGCAGGAAGTTAGCGCAATGGTATTGCAGAAAATGAAAAAAACTGCAGAAGATTATTTAGGAACAGAAGTTACAGAAGCCGTTATTACTGTACCGGCATATTTTAATGATGCACAAAGACAGGCAACTAAAGAAGCTGGTGAAATTGCCGGTTTAAAAGTAAAACGTATTATTAATGAACCAACTGCTGCTGCCCTTGCTTATGGTATGGACAAAAAAGGCAAAGACATGAAAATTGTTGTTTTTGACTGTGGTGGTGGTACACATGACGTTTCTGTTTTAGAATTAGGTGATGGTGTATTTGAAGTAAAAGCAACTGATGGTGATACTCACTTAGGTGGTGATGACTTTGACCAATTAATTATTGATTGGTTAGCTGACGAATTTAATAAAGAAGAAGGAATTGATTTACGTAAAGACCCAATGGCTTTACAACGTTTAAAAGAGGCTGCTGAAAAAGCAAAAATTGAATTATCCAGTACTACTACTTCCGAAATTAACCTGCCATATATTATGCCTGTTAATGGTATCCCTAAACATTTAGTGAAATCATTAACACGTGCTAAATTTGAGCAAATGGCAGATAGCTTA
>JAYTCO010000520.1:0-2657 GCA_043736415.1 Ferruginibacter sp. | reverse complement strand
TTATAGGGCCATAGAATAAACTCTTTGTTGGCTCCGCTGTAACCATATTTTGCATTTGCGGAATCATTTTTACCACAATACTTTTTGGCAAAACAGTTTTATTTGCAATCCCTTTTTTAAAGTAAACAATGGCACTGTCAGCCCATGCAGAAAAAGCAGTTGCACGTTTTAACCAGTTGTCATAATCCTTTACCGTTTTAAAGGGTTGGTTGCCTGTTCCTGAACCCATTTGCCCAAGCATAAGTGTTGTACCGTTAAACTGGTCAAAAGGCATGTACATAGCAGAACTACCAGAGTAACCTAAGGTCAAACCACGCTGCTCCATATCTATTTCATATTTAAGAATATTATAGCTTTTGTGGTCATTGTTATTAAACGATGTTGTATCAGTTTTGGCTAATGCATCATTGTATTTTATAAAAAAATCTTTCAGTTTTGCATGGTAGCTTTCTGTAAAATCTGCAGGCAAAATATCATTGTGAAGTGTATCTCCATTTACTGTGGCTTCTAATGGAAACAACTGCATGCGCTCATCATAATATTTTTGCAGTACGTTGGCAAAACTGCTATCTGCCTGCATACCATTTTGAGCTTTTTCACTGCCTTCTTTTTTTGTCTGGCAGCTATTAAATGCAATCAGAAAAGCCACTGCATAAATTATTTTTCTCATTGTTTGTCGTTTTAACTTTAAATGTAATTTATTTAAAATTCATGTTTGTATTTTTTGTTTGTAATAAGTCTTTGGTATTTTAAGGACGAACTTACTTTACCCCGCCTAAACCTTACCGCAACTTCAATCATCCTTCGGTGCTCACCCGTAGATGAGCCATTAGAAGCCTACTCCGCTGTCTGTACAACTGTTACATTCCTTTACTAATAATCGTCAACCTTATTACTTTTGCCGCAGCACATTCAACAATCTTTTCATTTTAAAATGGTTGTTGTACCCAATCTTATTTTACGTTTTTATAAAATAAATATCTTTCGTTTTTTAAATTATATAAAGGAAGAATTGCTAATCGTGTTGGATACTTCATCCAGCGAAGCTGCATTGCCTTCGCTTATGGAGAAACTTGAAGGCATGGGTTGCAGCAAACCTGTTGTTGGTTTAATTGTGACCGCAGGCTATTCTATTAATTTAAATGGCACTACCATTTAACTTTCTACAGCAGTACTTTTTTTATCTCAGGTTTTTAATGTTGATTTATCTGCTGCGCAAATATTTACTGTCATCGGTTTTTTTATGATCACCTCAAAAGTTGCTGCAGGCCTTACAGACAGAGGTTTTATTATACTTGCGTCTACACTTTCTGCAGTAAAAGTATACCGATTAAACGGCTTGCATTATTGTTAGATGTTTATAGATTTATGAGTGATGCCCGTGCACTCAAAAATTTTATAGGCAATGCTGTAGCCACTATTTTTATTGCTAATAATTAAAAAAATTTTTACAGACAAAAAATGTATGTTGCTTTGGTAAAAGAAAACTGTGAGTACAATATAAATCAGGCTGATAAAAATCCACAGAATAAAAATCAAATAAACACTAATAATTGATTTTATTTCGGCATCCTTTCATATCATCATTTCATTGTCGTAAATTTCATTTCTTAAACCAGCTTATGATGAAAATTATTTTATGTATTGCTGCAGTATTTACTGCGTGTACAGTGCAGGCACAAAAAGAAAAACGAAGCCCTGCTACTTTTGATTCTGCCATTTTTAGTAATGTAAAATACAGACAGATTGGGCCTTTTAGAGGAGGGCGCAGCGGTACTGTTGCAGGAAGCTTTAAAAATAAAAACACTTTTTTCTTTGGTGCAACAGGTGGTGGCGTTTGGAAAACCACCGATGGCGGCAGCAACTGGAAAAACATTTCAGATAAATATTTTGGTGGCTCAATTGGTGCAATAGCACTAGCACCAAGCGATGAAAGTATTTTGTATGCCGGTGAAGGAGAAGCAACTTTAAGGGGCAATGTCAGCGAAGGGCTTAATGGAATCTGGCGAAGTGATGATGCAGGCAGAAGCTGGAAAATACTTCCGTTAAAAAACACAAGGCATATCAGCCGCATAATCATCCACCCAAAAAACCCTGATATTGTTTGGGTTGCAGCAATAGGACATTTGTTTGGTTCGAGCGAAGATCGTGGTGTTTACAAAACAACAGATGGCGGTAAAACATGGCGCAAAGTTTTATATGCTAATGCAAATGCGGGAGCCGCCGAACTTGTTATGGAACCTGGAAATCCTTCTACATTTTATGCAGGCACATGGAATGTAAAACGTACTGCCTACAGTCTTGAAAGTGGTGGTCCGGGAAGTGGTTTATGGAAAAGTACAGATGCCGGCGAAACCTGGACTAATTTAATGAACAAAAAAGGGCTGCCTAAAAATGAAGTGATAGGTAATATTGGTATTGCTGTAAGCGCAGTAAACCCTGAAAGAATTTATGCACTGATAGAATGTAAAAGCAGAGGATTATACCGCAGCGATGATGGTGGCAACACTTGGGAAAAACAAACCGATGATGCAAATATTTGCCAGCGTGCATGGTATTTCAGTAAAATATATGCTGATCCAAAAAATGAAAATATTGTTTACGCATTAAATGTAGGCATGCACAAAAGTACAGATGCAGGTAAAACATTTAAACCC
>JAYTCO010000519.1:0-15176 GCA_043736415.1 Ferruginibacter sp. | reverse complement strand
ATGGCCACCTGCAGAAGTTGCCAGTACAAATTTATTTATTGGAGATAATGGCTCACTTTCTTTTAAAGCAGAAAACTCGAAAAATCTCTTTGAAGAATATGTAAGTGATCCTGCACACCCGGTTCCATATACGGAAGATGTACATAACCGTCGCACAAGAGAATACATGACGGATGACCAGCGTTTTGCAGAACGCAGACCCGATGTACTTACTTTTAAAACGCTTGTTTTAGAAAATGATTTAACCCTTGCAGGACCTGTTATTGCTGACATTGCAACTGCAATTTCTACTACAGATGCAGATTTTGTGGTAAAAATAATAGATGTGTTTCCGGATGATTTTACATACCCGGATAGCAGTAAAAACAACGGTAAAGATTATCCGATGTGGGGCTATGAAATGCTCGTAAGAGGAGAAATTATGAGAGGTAAATTCCGCAACAGTTTTGAAAAACCCGAAGCATTTACACCTAACAAAATCACCAATGTAAAATACGCGTTACCGGATGTTGCACATACTTTTAAGAAAGGACATCGCTTAATGATACAGATTCAAAGCAGTTGGTTTCCTCTTGCAGACCGCAACCCTCAACAATTTATGAACATTTATAAAGCGGAAGAAAAAGATTACAAAAAATCAACAATTAAAATTTACCATAACGGCTTAAATCAAACCAAATTCATTCTTCCGGTTTTAAAAAATTAATATGGTCAGAATAATTTTTGTCCTTTTATTTTTTTATTCGGGGCTGGTTTCTGCGCAGGTTACAAATAATTTTGTTGTAGAAAACTATATAAAAATTGATACCAATATAGTAATGAGAGATGGTATCAAATTAAAAACGATAATTTATATTCCAAAAAGTGAAACCGAAAAATATCCATTCCTTATTGAGCGTACGCCTTATTCTGCGGGGCCTTACGGAGATACTGCTTTTGCAAACCGAATTGGTCCCAACACAAACCTGATGCAGGAAAAATACATTTTTGTTTATCAGGATGTTCGAGGCCGTTACATGAGCGAAGGAATTAACCTCGAGGTAACGCCCTACATTATCAACAAAAACAACAACAAAGATGTAGATGAAAGCAGCGATACATATGATGCAGTTGAATGGCTTGTAAAAAATATTAAAAACAACAATGGCCGTGCAGGATTGTATGGCATTTCTTACCCTGGGTTTTATGTCACAGCAGCCTTGCCGAATGCTCACCCTGCAATAAAAGCTGTAAGTCCCCAAGCGCCGGTAACAGATGAATTTATTGGAGATGATGCTAACCACAATGGCGCCTTTTTCTTATTGGATAATTTTAGTTTTATGAATTATTTTGGCAAAGAAAGAACCGGGCCGGTAGAAAATTATGGCACCCAAATATTTGATTACAAAACAGAAGATGCTTATGATTTTTTTCTAAAATTAGGGCCTTTAAAAAACACACAGTCTGCCCAATATTTTAATAACCGTAGTTATATTTGGAACGAATATTTGCAGCACGACACTTATGATGATTACTGGAAAGCAAGAAACATCCGCCCCTATTTAAAAAACATACAACCAGCTGTAATGGTGGTTGGGGGCTGGTTTGATGCAGAAGATCTATATGGTGCACTTAATACTTATAAAGCTATTGAAAAACAAAATCCGGTAAATAAAAATCATCTTGTTATGGGTCCGTGGACACATGGAGCATGGGCGGGCGCTAACTGGAATAAATTTACAACTTATGATTTTGGCAGCAATACCAGTAAATATTATCAGGACAGTCTTGAGACAATGTTTTTTAATTATTACTTAAAAGACAAAGGCAATTTTAATACTGCAGAAGCAACAGTTTTTGAAACGGGCACCAACAAATGGAAACAATACAAAGAATGGCCGCCAAAGGAAAGTATTGCAACCACTTATTTTTTACAACCTCACAGAAAGTTGAGCACTACCAAACCCGTTACTGTAAATAATTATGATGAATATGTAAGCGACCCCGCAAATCCGGTTCCATATACAAAAGAAATTCAGGGCAACAGAAATAATGGATACATGGCGGAAGACCAGCGTTTTGCCGCAGAAAGAAAGGACGTTATTTTATTTGAAACCGATGTTTTAAATAAAGATGTAACACTTGCCGGAAAAATAATTGCAGACTTGCAGGTATCATTAAATACAACCGATGCGGATTTTATTGTGAAACTTATTGATGTGCTTCCTGCTAATGAGCCTACGCCATCCTTTGTTGCAAAAGGCACTGAAATGGCAGGTTTACAGAGGTTGGTGCGTGCCGAAGTTATGCGTGGTAAATTCAGAGAAAGTTTTTCAAAACCAAAACCATTTACAGTAAATATGGTTACCAATGTAAAATTTGATTTAAATGATGTTGCACATACTTTTAAAAAAGGTCATAAAATAATGATACAGATACAAAGCAGCTGGTTTCCTTTAGTTGACAGAAACCCTCAAAAATTTATGCGTATTCCTGATGCGGATGAAAATGATTTTCAAAAAGCTACGATCCGCATTTATCATGATAAAAAAAATATGAGCAAAATCATTTTACCGGTATTAAAAAATTAGTATGAAAAAGCTGTTTAGTATTGTAGCACTAATGTTTTGTTGTGTATTTTCTTTTGCACAAAATCAAATAAATGTTGTGCCTTACCCCAATGATGTTGTAATAGGGAAAGGGAAATTTACATTGACATCGACCACCAAAATTGTTTTCGTTAACAGTAGTGAAAGCCTTGCAAAATATCTTAAGGAACAAATTTTAAATCTTACAGGTTTTTCATTAAACATATTAAAAAGTACTCCTAAAAATCCTATTCTTTTTAATAGTATCTATTTAGTTATAGATGCGAATAGTTCTTTAGGTAATAGCTACTCACTTAATGTAGCAGAGAAAAATATAAAATTAGAAGCTAAGCAAAACGATTTATTATTTAATGGAATACAAACTCTTTTACAGCTGGTTCCAATATTAAAAGAGGAACGTACTTTGTTTATCCCAGAAGTTTCTATTAAAGATGCGGCAAGGTTTTCTTACCGTGGTATGCACCTTGATGTGAGCCGTCATTTTTTTCCCGTTAGTTATATTAAAAAATACCTGGATTATCTCGCTTATTACAAATACAATACTTTTCACTGGCATCTTACAGACGATCAGGGTTGGAGAATAGAAATTAAAAAATATCCATTATTAACAAAAGTTGGGGGCTACAGAAATGGTACAATTATAGGACGTTATCCCGGAAATGGCAATGACAGCATACATTACGGAGGCTACTACACGCAGCAACAAATAAAAGAAATTGTAGAATATGCTGCCGAAAGATACATAACTGTAATTCCGGAAATTGAAATGCCCGGGCATGCATCTGCAGCCATTGCCGCCTATCCACAACTCAGTTGCTTTCCAAATGAGGATACTCAAATAGATTCCACAACCGCATGGGCAGGCAGTCGACTAGGCAAACAGGTGCAGCAAACATGGGGTATTTTTAATGATGTATTTGCACCCACAGATTATACTTTTAATTTTATTGAAAATGTGCTGGACGAGGTCATGTCACTGTTTCCCTCTACATATATACATATTGGGGGTGATGAATGTCCCAAGGAAAACTGGAAACGCTCCCCTTTTTGCCAGCAATTAATAAAAGCCAATAACTTAAAAGACGAGCATGGTTTGCAAAGTTATTTTATACAAAGAATAGAAAAATATGTAAATGTTAAAGGCAAAAAAATTATTGGATGGGATGAGATTTTAGAAGGAGGACTAGCGCCAAACGCAACTGTAATGAGCTGGCGGGGTACGGAAGGTGGGATTGCAGCAGCAAAACAAAACCACAAAGTTGTAATGACACCGGGCAGCCATTGTTATTTTGACCATTCGCAAAGCAGTAATGAAGACAGTGTAACAATAGGCAGTTTTTTACCGGTAGAAAAAGTATATGACTACGAGCCTGTACCGGCGATACTTACAAAGCTTGAGTCTCTAAACATATTAGGTGCACAGGCAAATGTGTGGACGGAATATATTGCAAACGAAAAGAAACTGGAGTACATGATTTTCCCACGTATGGCAGCACTGGCTGAAGTATTGTGGAGTAAAAAAGAAAACAAAAACTGGAAAGATTTTGAACGGAGATTACCTGCCGTTTTTGGAACATATAAAAACTGGAAAACTGGTTTTAGTAATGCATATTACGAACCTGTGATACAAGTATTGCCTACTGAAAATTATGATGGTCTGCAAATAAAAGTGAACAGCAAAATGAAAAAGCCGTCCTATTATTTTGGGAATAAAACAAAAAGTCGGTTTAATATTTTTACAGATTCTGTTTCAGCAACTATAAAAGAATCCGGCGAATACGGTATAAGATTATTGGGCGAAATAGAATCTAAAAAAACAGGAGAAAAATGGGGTGCCATTACTTTGCCATCCTATAAATATCTTTTTAAAACAGATTTAAATATTTCTGTAAACAAGACCACCGGTAAAAAGATCACCCTTGTAAACCAGCCTTCAGCAGCTTACCCGGGCAATGGCGCATTTACATTGGCAGATGGTATACAAAATACTAAAGGCCTTGCACGGTCAGCAGAGATAGTTGGATTTTTAGGCAAAGATCTGGAAGCAACAATTGATTTGGGAATAGTAACAGATATTACCGAAATCCGTTTACACACATTTACCAGAACGGCAAGTTGGATATATCCTGCGAAACAAAACAGCATAAAAGTTTGGATAAGTAATGACGGAGTAAACTTTACTTTACCGCAAGATGAAATACTTTCAATTGAAGGCAACAGCAACAATGTAACAAATAAAATAACTTTTTCACCCTCGCAAAAAATAATTCAAGCCGGCTATATTAAAATTATAGCAGAAAATTATGGAATTATTCCAGACGGAAATCCCGGTGCAGGAAATGCCGCATGGTTATTTGTAGATGAGGTGGAAGTACTTTAGAACAAATCAATTTCCAATAATAAAAAAATGAATACTTAAAATAAAAAAGGTTGCCAATAAGATTTTCAATTGTAAAATCAATAATCTTTACATTACTCTTTTTATCTTTTGTTCTTTTAATAACAAATCAACAAATGTTATAGCTGTAACCGCCTCCAGCACCACAGGTACACGCAAAGCAATACAAAGATCATGACGCCCTTTTACTGAAAAGCTTTCTACTTCCTCAGAAACTTTATTAAAAGTTTGCTGCGGTTTAGGTGTAGAAGATGTTGGTTTTACTGCAATTCTAAAAACGATGTCATTTCCATTTGTTATTCCTCCTGAAATACCTCCGGCGTTGTTGGTAAGTGTACGTCCATCTTTATTTTGAATGGCATCATTATGTTCAGAACCCAACATTTTAGCGGCAGCAAAACCTGCACCGAATTCAATGGCTTTTACAGCAGGAATAGCAAAAACCGCATGGCTCAAAAGCGATTCAACAGAGTCGTAAAAAGGTTCTCCTAAACCTACAGGTGTATTTTTTACAACACATTCAACAATGCCACCAACACTGTCACCAAGCTTCATTGCCTTTTCAATTCCATTTTCTATATCTGTTTCTCCCCCAACTTCCAATAAAGTAGCCACGCAATTAATATCAGGATAAGTGTGACTGATAATTTTTTTTGCGATTACACCTGCCGCCACAAGACACACAGTTAAGCGACCACTGAAATGACCGCCTCCTCTAAAATCTTCGTAACCGCCAAACTTCTGTGAGGCAGTTAAATCTGCATGGCCCGGTCTCGGTACGTCTCTTTGCTTTACATAATCGCCGCTGCGGGTATTATTATTTTCAAAAATTACAGTAAGTGGTGCTCCTGTTGTTTTATCATTAAAAACACCTGATAAAAAAATGGGAATATCATCTTCTTTTCTTGGAGTTGTGCCAGGTTGTGACCCACCCTTTCTTCTTTCAATATCTGTAACAAAGTCCTCTGCAAAAAGTGAAATACCTGCAGGGCAACCATCAATTGTTATCCCAACCGAAGGACCATGCGATTCCCCAAAAATATTCACTTTAAATAAGTTACCAAAACTATTCATAATGTAAAATTATTCTTCAATAATATTAATGTCTGCACCTAATTTTTTTAAATCTTTGTAAAACTGCGGATATGATTTATTGATTGATTCCGCATTTTCAATTTCAATTGGTCCTGACGCTCCTAAACCCGCAATTGCTGCAGCCATTGCAATTCTATGATCGTGATGAGAAGTTACGACAGCAGATTTTATATCACCTCCTGTAATGTGCATTTCATCTTTTAAAAGAAGAATTTCAATACCCATCTTTCCAAAAATTTCTTTTAATGTTTCGGCACGGTTACTTTCTTTTGCAACAAGCCTGTGTGTTCCTGTAATTATCGATGTTCCATTACAATAAGCAGCAAGTACAGCAAGGGGCGGAAACAAATCAGGACAATCCGTTGCATCAAATTTAAAGGACTTTAAATCAGTCTTGCAAACTTCAATTGTATTTTCGCTTGTATTAATAATAGCACCACAACTTTTTAAGGCCGTTAAAATAGCTTTATCAGCCTGCGCAGATGTTTCATCTAATCCCAAAACTTTTACAGTTCCGCTTACCGCACCGGCAACCAATAAAAAAGAAGCACTGCTCCAATCACCTTCTACAGTGTATTCTACAACATTTTCAATATCAGATTTAGGTTTTATTAAAAATTGCCGGTAATTTTTATTAATAATATTGTAACCGAATCTTCGCATTACATCCAAAGTAAGGTCAATGTATGGCCCACTTTTTAAATCATTTACATTGATGGTAACTTCTTCTTTTGCAGCAGCACCAAAGGCAAACAGAAGCCCTGTTAAAAACTGAGAACTTAATGAACCATCTATAGAAATATTTATAGGTTGAAGAGGACCTGTTATATGCAATGGCAAAAAGCCTTTATTTGATTCTATATTAATTTTAAGTTGCGGAAATACTTCATCGAAAAAATTCATCGGTCTGCTTAATAAACTTCCTGATCCGGTTAAAATTACGGTACCAGATGAAAGTGCTACAATTGGTGCAAACATTCTAAATGACAAGCCACTTTCTCCGCAGGAAATTAATTTATTTTCAATACTATCAGCAGCAGAAAACCCTTTTGATTCAATGATAATTTTATCAACATCATATTTTACTTTGGCACCCAAATGTTGAATAATATTTAATGCGGCTTTATCATCATTGCTGATACCTGCATTGTAAATAATGGTTGTGCCATTGTGTAAAAGCGCCGCTGCGCAAGCTCTTTGCATGCTGCTTTTAGAAGATGGCGCTGATAAACTTCCTGTTGCTGCTGATGGAGAAACAATTACCCTCATTGTAAAGTCTGTTCTAAAAGTGATGTTATGGTTTGAAATGATAATTGTTTAACTGTACCCTCACCAATTTTATTGAGCAAAACAAAATTGATGGCTTCGCCTGCTCTCTTTTTATCTTTTACCAATAATTCCAATACTTCGGCTTTATTTATTTTTTGAGTTATAGGTAATTCGTATTGTACAAGCAATTTTTTCAGTTTATTCACCGAAGTGCTTTCAAAATTATTTATTTCTTCTGATATTTTTGCAGCCATAACCATACCTACACTAACTGCATAGCCATGCGGAAGGCTGTATAAATTTTCAATTGCATGCCCAAAAGTATGTCCAAAATTTAATTGAAAACGATCTGCTTTTTCGAACTCATCAGCAACAACCACAGCAGTTTTTATAGCAACATTTTTTTCTATCAATTGAGCAGCAGCATTTTTGTTATTTATGTAATAATCAATATTATTTTTTTCAAGTTCATCAAACATTGCTGCATCTTTTATACATGCATGTTTTATTATTTCGGCAAACCCATTAATCCATTCAGCTCTGTGTAGTGTATTAAGAAAACTGTAATCATATAAAATAAATAATGGCCTGTAAGTAGTGCCAACCATATTTTTATATTTGGCAATATTTATTCCATTTTTACCACCAATGGCGGCATCCGTCATAGCCAAAACTGTTGTAGGCACAAGCGCTAAATTTATACCTCTCTTAAAAATACTTGCAACATAACCGACCATATCAGTTATAACCCCACCACCAACACCAACAAGTAAACATGATTTATCAATATTAAATTCAAGTAGTTTATCTATTATAAAATTTATAGTATCCTGAGTTTTATTTTTCTCTTTTCCTTCAATTAAAAGAACTTTAAAGCCTTCAAATTTTTCGGCATGTAAAAGGTAAATATCCTCCTCAGTAATTACCAAAATCTTTTTAATATCGTAAAAGTCTTTTATAGCATTAAAAGATGCATCAAAATAGTTAGTAACTGTCTGCCCCGAAAAATCTGTTTGTGAAGTTCTCATACCTTATTCATAAAACCACAATACATTGATTGTAATATTTCTTTGCTGTAAAATTGTAAAGTTACTATGAGTATGTTATAAAAAATTGTCTATTTACAAAAAAAGAAAAAGCCACTCCGGAAAACCGGAATGGCCATGATTGCTTTGTCAAAAGAATCTTATTAAAGAATTATGGTTTTTTAACTTCCACTTTCTTTTCATTCATTTTACCTTCAACTTTTTTCAAAGTATCAACGGTAGTTTTAGTTGTTGTTACAACTGGCATGGTATCTTTAGAAATCACAGTAGTATCTTTAGTTACAACCAAAGTTGTATCTTTTGTAACCATAGTTTCTTCTGATTTTTTCTTATCGTTACATGCTGTAAATGTTGCCGCGATAACTGCGATTGCAAGAATTTTTTTCATTTTGTGTGTTTGTTAAGTTTAAAATTATAATTTGATTATTAATACTGCGAGTTAAAAAAGGTAACCCATATATTTAAAATTTATTTTTAAAAAGGATTGGGTTACTAATTCAATTAATTTGTATTAATAAATACTAATACCAGGTGAGTACATTAGAACAAGATTTAATATTACTGGAAGGAATTGCCGCTGAAGATAAGGGCTCTATTGAACAATTATATAGACAGTATTATACGATGGTACAATCTATGGTTTTAGCAAATGCGGGTAATTACGACGATGCAGCAGATCTTTTTCAGGAAACAGTTATCGTGTTGTATGAGAAAATAAAAAAGGGGAATTTTGAACTGCAATGTCTTTTAAAAACTTTTTTATATTCTGTGGCGAGGCGGTTATGGTTGAAAAAATTACAACAACAGCAACGGTATATATCCCAAGCGGATGGGCTTGCAGAAACCATACTTGTTGAAGATGAAATTGAAAGCCATTTAAAATTGCAGAATGATTTTTATTTAATGGAAAGTTCAATGAACAAAATCGGAGAACCATGTAAAAGTCTTTTGCAGGCTTATTACCTACAAAAAAAACATATGAATGTAATAGCGCAGGAATTTGGTTATACAAATGCTGATAATGCTAAAACACAAAAATATAAATGCCTTGTGCGATTAAAGAAATTGTTTTTTGCACAGTATAAAAACACAGACTAATGGAAGATACTTTACTTATTGATGCTGCGGAAAGATTTGTGAAAGGAGAAATGTCAGCAGAAGAAAAAATTTATTTTGAAGACTTAAGAAGAAATAATCCTGATCTTGATCAGGCCGTTGTAGAACAAATTTTCTTTTTAAACCAACTGGAAGATTACAGCCATAAAAAGAATTTTAAATCATTGCTTGCAGATGTGGAGAATAAACTATCGAAGGAAGAATTTCTTTCAAGATCAGCAGCACCGGCTCCATCAAGAATTATACAGCTTTGGCAGCGCTACAAAAAAGATATTGCTGTTGCCGCCTCTATTGCAGGCTTGGTTTCCTTATTAATTGCTACTGCAGTTTCAACAGTTAACACCGGCGAAAAAACAAATATTAAACCACTCGTAGATAAAATAAACAAAGAAGCAGAAAAGACACGCAAGATAGAAAACAAACTAAACGAGATTGTTAAGAGTGGTGTAGTTGTTGAAAAAACCAAACCCGGTTTTGATTCACGGTTTAGAGCTACAGGCTTTTTGGTTGATGCTAATAACAATTACATTGTAACAAATGCACATGTTATAAAAGAGGCATCTCATCATCTTATTGTAGAAAACAATAATGGAGAACAATTTAATGCAAGTACTGTTTATGTAGATATATTAAATGATATGGCCATTTTGAAAATTACAGATTCATCATTTAAACGTTTGCCTCCGTTGCCTTATTCTATCAGAAAATCTGCAGCTAAATTGGGTGAGGCCATATTTATGTTAGGTTATCCTAAACAGGAAATTGTTTATGGTGAAGGTTATGTAAGTGCTAAAAATGGATATTTGATGGATACGGTTTTTTGCCAGATAAGTACAGCCGCAAATGAAGGAAACAGCGGCTCACCGGTGGTTACCAAAAATGGAGAATTGATTGGTATAGTAACAAGTATTGAAACAAATGCAACAGGGGTTGTTTATGCAATTAAATCTGCAAATATTTATCGTGCAATTGAAGCCGTTAGAAAATTAAAAGACAATGAAAAAATTAAAATAAACGCTGTTCCTTCTTTAAAAGGCTTAGACCGTCCTGGTCAGGTTGAAAAAATGAAAGATTATGTTTTTATGATAAAAGGAAATTAAGCATTATAAATTTTTACAAAAAAAGTCCGCTGTAATTTTAGCGGACTTTTTTTATAAAATAAAATTGAAAACCTATGCCCATAAACGATCCGGATACTCACCTGCTTCAATCAGCTTATACAAACTTTCTTTTACTCCGGCAGCATCTTCTTTATAAGTAACGCCAAACCACTGCGAACTTGTAGGGATAACAAGTATTTTGCTATTCGGGTTTTTTAAAATAAAATCTGCAATGTAGGGGATAAAAAATTCGGCCTTAATATTCTCCATATTATTTTTGGGGAAATTAGCAAAAAGCTTTTCTGTTATATTGAATACAGAGGGATGAAAACACCAAAAATTCATTGACACATTTGTATCGTCTTTTAATACAGTCAAATTGGAACCATCTTCAAAAACCACATCGTCCTCTTTTTTGTAAATTTTAATTCGTTCATTTATTACCGTCAATAAATTATTTTCATCTACTTCGCAAACGCCACGGCTTACTGTACCATGCTCACTTAATGTATTTATTAATTTATAACCAATAATTGCTGAGGTATTTTCGTCGCATTTGTTTATTAAGAAATCAGCGGCTTTTTCAAAAGAATCTTTGCCATAAAAATCATCAGCATTAATAACTGCAAAGGGTTCCTTAACCTTTTCTTTCGCACACAGCAAAGCATGTCCTGTTCCCCAAGGTTTTGTCCTTCCTTCCGGCATGTGAATCTTATCCACGAAATCTTCCAGCTCCTGATAAACATAATCAACTTCAATTCTACCTTTAAGTTTTGGTTCAAAAACTTCTTTAAAATTTTCAGCAAAATCTTTTCTTATAATAAACACTACTTTACCAAAACCTGCCCGTATTGCATTATAAATGGAATAATCCATAATTGTTTCTCCGTCAGGCCCAAAACCTTCCGTCTGTTTCATACTACCGTACCTGCTTGCCATGCCTGCTGCCAATATTAAAAGTGTTGGTTTCATATTTTATTTAAAATATTTTTATAGAACTGTAAATATTTTTTTAAATCTTAATTTTACAGCTGCCTCTTATTAAAAATCCATCCCTTAACAAAAATAGAGGAAATGAAGGAGAATAAAAGATGTAGAAATCCCCACAAAAACTCAATTCTCAAATGGATATAAGCAGTCAAAGTATAAGTTTTGATAATGTTTTCAATAATAGTTTTAAAGAAAAAAACATTCGTCTTACCCTTGCAAGGCTTGATAAAATACATGAAGATGTTTCAGGCAATAAAATATTTAAACTGCATTATTTTATTGAAGAATGCTTAGTTTCCTCACACAAAACACTACTAACTTTCGGCGGAGCTTTTTCAAACCACCTGGTAGCCACAGCTTTTTTATGCAAACAAAAAGGAATTAAATCAATTGGCATTGTACGGGGAGAAGAACCAAAAATATTATCGCACACATTGGCAAGATGCAAAGATCTTGGAATGAATTTAAAATTTATAAGCAGGCAGAATTATAAAAATTTTGACAGCAATGAAGAAGATATTGATGCTTTAAAAAATAGCTTTGGTGATTTTACAATGGTGCCTGAAGGCGGATATCATGCAGCAGGCGCTAAAGGTGCATCGTTAATAATGGAATTTGTAAAACCCGACAAATTCTCATATATATGCACGGCTGTTGGTACGGCTACAACACTTGCAGGACTGCTGTTAAAGAAAAAAATGGATCAGGAAATTATTGCAATTCCCGTAATAAAAAATATGATGGATATTGCTGAAAGATTAAATTATTTAGGTGTAGCTGCAGATAAAATTCCAATTGTATTTAGTGATTATCATTTTGGCGGTTATGCAAAACATACAAAAGAACTTATCAGTTTTATGAATTCATTTTATGCTGAAACCCAAATACCGACTGACCTTGTATACACCGCAAAAATGATGTATGCCATATATGATAAAATAAACAGTGGCTATTTTACAGATGGAAGCAATATTCTTTGCATTCATACAGGAGGGCTACAGGGAAACAAATCATTGCCGCAAGGCACTTTAATTTTTTAAAAATCTTTAACAGCATTTGAAGTTGCAAATAATTTAGCCGAAACTTTAGAATATATATTTGCATCGATCTCCATCAAACTATGATGAAACCATTTTTTTTATTGCCGCTGTTTTTTATCCTTTCAAATATATTGTTTGCACAGGATAAACCGTTGCCATTTATACAGGTAAAAAATCTGAATAATAAAATTGTTGTTAGCTGGATAAACGATTACACAAAACCAATTACAGCACTCAACATACAACGATCTTACGACAGTTTACAAAATTATACCACTATAGGAAGTGTGCTGAGCCCACAAAGCAGAGAGAATGGTTTTGCAGATGCAAACTTTCCTTACAATAAAATGTATTACAGGGTTTTTGTTTCTTTTGAAGGTGGATCGTATATTATTACCGCTTCTGCAAGACCCGTAAAGGAATTCTATGCAGCCGATAATGCATTATCTGAAAAATATCCATGGCTGGTTTCCAACAAAGATTCGGGCATTGTTTTTCCACCTTCAAAGCCTCAAATTACTTATCCGAGCAATACCATTTTCACTGCCAAGGATAATAATATTATTATACATTTAGTAAACGCTGAAACAAAAAAATACAGCGTAAAGTTTTTTGATGAAACGGAGAAATTTCTCTTTGAGCTTACCAAGTTAAAAGAAGAATACCTGATTATTGAAAAAGTAAATTTTGTACATACAGGATGGTTTAGGTTTGAATTATATGAAAACGGGCTTTTAATTGAAAACAATAAATTTCAGATTTTAAAAGAGGTAAAAAAACTATAACCTTTCCGTTTCTTCATTTAAAAATTCAACATCAAAAACCTTTATAAAATTTTTTTTTATTTTTTCTTTTACTTCCTCAAAATCTATCTTTCTTCCAAGTTCTTTTTCAATAGATGTAACCTGTTTATTTTCTATCCCGCAGGGAATAATATTTTTAAAATAATTAAGATCGGTATTTACATTTAAAGCAAAGCCGTGCATGGTTATCCATCTGCTGCAACGTACACCGATGGCGCATATCTTTCTTTCTTCCCCTTTAATATCCGGATTTATCCAAACACCTGTTTCACCTTCACTTCTTCCAGCTGTTATACCGTATTCTGCAACAGTTAATATTACAACTTCCTCTAAATTTCTTAAGTACTTTCCTATATCTGTATAAATTTTCTCAAGGTCTAAAATAGGGTAACCAACAATTTGCTGAGGACCATGGAAAGTAATATCTCCTCCCCTGTTCGTTTTAAAAAACTGAATATTTGCAGCATCTAATTCGTCCTCATTCATCAAAACATTTTTCATGTCACCGCTTTTACCCAATGTGTAAACGGGCTGGTGTTCGCACAACAAAAAGTAATGCTGCGTATCAATTTTAGTTGTCAAAGAAGGATCATTCCTCAACGCTGTCTTAACGGCAACATTTTGCTGAAGTAATTTCTCCTGGTAATCCCATGCTGTTTTATAATCAATTAAGCCTAAATCTTTAAATATTACAGATTGCATACAGTACTAAAATGTTTTACTTTGCAAAGATAAGATTTGAGTTGGCAGTTAGGTATTTGGCTTGATATCTATCAAAATAGAAACTATGATAAACGAAGAAATAATAAACGACGAAATAAGCGATTCAGACGAGTTGTTCGAAAAACATGTAATTATAATTGACAAAGGGCAGGAAGCCATTAGGGTCGATAAATTTTTAATGCAGAGAATTGAAGGGGCCACAAGAAATAAAATTCAACAGGCTATAGAAAATGAAATGGTGCTCGTAAATGATAAGCCCATTAAAAAAAATTACAACACCAGGCCCGGTGATAAAATTGTGGTATATGATACCAATTCTCCCGAATCTTCAGAAATACTTCCGCAAAATATTCCACTAAATATTGTTTTTGAAGATGATGACTTGATGATCATAAACAAACCTGTTGGCATGGTTGTACATCCCGGAAGTGGCAACCCTGATAATACATTGATAAATGCTGTGGCATGGCATTTACAACATAACTGTCCTGAAATTGATGAGAAAGAATTAACCCGTTACGGTTTGGTGCATCGCATAGATAAAAACACCAGCGGTTTAATTGTTGTGGCAAAAAAGCAGAAGGTTATGAGCGATCTGGCCAAACAGTTTTTTGACCATACAGTTCATCGCCGGTACAACGCAGTTGTTTGGGGCAATTTCGACGAACCCGAAGGAACCATCACCGGTCATGTGGGTCGCAGCCAAAAACAACGAAAATTATTTACTGTATATCCAGAAGGCGATTATGGTAAAGAAGCCATTACACATTATAAAGTGCTGGAAAATTTTAATTATGTTTCTCTCGTAGAATGCAGGCTGGAAACGGGTCGTACGCACCAAATCAGGGTGCACATGCAATACAAAGGACATCCACTTTTTAACGATGATTTTTATGGGGGTGAAAAAATTGTAAAAGGTACTATTTACACCAAATACAAACAGTTTGTAGAAAACTGTTTTGCCATTTGTCCACGCCAGGCGCTGCATGCAAAAGAACTTGGTTTTGT
>JAYTCO010000518.1:0-2658 GCA_043736415.1 Ferruginibacter sp. | reverse complement strand
CAAATAGGTAATGAGATGCTCTCAATATTTGCATTTATGTAAAGAAGTGTATTTAAACTATTAAATGGTTTAATACATTCAATTAAATGTGATGTAGGGGCAAATGCGAAACCTGCACAACAGGTGCATATACAAAAAGGAGAACATAAATCTTTGTCACTGGGATTAGAATCATTATGACTGGCTGAAATTTCAACCCTGTTACTCACATGAACTGCTGCTGCACTGTCAGCACATGGCATAACACTGGCGAAACAAACAATTAATGCCATTATGAGATTAAATAATTTCATCATTTACAAAAGTACTTTATTAGTTTTTTTAAAGTGTAATCTATTTTTGAAGCATTGTTGCAAGCGGGTTGGGAGTTGCAATTTTTTATTAGATGGCAATTCTTTCTTCCCCATAAAAATCAGCCCCATCTCTAAATTTAAGTAAAGCAGGATTCCATTCTTCAATACTAAACTTAGGAGCAAAGCCAATGGCTTTTTCCAATTCCTCTTTCATAACCTTGTACATACAATTCATTTCCTTCTGTTGTTACAATACTATCATGTATTGTGAATATTGGTAGAGTAGGGTGTTCCTTTGCAATACGTTTGCTGATGACTAAAAGCATAAGGTGGCTTTCTAATCTTTGCAGCAGGCGAGGCAAATTGGTTTTATCAAGTTTCTTAATTCTACTGAACAATTCATAAACTGTAGGAAACAAATTTTTAAAGATTCTTTTAGGTTTTGCTTCTTCTTGACCAAGAAAACGATTGTCTGTAAATAATACCTGGAAAACACTTTCTTTTACCTTTTTTCTGTCTTTGTATTCAATACCCAATTCTTTGCCAATCTGCTCTTCTAAATATTCATAAAATTTGCCTTGTTGAACAAGTGTAATAAACCGTTGTAAATCACTGTTGGGTTGCATTGCAGCTGATTGGGCCAACATAACGTAAGAATTTATTGTATTGTTGGTGCTGAATAACCTACCCTTTATATCTTTTATAATAACATTTAATAAGTTGTTATCATTTAAGTTATTATTTATATAGGCTAACCAAACCAAATAATTTAATAAAACCGTGCTTAAATATGGTTGACTATTTTTAATATCAAGAGAGAGCAATTTCCGGCCGCCATAAGAAATGCAATGTCTTAACTCGCTACGAAAATTTGAAATTGCTGAATGCAGCCTAAAAACATTGGCATCTATTGAAAGATAAAATTCACCTGAATTTATTCTCTCTAAATTAAGCAGCGCACTGTTATATTGCTGTTGCGGATCTTTAAACTGCTTTGTTTTTTTATCAAAATCCCTAAGTGCCGGATTTTTAATTTTTCTATTTAAATCTTCCTTAATATATCTAAGAGCAAGATCATAATCAATTTGCAGATCTTTATTGTACCACTTTAATAAATGATTGTATTTTTTTTGCATGTTTACAGAAAATACACTGTGAGTTTTTAATTTATTAATTAAACTTTTATTATAGATTTTTACACACTCAACAGTTGTATTATAAAGCGCACTGAACTTATAACCTTTAGAGCTTTTGCCAATGATATATTGGTTATTGGTTTGAAAGATGTTATGTGTTAGGAGGTAATCTATATAAGCTCTATAATTTTTTACTTTTGATTTTAAGAACGTAGAATGGATAGGCACAAAGCCATTTTTTATTTCAAGATCTTTATTTGTAGCGGGAATTGCAGCTACAAGGCTAATTATATAAATCATTTTGTCCTTGCAAAAATTAGTAATATTTACAGGAGGATTACACTTAATGAAATTAACTATATCAAGATTTGAAGGTATTAACTGTATCATAATTTTACTTTTTAAACCAACTTGAGAAAGAAATGCAGCACATTTACTTTACTATAGGGACATAGCAAAGCCACTGCGTTTAAAAACACATTTTTTTTGCATGAACTTGTTTTTTGTAATTTTTACCGGGAACGGTAAGAAAGAGTGATTGTTTTGCTGAGACTAAGCAGCTTGATTCTTATTGCTGGTGAGCATTTTTAAAACATCTGCACGGAGATAGTAAATTGTACCACCTGTTTTGGAATATGGCAGGCTGCCATTTATCCTTAAGTTCTGTAATGTACCTGGAGAGCAACTTAAAAACTTTAGCACTTCGGCAGTTTTAAGCCATTCCTTTTCATCATTAACAGATGATTTTAAAACTTTTTTGATTTCTTCGACTATTTCATTTTTGAATGATTGAAAGTCGGCTTTGGTAATAAACTCAATTTCCATTTATTTAATTTTTTAAGCGTATAAATACTAACTAATATCTGTAGTAAATTTACGCTAATTAAATTAGTTTATTTTAATAGGTTTTGCACTTAACAATTTAATAATGTTAATAAATTATATCTTATAATGACACTATTTGTTACTATGCAATAATTGTTGATTAAGCGGTTTTGGATTGCAAGGGCGTTTTTTCAGCTAATAATCTCTGCTTTAAAATTTGCATATCTGAGCTCACCTTTTTATCTAAAACTTTTGCATAATGCTGTGTAGTTTTTATAGATTTATGGCCAAGCATTTTGGAAACGCTTTCAATGGGCACATCATTTTGTAAAGTAATTGTTGTAGCAAAAGAGTGGCGGGCAATGTGGAATGTGATGGTTTTTTCGATACCGCAAACTGCGGCA
>JAYTCO010000517.1:0-6281 GCA_043736415.1 Ferruginibacter sp. | reverse complement strand
ATTGTTTTTATTTATACATTAATCCCCATTCCAACCACACCCTTGTTTACAGCGATAGCAATGGCAAAAATCAAACCCATGGTTGTGATACCGCCTTTTTTTGTGGGCAAATTTATCAGTGATATGGTAATGGTATATCTGGGGAAATATGCTGCTGAAAATACAATTGATATGATGCATGGATTTATATCCTGGAAAACAATTACAGGCTTGGTGCTCGGGCTTATTTTAATATGCGCTGTATTGTTCATTGATTGGAACACCCTTTTACTGAAGAAGAAATTGAAACTCAATTTCAGTATTTGGAAATAGTATTACTTGGATACTTCTTTCACAAGTGGAGGATTGGGATGCGGCATTGGCGTTGGATATTTTTATTCTCCTCCTCTGGAGGGAAATTGTACATCAAAGTTCAAAAAAGATTTACCGCTGCGCATATCCGGGATAGTAGTGTAAATACTTTTTTGTTGCCTTTAAACAAAAAAGAGTGCAGCGCATAGCCCGATACAAATGTTTGGCTTTGTACTTTGCCCATGCTCCTAATTTTTCTTTTTTATAAATAAACCACCCCGGCCTAAAGGCCACCCCTCAAAGAGAGGGGAATAAAAAAACCCCTTATCATTTTACTGAAAAGGGGCTACACAAACTGTGACACAAACACACACTTGCTGAAGCCACATGGGCTTTAAAGGAAGCGAGTTACTAGTCGGGTTTTTTACCGTCTAAAAAGTTATTAATGGAATTTATATCTGCCTGATTTTTATCGTCGGAACTGACGGTATAATTGCTGTAAAAAGTTTCTACATCTGCAATCTGGTTGTGGATTTCCATATTACGACGGAGGTATGCCGGTACAGTTTCAAACTCATTATTCGGATCGGCTGCGTTAATATTGAAAGATAAATTTCTCAATTTTGCTATCCGCTCTGATGCCCGGCGCCTAAGCTCCTCTGTTTCGTCCTGCATTGCAGGTTCCTCAACGGGTTTGCTTATAAAAGGCTGGGTTTGAAACTTTACCAGAGGCTTATCCTCCGCCGTTTCTAGGTTTTCTTTTACTACCAGCTGCATCTCCATAACAGGTTCGTCGTTCTGTATTGCAGGCTGCACCGGCAGCGGTTTATCGATTGGTGTGGATTTTAAATTCTCCGGCTTTACCTCTGCATAAATTTGCGTTGGCTTTACCAGAAAGCCTCCCGACGAAAGTTGGCTTTTATTGCTAGCTTCTTTTTTTATTTCTTCGGTTGAATGTGGATTTTCTTTTACAGCCTGTTTTGGTATTGGAGCTATAAATTCAGTATCAAATTGTATTACCGGAACATGATCTGATGATGAAGATATTTCAAAAAACACAGGCGCCTCATTAGAATTGTCCACAGTAATTATACTTGGTAATTCTACGTTGTTCTCCTGCGCCATTGTAGGCATCATGGGATCTGCAGGATTTTCAAATTCAAAGGTTGGTGTTTCTTTTCTCTTATCTTCAAACTGAAGCGTAGGTTGAGTTGCAGCAACTAAAGGTGCCGGCTGCCTTGGCATTTCCAGCTCCATTACTACTTTTTCGTTTGATGGTTTTGCGGTTTCGTTAACTACGTTTTTTCTTGGGAAAGGATCTTTGTGTTCAAACCCTGTTGCTATAAGGGTTATTCCTATTTGTGCACCCAATGTACTATCGTAACCAAGCCCTAAAATAACATCAGTATCTTCTCCTGCCTGCTCTAAAATATAGTTCTGTATAATCTCCACTTCATCCATAGTAAACTCATGTTCCCCTTCAGCAGAATTGATGTTGATGAGTATCCATTTTGCACCACGGATATCGTTGTCGTTTAACAAAGGTGATGTGAGGGCGTTTTCAATTGCAGCAAATGCACGGTTTTCGCCATCGGCAGTTGCACTGCCTAAAATAGCTACACCGCCATTGCTCATAACGGTACAAACATCTGCAAAATCGACATTGATTTGCCCGGTACTGTTAATTACATCTGTAATACATTTTGCCGCCGTTGCCAAAATATCATCGGCTTTGTTAAAAGCTTCTTTCATCTTTAAATTACCAAACTGGTGGCGCAATTTATCGTTGCTTATAACAAGTAAAGTATCTACATGGTTTTTCAAGAGCATAATACCTTCCTCTGCCTGAGCTATTCTTTTTTTGCCTTCATACGCAAATGGTGTTGTTACAATACCCACAGTAAGAATGCCTAAATCTTTACAGATTTTTGCTATAATAGGTGCGCCGCCTGTGCCTGTGCCACCGCCCATACCTGCAGTAATGAAAGCCATTTTTGTATTTACTTCAAGTATTCTTTTTATCTCTTCCAAGCTTTCTTCTGTGGCCTGCCTGCCTATTGCAGGGTTTGCACCTGCACCCAAACCTTGTGTAAGGTGGGGGCCAAGCTGTATTTTATTTGGAACATTACTAAGTGCAATTGCCTGCGCATCTGTATTGCATATAATAAAATTTACGCCTTCTATATTTTGTGCAAACATGTGGTTTACTGCATTGCTGCCGCCGCCGCCTACTCCTATCACTTTTATGATAGAGGACTGATCTTTCGGCAAATCAAAATGTATCATGTTGTAATTTTTTTAATGGTTAAGATTTTATTAATCTGAATTAATAATTACGAATTACGGGTGCTCAACAATTTAAGGGTTCGTAATTCGTGATTAATAATTCGTAATATTTTTAAAGTTCCCCGTCCTCTTCTTCTTTAAACATTTCAATTAAATTGGTCTTAAAGCTATCCATAAAACCTTTAATTGTTTTTTTGCGTTTTATAATTTCCGGTTCTTTCTCTGTACATAGTTCTTCCAATTCATTTTCTACAGGGGCTTCCTGCATAATGCCGGTACCTGAAACTTTTATAAAATTGGTATCGAATTTTCTGTTCTTGTTTTCGTAATCGTTGTAACCTTTTAAAATTAAACCAATACAAGTACTATACATTGGCTTTGATAATTCATCAATTTGCGAACCTGATAAATGCTCGTTAGGAAAACCGATTCGTGCATTTAAACCGGTTACATATTCTGTAAGCTGTAACAAATGTTTTAACTGAGAACCGCCACCGGTAAGGATAATACCACCATTCAACATTTTATTATCTAACCCAACCTGCTTTAAATGAAATGTAACAAAATCCATGATCTCACTCATGCGAGCCTGAATAATATTAGCAAGATTTTTTACTGAAATTTCTTTAGCAGCCATGCCACGCAAACCTGGAATGGTGATAAACGCATTTGCTTTTGTTTCGTCTGCAAGCGCACTACCAAACTGTATTTTCATTTGCTCTGCTTGTGTTTTTAAAACACCGAGACCGGTTTTAATATCATGCGTAATATTTTCGCCCCCAAAAGGGATTACGGCAGTATGCTTTAAAATACCTTCGTAAAAAACTGCAAGGTCGGTGGTACCGCCACCAATATCTACAATGGCAACACCTGCTTCAAGATCCTGGTCGCACATTACTGCGGCTGCAGATGCAAGAGGTTGCAAAACCAAATCCTGTGTTTTTAAACCTGATTTTTCTACACTCCGGTTTATGTTTCGGATGGCATTTTTATCACCTGTAATGATGTGAAAATTTGCACCAACTTTTACACCGCTGTATCCTATAGGGTTTGGAATATTCTGAAAATTATCTACCGTAAACTCTTGTGGAATTACATCAATAATCTGATCTCCTGCGGGGATGTATGTGCGGTATTGATCTGCAATTAATTTATCAATTTCATCCTGGCGAATTTCGTCATCATTTTGTTGGCGTACAATATCGCCACGGGTTTGCAAACTCTTTATGTGGTGCCCGGCTATCCCTACATATACTTCGCTGATTGATAGACTTGGATTAGATGCATAACAGTTTTCCAAAGCAGTTTGAATGGCCTTAATGGTCTGGTCAATGTTTAAAACCATACCATGTTGTACGCCATTGCTGTTGGCTCTGCCGAAGCCTAAAATCTCCAGCTTACCAAACTCATTTTTACGTCCGGCAATAGCTGCAATTTTAGTTGTTCCAATGTCTAAGCCTACGATAACGGGTTGTTCCTGATTCATAGATGTGTGTGTTTAATTTGTGTGTTTGTTGTTAGTGTGTGTTATTTTAAATGTTACGAGTTTGGAGTTAGAGGTTGCGGGTAAAAAAAAGAACCTTCTACTTCTTACTAGTAACTAATATTTTATGTCTTTTTGTCTTATATCTTATGTCTACCATCTTCTATCTAATTTCTAATAATCATATTCATTATTTACTTTTGGCTTTGGCTGTACTGCCGCTTTTTTTATCAAAGGTTTTGCAGGCATTACAACATTTGGTTTTTTTATTATCACCGGTAATGCTACCGCTTTCTTAATTGGTTTTGCTATTGTTTTATTTGTAATAACAGCTGGTTTATTTACCGGTATTTTAATAGGTTTATTTACAGCTGTAACAGGTTTTGGCTTTGTTGTGAGAACGGTTTTATTTACAACTACTGCAGGTTTTGTCAGGGTTGTTTTCTCCACTTTTTCAGATGCAGTTTTTAAAATTAAAGTGGGAGTTACAATTACTGCCGGTGCAATAAAATCTTTTGATACGCCTTCTTCCCGCTCCATAGATTGTTGAACAAGCGAACTGTCTGCAGCTTTTTTATCAGCTTCAGGTAAAAATGTTTGCGTAGAATCTGCAGATCTTCTTGCAGCATCTTCTGCAATAAATTTAATGAGCTGCATGGTTCTTAATGAATCTGCAGCAACATCTCCTTTCCCCCTTATACTTGCAACTATCTGGTTTTTATATTGAAGATTAATTGTGCTGTACCTGTTCCAGCCGGACTGTGTAATTACATCCTTGTAAAACATTTTAAGCTTATCAAATTTGCTGTTAATTTCTGATGCATCGCCAAAAATAATACGCTGTTTCCCAAGTTTAGGTATAAGTTCAAATGAACGGTTTATATTAATATCTACCTGATCTATCATTGCCATCAAAAATGTATCTGCAAGTATTTTAATACTCATGTTTTTTATACTGCATAATAAAGAACTGTCATTCTTAGCCAATATTTTAGCATCACTTGTAAAGCCAGTAAACACAGGTAGTCTGGCAGAAAACTTATCACTTAAAGGCAATATCATACAACTGCTGTCAATATAAAAAGTGTTACCGGTTACTGTAAACACTCTGGCAATTGGCTCTCTTTCTTCTACCGAAACTTTTAAAAAATTATTGTTATCAAAGTATAATTCTGCATTTTTAACCCATAGATCTTTTTCCAGCGCTTTTTCTATACGACCCAAATCGAATGACCCAAGTGATTTTTTTTGCGTGCTGTCGCCACCAAAGTTTTTAATGATGTTGTAGACATCTGTTTTATCAATAAAAAAATTATTGCTTACGCCAGAAATATTAATTTCTACACCCTTGCAAACTTTTACTTCTTTGCTGTGCACAGCAGATACGAGCAAGGCAACGCAAGCTGAGCCCACAAGCAACCATGTTAGGTTAATAAAAAATCTGACAATATTTTGTTTACTGATCTTCATTAATTTTCTATAATTCTTTTTATAGGCTGCACCAAAGCATCGATATCTCCGGCCCCAGCTGTAATCAACATTTCCTGTTTATTATTTTTAAGCCATTCCAAAACTTCAGTATTTCTTTTTATGCTTTTATTCTTATTCGTCATTTTATTTAAAATCAATTCACTCGTCACACCTTCAATTGGTAACTCTCTTGCGGGATAAATAGGCATCAAAATAGTTTCATCAGCCAGGCTCAAAACTTCCGCAAAACCATCAGCCAGGTCTTTTGTTCTGCTAAATAAATGTGGCTGAAAAATGACTGTACATTTTTTCTGCGGGAACAATTCTTTCGCTCCGGTAATCAATGCTCGTAACTCTTCAGGATGATGAGCGTAATCATCTATAAACACAACTTCCGGTGTTTTTATAATATACTCAAACCTTCTTTTTACACCTGCAAAGGAAGCGACAGCAACTTTAATTTTCTCATCATCTATCTTTAAATACTTTGCTACAGCAATTGCTGCAATTGCATTTTCAATATTGTGCAAGCCACCCATATTAAGCACAACATCTTTTAAAGTCCAATAATGATTTACAACATCAAATTCATAAGCACCATTTTTTATCTGCAAGTTTTCTACATGAATGTTTGCATCTTTATCATTTAAATTATAAGTGCAGGTATCATTTATTTTAAAATCACCACCACGTTTTAAGCCGTGTTTTATAATTAAACAACCATTGCTTTTTATTTTGGTAGAAAATTCAA
>JAYTCO010000516.1:0-2673 GCA_043736415.1 Ferruginibacter sp. | reverse complement strand
AAAATATTCCAGCCCGGTGGCATTATCTCCTTTCACCCTTGAAATGTATTGGCCGATTATGTTATAGCTAATCGCCAGCAGCGAATCATTTCTAAGTTATTGTGTAATCTGTAAAAGATTAATACAGATAGCTGAATCTGGATCACCGGTATAAAATCCCACACTTTCTGATATGGCAATAAGAATAGTAAAACGCTCAATTGGTTTGCTGGTATTGGAAAGCACCATCTTTAAGTTGTCGGCATAGTTGGTTTGTGCCAAAACAGTTTTCCCATAAACACCGGGATTGCAATAAAACAAAAGAGGGTTATTATTCTTTTCATCATTCAGTTAATTAGTTTGTTTTTTTTCTAATTGCTCTATTGTTTTCTTGGCTGCTCCCTGGCGTATCTTTTTATTCTTCTCTACCAGTTTAGCTGTTGCCCATTTTTTTACTTTATGATGTAGTGGAACTAATAAGGCGACGCTGTTTATTATCTCCTGCTGCATATTTCTATTTCGCATCATTCACTTCTACCCAATACCCATCAGGATCCTGAAAGTAAATTTGTTTAACGCCATCGGTGCGTATGTTAACTGTGTTGGGTTTACCCGGCCAATCGGAGTAAGTAATTTTTAACCGTTCTAACCGCTGTACAAATGCATCTACATTGTTTGTGGCCAGGCCAATGTGAATGGCTTTATTAGTAACTACCGGTTCTTTAATAATAGAAATTAAATGCAACTCTTTACCATCTGCCAATACAAACCAGCGGATGCCTTCAATTTTTGTGCGGTTGATTATTTCGGGCAGTTGCAACACTTTGCTGTAAAATTCAGCAGAGCGATTTAAATCTTTTACAGAAAGTGCCAGATGATTAATTGAAAATTTACTTACAACACTATCTTGCGCCTGCAGCAATATTGTACATAAAACAGCGATGAAAACTAATGATACTTTTTTCATAATGATAATTTTAATTTTGACTGTTATTAATTAAACCCCACTTTACCCTTTACGGATTCAAATAATTTTTTTGAGTTATATCCCACACCATTTTTAAAAATATATAAAACCTTACGGATGTTGCTGATATTTTTTGACGGGTCTCCATCAATAATTAAAAGATCGGCTGATTTACCCGGCTCAATGGTTCCTATTGTTTTGTCAAATCCTAAAGCAATGGCTCCATTTAATGTAGCAATTTTTATAGCTTGTAAAGGAGTAAAGCCATCAGCCTCCACCAATAATTCTATTGCCCGCCAGTTGCCATATCCCGCTAAGGTTCCTCCGTTTCCAGTTGGGTCAGTCCCCACTGTAAGCAGGCCACCCATATCATAAAATAGCCTTTCCATTTTTGCTGTTTTTACAAATGCTTTCTCCTCGTCATTAGGGCTTTTAGCCGATTTGAGCATTGCATAAATTCTTAAGTAGAAATCCCTCGTATCAGGTGACATGGCATTAATCGCTTCCTGGTCTGGCCGTGGTTGAGTGGTGGTAAATCCTTCAAACACTGCTAATGTTGATGTGATACCAACTTTTTTATCAATTAAATATTGAATGAATTTTTTTACCCTGTCGCTATTGATATCCAGGTTAGCTAACGATGTATCTGCTGCTCCATATGCCGGGGCCTGGTTTTCTTTTTTATCAGTTACAAAATCAGTACTGGCAAGAAATCCATGTTCTAAATTGTCTATCCCTAATGAAGCAGCTTCCTTATAGGTAACTGCATCCAGATGCCCGGTGATTTTCAACTGTCTTTTATGAGCTGCGTCAATGGCCGCTTTCAATATTGGTTTATCTACACCCATGTATGCTTTAAAAGAAGTGAAGCCCTGGTCGGCCCAGTAGTTCACAAAGGCCGCAGCCTCTTCCGGTGTTTTGTTTTCTTTCATTTGCGGAAAAATGGATGACTTTCCTTCAATATACGGAGCAGTCAATTCCATGTTGGGGCCGGGTAATAAACCCAGGTCGATATCTTTTTTGATACGGATATCCGAGTAGGGTTCAATGCTGCCGCAGGTTCTGATAGTGGTTGCGCCTGCTGCCAGGTATAAACGGGGTAATGTAAATGGCAATTGTTTTAAGTGGAGATAGCGGGTGCTGATATCATGCGCTGATATATACATGTGTTCATGAAGCATTACCAAACCCGGCATGATGGCTTTGCCATTCAAATCTATAATGCCGGCATCTTTCGGATTAATGGCTTTGTCATCATCACCCACCCAGTCAATTTTACCATTGCTGATGATGATTGTTTGATGCGGTTTGGCGGCATTGCCTTTGCCATCAATCAACAAACCATTTTTAAAAACAGTTATCGGGTCGTTGTACTCAATATATTTTTTTGTTTCATCGCTGAATTTTATTTGCGCAAAAGCAGGAGTGACTAAAAGGCAAACAATGATAAGAGAAATCCATATTTTTTTCATATTTTTTTTGTTGATTGTATTGCTGTTGATTTTTAACTTCGGTTAATAAGTGTTGAATGCAGGTGCTTTACTTTCCACTATTTTTTTTCTTTAACTAAAACTTCTGTTTCCAGCCATTGTACAGTTGCCTGTTTACCATCCTTTGTTCTTGCTGATTGCAAACGATAATTAACCAACGCCATTGTCTTATCTACTCTGGTATTGATGAACTCAAAACTATTAGTACGTTTAAAATCTGCAGACTGGTTTAGTGTA
>JAYTCO010000515.1:0-15332 GCA_043736415.1 Ferruginibacter sp. | reverse complement strand
GTACATTTACAAAAAACACATAAGTATTATAAATTTATTCTTTCCACATGAAAGTACTTTCCATAGTTATTCCTGTTTATAACGAAGGAAAAACAATTGCAGTTACACTTGCTAAAATAAAGACAGTTCAACTTCAGAACAACATAGCCAAACAAATTATTGTTGTGAACGATTGCAGTACAGATGACTCTGTAGCTGCCATTGAGCTTTATAAAAGTGAAAATGCAAATGAGGAAATTAAATTGTTTAATCACACAACTAATAAAGGGAAAGGTGCAGCGTTGCATACGGGTATAGCTGAAGCAACAGGCGATTATTTAGTTATTCAGGATGCAGATCTTGAGTACAATCCTGAGGAATATAAAATATTATTGCAACCGCTGGAAGATGAAGTGGCAGATGTGGTTTATGGCAGCAGGTTTATGGGTGGTAAACCTCATCGTATACTTTTCTTCTGGCACACAATAGGCAATAAATTTCTTACCCAACTGTCTAACATGTTTGCCAACCTTAACCTGAGTGATATGGAAACCTGTTATAAAATGTTTAGGGCAGAAATTATAAAATCTGTAAAATTAAAAGAACAGCGTTTTGGTTTTGAGCCTGAGGTTACACAAAAAATTGCACGTATTCCAAACATCAGAATATACGAAGTTGGTATTTCATATTACGGCAGAACTTATATTGAAGGAAAAAAAATTGGCTGGAAAGATGGTGTTAGAGCAATATTTTGTATTATAAAATACGGACTTTTTAAAATGCCATAAAGTATATTTTTACCACTTTCTAAATATTTTACATATTCAAAAAATTAAAAATAAAACTGTACATATCTCCTTATTTATACTGTCCTCAAATTTTATAGCACATCACCAATAATAAAAATAAGTAAGAAATTAAGTTAGCTCAACGTAGCTATCATAATTAACCTTGGTGAAGTTTTGGCATTGTATTTATTAAAGTCATAATCACCAAAAACTTCTTTGATTTGAAGCCCGTGTTTACCAAACATCGCCTCAAAATTTTGCAGGGAAAATTTAGAAACTTTCTCTGTGTATTGCAAAGGTTTTGCAAGTGCAATATCTTCTACCAAAATTTTTTTATAAAAATGTTTTTCATCAAACCATTTGCTGATGTGGTATTCGGAGCTTCCAATAGTTTGCGTACTTTCCGCAACGGAGTGATGCGCAGAAAATTCAACATTTAAAAAATCCATTACCAATATGCCATCAGGTTTTAGAGAAGTAGCAATGGTTCTAATGGCATTATCATGTTCACGTTGTGTATTAAAATAACCAAAGCTGGTAAAAAAATTAAAGGCAATATCAAAATAATTTATCCAGAAAGGCAGCCGCATATCATGTTCATAAAAATGCAAATGTTCGCTCTCGTTTTGCAAAGCGTATGCAATACTTTCTTTACTTAAATCAATGCCTGTAACATCAAATCCATTTGCTGCAAGTTGCATGGAATGTCTGCCCTTTCCGCAAGCCACATCAAGCATTCTGGCGCCATTTGCGGGTTGCAAATGTGCAATCAATTTATCAATAAATCCGGCCGCTTCCATTTCATCTCTGTGAGCATAAAGTTTATGATAATAGGGTGAGTTAAACCAATCTTTAAACCAGGTATCCTGCATTTGGTAAAAGTAATGCTTTAACTATAAAATATTTTCTCAGAAAAATTAATTGTTTTTTTGAACGCCGGCAATTGGTTCGCATCTCCGCATTGGTCCCGCTATTCGCTACTATCTTTTTGTCAGCCTTTAGGCTTTCAATAAGTATAGCCGCTTCTATCGGGCGTAGACATTCAGCTCCCTATCTTTTTTCATCTTTTCTAACTCCATTTTCAATAGCTAATTTATTAATTCTATCCTGCAAAATCTAATGTAATCATTAACTTTGACCACTTTCAAAAAAAGTAATAACTCATGGCATTAATAAAAAGTATTTCGGGCATAAGAGGAACAATAGGAGGTAGGCCCGATGATAATCTTACACCACTTGATATTGTAAAATTTACTGCAGCTTATGGTATGTGGCTTAAAACACAATCCTTTGCAAAAAGTGGCAATATAAAAGTTGTAATAGGCAGAGATGGAAGAATAAGTGGCAAAATGGTAAGCAATATTGTGGCTTCTACATTAAGCGCATTGGGTATTGATGTTATTGATACAGATTTGAGCACAACACCAACAGTTGAAATGGCTGTTGTTTCATTGCAGGCAGATGGCGGCATTATTCTTACAGCCAGTCACAATCCAAAAGAATGGAATGCATTAAAATTACTAAATAACAAAGGCGAATTTATTAGTGCTGCTGAAGGTGAAATTATTTTACAAAATGCCGCCGCAGAAAACTTTGATTTTGTTACGGTCGATCAGTTGGGTAAAATATCTACAAATGAAACTACACTTACAGATCATATAGAAAAAATTCTGGCATATAAAGCAGTTGATGTTACTGCAATAACTAAAGCAAATTTTTCTATTGTTGTTGATGTGGTAAATTCTACAGGCGCTATTGCTGTCCCTGCATTACTGGAGAAACTTGGTGTAAAAAATATCTCTCTTTTAAACGGAGAAATTACCGGCGAATTTGCACACAATCCTGAGCCACTACCGGAAAACCTGCTTGATTTAAGCAGAGAAGTGGTTCGTAAAAATGCATCGCTTGGAATTGCTGTAGATCCTGATGTGGACAGGCTTTGCTTTGTTTGTGAAGATGGAACTATGTTTGGCGAAGAATATACACTTGTTGCTGTTGCAGATTATTTACTGGGGATTACAAAAGGCAACAGTGTAAGCAATATGAGCAGCACGAGGGCTTTAAAAGATGTAACTATAAAACATGGCGGCGAATATTTTGCAAGTGCAGTTGGAGAAGTAAATGTGGTAAACAAAATGAAGGAGGTAAATGCAGTTATTGGTGGCGAAGGTAACGGTGGTATAATTGTACCTGATTTACATTACGGTCGGGATGCATTAATAGGAATTGCTTTGTTTCTTACACAACTGGCAAAGAGCCAAAAAACAATACGGCAGTTGCGTAATACCTACACAGATTATTACATGAGTAAAAATAAAATTATCCTTGAAAAAGATACAGACGTAAAATCTATTTTTGAAAATATAAAAACTAAATATAAAAACCAGCCTATTAATACAGATGATGGTTTAAAAATAGAATTTGATAATGACTGGGTACATCTTCGTACAAGTAATACCGAACCAATTATTAGAATTTATGCTGAAAGTAATCATTTAACCACAGCAGATAATATTGCAAAAAGATTAATGAATGATATTAAAGAAGCAAGTGCAAATTAGGTTGCGGGTTACGAGTTAATGAGTTAGCAGTTTTTTAAACTCAAATATCTATAACTAATGCTCGCTTTACAAAACCCGAAACTCGTAATCCGTAACTTTTAACTAAACTATGGAAAGAATATACCTTGATAATGCCGCTACTACTGCTCTTGACCCCGCAGTGCTGGAAAGCATGCTGCCTTTTTTAACGGAAAAATTTGGCAACCCATCATCTATTTATTCTTATGGAAGGGAAACCAGAATGGCGGTTGAAACTGCAAGAAAATCTGTGGCAAAACTTTTAAATGCAAACCCTGCAGAAATATTTTTTACAAGTGGTGGCACAGAAAGCAGCAACATGGCTATTCAGGCAGCAATAAGAGATTTAGGTTGCAGGCATATTGTTACTTCTAAAATTGAACACCATGCAGTAACGCATACTGTTGAGCATTTAAATAATCATGATAAAGTAAAAGTAAGCTATGTAAAAATTTTACCTGATGGGCATTTAGATCTGGAAGATCTGGAAAAATTACTGGGTGCTACAAAAGATAAAATACTTGTTTCATTAATGCATGCAAATAATGAAATTGGTAATATACTGGATATCCATGCGGTCGGTAATTTGTGCAAATTATACAATGCTGTTTTTCACAGCGATACTGTGCAGACAGTAGGTCATTTTCCTATGGATTTACGCAATACGCCCATACATTTTATAACCGGTGCTGCACATAAATTTCATGGCCCCAAAGGTGTTGGTATTATATATATTAATGAAAATGTGCGCATCAAACCTTTTGTACACGGCGGTTCGCAGGAGCGTAACATGCGTGCAGGTACAGAAAATATTTATGGTATTGTTGGTTTTGCAAAAGCCTTTGAAATGGCAATGGCAGGTTTTGAAACTGATAGCGCTTACATTGGTTCCTTAAAATATTATATGTACGAGCAACTAAAAAAACAAATACCCGGTGTTGGTTTTAATGGTGATGTTTTAGGCAAAAGTTTGTACACAGTTTTAAGTGTAAGTTTTCCCAAAACAGAAAAATCAGAAATGATTTTGTTTAACCTTGATATTAATAAAATTTGTGCAAGCGGCGGAAGTGCCTGTACAAGTGGGGCTGAAGCGGGCAGTCATGTTATTCGGGCTATAAATAATGACCCCAACCAAATTACCGTACGTTTTAGTTTTAGCAAACACAATACAAAAGAGGAAATAGATGCAGTTGTAGAAAAATTAAAAGGATTGATGTAAAGGTTAGTTTTTTAATTGAACTAGAGGTAAAAAAATGTTGAAACTTGAGCCCTCATCGGGTTTGCTTTCTACCGTTATAAAACCGTTGTGGTTTTCAATTACTTTCTTTACAAGCGCAAGCCCAATACCGGTTCCTTCGTATTCATGTTTTGCATGCAGCCTCTGAAATAGCTTAAAAATTCTGTCAGTATATTCCTGATCAAACCCAATTCCATTGTCTTTAATTACAATTTTATAAAATTTTTCTTTATTCTTTTTGATGTTTGTAGATGTATGAATTGTTTTTCTTTCTACAATTTTACATGTGATTAATACATGTGGTGGTGTATTTTTCTTTTGGTATTTTAATGCGTTGCTTATTAGGTTTTGAAATAATTGCTTTAACTGTCGTGAATCGCCATTTACAACAGGAAGTTTTTCCAATGTAATCTGAGCATTTTTTTCAAGGAGTGCAGCTTCCATATCATCCAGCACATCTTTTACTACAACAGCAAGATCTGTATCTTCAAAAGTTACAGCACCAAATGTTGAATTGGAATATTGTAGTAAATCATCAATCAGGTTACGCATTCTTGCAGTAGTATTTAAAATTCTTTCTGCTGTCTGTTTATTCTCATCATTAATTGATGGACCGATTCCTGTTAATAATCTATCTAAAAAAAAACTGATTTTACGAAGTGGTTCCTGAAGGTCATGCGAAGCAGCGTAACTAAATTGTTTAAGCTGTTCATTAGCCTGTTGTAATTCTATTGTTCTTTCAGCAATTTTAAATTCCAATAAATCTGCAATTTTTTTCTCTTCTGTAATATCAAGTATTGTTCCTACAAATGAAACCGGCTCGGCATTAATAAATGCATACTTACCGTTTAAGCGTATCCATTTTACAGAGTTGTCAGAAAGATTTATCCGGACTTCATAAATTAGCTCGCCTGTTTTCAAAGCTTCTACATGTGCGGCCTGTCTTATAGCTTTATCTTCAGGATGAATAGCATTTATAAAATTTGAATAAGGAATATTTTCATGAATATTATATCCAAATATTTCTAACACTCTTGGCGAATAAATTATGTTTTTGTCAAGTAAATTAACATCAAATGTGCCCAGCCTTGCAGCTTCTATAGCCAAACGGGTTCGTGCTTCACTTCTCGCTAATATTTCTGCAGCTTTTTTTCTTTTAGTAATATCACGAAAATACCATGCCCATCCGTAATTAATTCCGTCTTCTCCTACAATGGGCGATCCGTTGCGTTCTATTACTCTTCCATCTTTAAAATAAATTTCGTCGTAGCTTATTTCCTTTTTTTGTTGGTAAAGCGTTTTTACCCTTTTAATAAATTCATCAGGATCTTTTAAAAGTGTCATAGCATGTTTTAATGCAGCTTCATCATCCTTACTATCAATAATTTCCTGCGGCATTTTCCATATTTGTGCAAAACGATTATTGTAAAAAATTATTTTTCCGTTTAAATCCACAACATTTACACCATCAGGTGTTGCTTCTTTTTGAGCTTCAAAAATGGCATTTCTGTAATTTAGACGCTCTGTAATTTCCTTTACTTTTTTACGGTCCATTACCTGCTCTGTTACATTCTGTGCCTGGCAAAAGATGCTGCTTTCACCGCTGTTGTTTCTGCTTAAATAGGGTTGAAAAACAAGATCAAGGTAAAGGTTTACCCGTTCCCCATTTATTATTAAAGTTGCAGGAAAAGTTGAGACCTGATAAGGCTGACCAGTAGTACGTACCACATCAAGTATTTTAATTAATCCCTGTAAGTCGGCCTCAGTCAACGATTCTACTAAAGGGCGATTAATTACTTTTTTTGTTCTCCCTAATAGCTGCAACATTCCATCATTAACAAGTTCCACAACATACTGTGCACCTTTTACAATACAAACAGCTACAGGTGCATTCATAAAAAGCTGGTGAGCTTTATCAATTTCCTTAAAATCAGCAATTCTTTTATCGGCAATAATCTGTTCGGTTATTTCTAAAGAAGATTGTATAATGTAAACAACCTCTCCTTCATCATTTAATACAGGGTTATTAACGGTACTCCACCAGCGCTCTGTAAACCCACCATTATCATCCGGAACTTCGTAGCGCTGTTCATGAATTGTGTGTTGTTTTTTATTAGTAATTACATATTTAAAAGAAGAACGAATGCTGTCTTCTCCTGCTAATGACATCACTTCAGCGCTTTGAGGAAAAGCTTCAAAAAAAGGTTTGTTTATAATATCATTTCTTGTAAATGCATGAGGCTGTATATGTATAAACCCCTGCGTTATTGCCAAAACAGAATAACGTGGTTCGTCAGTATCGATAAGAATATTAATACCGGGTATTGCTTCAAATGATTTTTTAAAATCAACAGACTTCATGTTCATAAAAGTATTATCATGTAAGTTAATCTAATGAACAAAATTAAATATACTGTCTAAAAATTTGTACTGATTATAAATTATAGCCTAAACGGCCGGCTATTTCTTTTGGTAATTTTGGCAATTTTCTTCTGTCTATTAAAAAACTATTTAGCTGCGATATCTCTTTAAATATATAATGTTTATCCATGGCGCCCTGCAGATAACCTGCGCCGGTGCTGCCGCCGGTACCAATTCGTGTACCAATCATTCGGCGTACCATATTTATATGGCGGTAACGCCAATTACCAAGCTGGTTGTCTATTTCAAGTAAAGTATCCAACAATTGAAAAGGTAACTCAAGCATTGGGTAACCTCTGTAAATCATAATAAATAATGCAGAACGACAAGCTTCGGGGCTTAATGTTCTTTCTTTATTTTCTGCATCTTCAAAAAATAATCTTTTAAAATGTTCAACATTTATTTTTTCTCCTTCGGCTAAACCTGCATCATAAATATTTTCATATTCTTCCCAAAATGGATGATTATTATTTTTAGAATGTGCAGTTTCTTTTTCGGATGATATTTTAAAGTTTTTCCATAATTCATTCTCTTTAAAAAAAGGCATTCTTTCCAACCATCCGTTTATTAAATTTAAAAGTGTATTTTTTTCTTCAGCATTTTTTATAATGTCAATATCGGTTTGCTTTAATTGAGAAGTGTAATAATTTTGTCCATGACGCTGGTCAAATTTTAAACCAAGTCTTGCTTCAATAATTTTAAACTGCCAGCTTTGAAAACCCGATGCAGGTCTCAGCATGTCTCTAAAATCAAGAAAATCCATTGGCGTCATAGTCTCCAAAATATCAATTTGCTGTACAAGTAATTTTAAAATAGTAGTTACTCGTTGTAATCTGTGTACTACAGTTTGCAAATCGGTAGAATTATCATCCATAAACTTTTTGGCCATTATATCAGTAACAGAATCTATTTCAAATAAAATCTGTTTAAACCAAAGTTCATAAGCCTGGTGTATAATGATAAACAACATTTCATCATGTGCCGGTTCGTTTCCCTCTTTAAAACTTACCGGAGTCTGAGCTTCTATTATCTTATTAAGTTGTAAATATTCTCCATAATAAACCGGTGGGTGCTGCATATTTTAAATGGATAATTTTTTATGTAAAAATGATTTTTGGTATACCTCAAAACTACATCTTTCTAATAATGTCTAATAGTATTATCTTTTTTTTGTTAGATAAAAATTTAAAAGCATCATATCATTTTTTTTAAATTTTTAAATCTACGTTTCACCGCTATCTTATAAGTATAGTTGTACCTTTTTCTTTTACATGTACACCGGTTTCACTGTTAATATAATCGAGAGTCCATACATAAGTTCCTGGATCTTGTGGTACGCCTTTTAATTTTCCATCCCACTTATTTAACCAACTGTTACTATAAAAAACCCGTTGCCCTAATCTGTTATAAATGCTAAAACTGAGGTTAGTACTTCTATAAGCTTTTAATGGGTACAGATAATCATTTAAGCCATCGCCATTTGGTGTAAAGGCATTGGGTACTGCAATAAAACAGGTGTATAATACCTGCACCGGTTTTGTAATTGTATCAAAACAACCAAAATTATTTTTAATAATTAGCTCCGGCAATGCATTATAATCTTTTGCATCTTGAGGTATAAATGCCTGCGGCGGAGGATTTTTTTGAGAAGAAATAATTCCGTTTTTAAAGTCCCATCTATATTCTGTAATGTTACCAATACTGGTGTTGTTAAATGAAGCCTTTTTATCCGGACATATAACCGGAGTAACATCAAAATTTGCCTTTAGGAAATTATCAAAAATTATTTGTTGCGAGATTGAATCTGAACAAACGCCGTTGCTTACTATAAGTGAAACAGTTTTCGGTTCAAAATTAGTGTAGGTAATTACCGGGTTTTGTGTAAAATTATCAGGTGCAGATCCAAAAGTCCAATGCCACATATCAACCATATTTGCCCCGTTATGTTTATATCTAACTGTGTTAAGTGTGCAGCTGTAATCAATGGTTTTTTCAAAACCTGCATTTACAGTATCCTTTATAATAAAATCTACATCATCGGGCAAAGACGTTTGCACATCACATTCATTAAGCAGGGTATTTCCATCAGGTCCAGTTTTAAGATTTACTTTAAAATTTCCTCCAACCCGCAAGGGCATGCTTAATTGTAAAATAATTTTATCTGCTTTACCATCAACACAATTTGGTGTAGCGCCTGTAATGTTTACGGCGTACGGTCCTGTAATAAAAAAGTCTCCGCCTCCTGCATCAATGCTGCTGCATTTTATTTTCTTTTTAAAAACAAGTTCAAGCGTTTGAGGTGAACATCCAGGTTTTGTTAAACTATCCATCGGTGTAGGAAACAAAGGAAACACGGTAAAACTTACAGAATCTCCTACTGGTATTAACCTGTCACAATTATCTTTTAAAGTATTGCCATCAGTACCGGTATTGGCTTTTACTTTATAGGTGCCAGGTGCCAGCGGACTAGCTAAAAATATAGAAATAGAATCTAAATCAAAACCGGTACTGCACTGGATTGAAATTGAACTTGTTGGGCTAAAAGTATTTCCACTTGCATCTACAACTTTAAAGTCTGACCCATCTGCTGCCAGACTGGAACATTTTATTTTTTTATTTGTTTTTATTCTAATCTCGGTACCGTCGCAGGGCGCAATTGCATTGGCCAGAAGTGGTTCTAATGGGTCTGTAATACTTGCTGTACCGCCCCCAAATGAAAGTGTATAGCCACTTTGAGAATCGGAATAATGGCTTATCATTAAGAGATAATTATGACCTAAAATAAGGGTAGGCATTGCAGCAAACCTGGACTTATTGTCTGTGGGTACAGAACTGCATTGTATAAAATTAACTCCGCCATCTGCGGTGCCTGTTGTTCCTGATGAGCCGCTCCAATTACCTGTTACAACAATATTTTTGTTAATGTAAACTGCATTTGGATTTAGACCTGTTACATCATACAACTGCCAGTCATAATCATCTAAAAGATCGTTGGGAGTTATAAGAAAACCAAAAGTGCCGGTTTGGTAACAGGTAAATTTATACCAGAAGGGATTTTTGTCTGTATAAACTGTACCATCTTTATCGCAGCCCGGTACATACAAATTATTATTGGTACAAATAGGAACGTTTTGCTGAAAAAAAGAAGCTGTACCACAAACAGGAAATGCGGTAGCGGCTGTTTGCCCTAGTGAAGTACATTGTCCAAAAGATATTTGAGAAATGAAAGCCAAAAAAAATAAAAATGAAAACAATTTACTCATCATAGTTTGTAAAGTTATTATAAAAGATGTTGTCTGTAAATAATGAGCTAATGGGTATTGTTAAATAAATGCTGTTTATAAATTTCAACAAAACGCTTTGTAGTTATTTCTATCCTTACACAAATGAAGTTTTTCTTTTTTGCAATACAAATTCATTTCACTAATTTTCTTTTTTCTATTAATAAAATCCACTTGAAATAAAACGAACATGAAAATTGTAGAATTAAAAGCTCTTAGAGGTCCTAATTACTGGAGTATACGCAGAGGCAAATTAATACAGATGAAGCTGGATCTTGAAGAGATGGAGCAAAGACCAACCAATAAAATAGAAGGCTTTAGAGAAAATCTTGAAAAAATATTACCTACGTTATTTGCCCATAGATGCAGTGAATTAAAGCCCGGTGGTTTTTTTGAAAGGGTAGAAGAAGGAACATGGATGGGACATGTAATTGAGCATGTTGCTCTGGAACTTCAAACGCTTGCGGGAATGGATATGGGTTTTGGCCGCACACGTGGCACTGGTAAAGAAGGTGAGTATTATGTGGTTTTTGATTATATGGAAGAAGCAGTTGGACTGTATGCCGCAAAAGCGGCTTTTAAAATATGTGAATTTTTGATAGATGGAAAACTGTATGATTTTACAGACGATGTGCAAACCATGAGGGAGTTGCGGGAAGAAACCCGCCTTGGCCCAAGCACAGGCTGTATTGTAGAGGAAGCTGCAAAGCGTGGAATCCCTTTTATCAGGTTAAATAAAAGTAGCCTTGTGCAGCTTGGTTATGGTATAAACCAACAAAGGATAAGGGCTACAATAGCCGGCACAACAAGTTGCATAGCCGTAGATATTGCTGGTGATAAAGATGAAACAAAAAGATTGCTGCAAGCCGCAGAAATACCTGTGCCAAAAGGCAGTATTATTCGCGGAGAAGATGAACTAAAAAGTGCCATTGACAGTATTGGTTATCCCTGTGTTTTGAAACCGTTAAACGGTAACCATGGTAAAGGTGCTACAACAAATATTGTAAATTATGAACAGGCAATAACAGCATTGGTTGCAGCGCAAAAATATGGCCGTTATGTTATTGTAGAAAAATTTATTACAGGCTTCGATTTTAGATTGCTATGCATAAATTATAAATTTGTTTGCGCAGCATTGCGCACACCTGCAGCTGTTACAGGCGATGGTGAGCACACTATTCAATGGTTAATTGACGAAACAAATAAAGATGAACGCAGAGGCTACGGACATGAAAAAGTGCTGACACAAATTAAGGTCGATGATTTTACCAAAAAAATGCTTGATGATAAAGGATATACATTAGAAACTGTACCACAAAAAGGCGAACAGGTTTTAGTAAAACCAACTGCCAACCTCAGCACCGGCGGCACTTCTACCGATGTTACAGATGAAGTTCATCCATCCAACATATTTATGGCAGAAAGAATAAGTAAAATTATTGGGTTGGATATTTGTGGTATCGATATAATGGCTCCAAACCTAAAACTACCCATTAACGAAAATGGAGGTGCAGTGCTTGAAGTAAATGCCGCCCCGGGTTTTCGCATGCACATTGAACCATCTGAAGGTATTGCCAGAAATGTTGCAGAGCCTGTTATTGATATGCTTTTTCCAAAAGAAAATACAGGGCGTATTCCAATAATTGCCATCACCGGTACAAATGGAAAAACCACAACATCCAGGTTGGTGGCACATATTGCAAAAGCTGCAGGTTATAAAGTTGGTTACACAACAAGCGATGGTGTTTACATACAAAACCAAATGATGATGAAAGGCGATTGCACGGGGCCTGCATCTGCACATTTTGTTTTAAAAGATCCAACAGTAGATTTTGCAGTTTTAGAATCAGCCCGTGGCGGTATTTTACGAAGTGGACTTGCATTTAGAAACTGTGATATTGCCATAGTTACAAACGTTACTGCAGATCATATGGGGCTAGGTGGCATTGACAGCCTAGCCCAAATGGCAAAAGTAAAATCTGTAGTGCCCGAAACGGTTTATAAACATGGGTATGCAATATTAAATGCAGATGATGATTTGGTATATAATATGCGCAAAGATTTAAAATGTAATGTTGCGCTTTTCAGTATGGATGAAAATAATCCCCGCATTATAAAGCATTGTAAAAATGGAGGTCTTGCTTCTGTTTTTGAAAACGGATTTGTGACCATTATGAAAGGCACATGGAAAATAAGGGTACAAAAAGTTTCTGAAATACCCATCACTTATGGAGGTAAAGCGCTCCATAATGTTATGAATACTTTGCCTGCAATACTTGCCTGTTATTTATACAAAAATATTAAGGTGGCAGATATTAAACTTGCACTCGAAACATTTATCCCTTCACCTACACAAACACCAGGCAGGTTAAATTTATTTGAATTTAAGCATTTTAAATTCCTGGCAGATTTTGCCCATAATCCTGCAGGGCTGCAGTTGCTGTGCGATTTTGTTGGTAAGATGGAAGGCACGCCAAAAGTTGGAATTATAAGCGGTACAGGTGACAGAAGAGACGAAGACATTAGAGAACTGGGCGCTATTTCTGCAAAATATTTTGATGAAATAATTATCAGGCAGGATAAACATTTAAGAGGACGTACCGCCGAAAATATTGTTGAACTTTTAATTGAAGGTATCAATTCTCAAAAGGACAGAAAAATACCCGTGACGGTAATACTTAATGAAAAAGCAGCAATTATGCATGCTTACAATACTGCAAAACCAGGCTCTCTCATTACAATTATGTGTGATGTGGTGGCCGAAGCCATTGATTTAATTAAATCACTAAAAGAAAAAGAAGACGCTGAATAAAGTTTAAAAAAATAGTTTGGACTTTTTTTTAAAACCCTTATTTTTGCACTCCAAATAATACAATTGTTTAAAGATTGGGTTATGGTGTAAAGGCAGCACAACAGATTTTGATTCTGTTTGTCTAGGTTCGAATCCTAGTAACCCAACAAGACCCTGCATTAGTGTAGGGTTTTTTTATAAATTTTATTTTATTTTATTAGAAATTATTTTTTTTCGAAGCCCAAACCGAAATAAATAATTAAGTTGTTTATCTAATAAAATATAAATGAAAAAATTTTACTTTGTTTTTCTTACGCTGTTTTTATCTCTTTCAATTAAAACTTTTTCTCAAAAAATTTCTTTCTATCCAACTAACTGGTGGGTAAGTATGAAATGGAATAAAATTCAGATACTTATTTACAACGATGCTGAATCATTAAAACAGGCAACTGTTGAAATTAACTATCCGGGTATTATTCTTACAAAAATTAACCGACTGGAAAATGAAAAATATCTTGCTTTAGATGTAACCATTTTGCCAACTGCAAAACCCGGTACCGCTTCTTTCATTTTAAAGTATAAAAATAAAACCGAAACAATTTTATTTCCACTTGAATCTAAAAAATCGGGCAATGGAAAAAAATATGCGCAAGGTGTAAGATCATCTGATTTTATTTATTTATTAATGCCTGACAGGTTTTGCAACGGCGATGAAACCAATGATAAAATTGCAGGGTTAAAAGACCAGTCCTTAAACAGAGATTCAATGTATTTGCGCCATGGCGGCGATTTGCAGGGTGTTATAAATAAACTTGATTATTTAAAAGATATGGGCGTTACAACTGTTTGGATGACGCCTGTACTTTTAAATAATATGGCCAAAAGAACAGAACATGGCTATGCCATAACCAATCATTATGTTGTTGATCCTCGGCTAGGTGGAAACGAAACGTACAAAAAACTAAGTGCCGCCATTCATGCAAAAGGAATGAAATTAATTCAGGATGCGGTGTACAATCATGTCGGCTCTCAACATTTTACTGTACTCTATAAACCAATGAAAAACTGGCTGCACGAATGGCCAACATACACGCAAACATCTTACAGAGATCAGGTTTTGTTTGATCCATATGCAGCGCCTTCACAAAAAAAAATTATGACCGATGGCTGGTTTGTAAAAGATATGCCTGACTTAAACCAAAGCAATCCTTTTGTGGCAAATTATCTTATACAAAATGCTTTATGGTCAGTAGAAGAATTTGGGGTGGATGGCTGGCGTATTGACACTTATATTTACAACGATTTAAAATTTATGAATGCCTGTAACAATGCGCTTTTGGCTGAATATCCATCTATCACAATGTTTGGCGAAACATGGGTACACGGTGTTGTAAACCAAAGTTATTTTTGTGAAAATAATCTGACCAATTCTTTTAAAAGTAATCTTCAAAATACAACAGATTTTCAAATGCTTTTATATGGTATTCAACCTGCATTAAACGAACCCTCAGGCTGGACGGATGGCTTAATGAAATTATACAATACCGCTGCACAGGATGTTTTGTATAAAAATCCATTGGGCCAGGTTATTTTTTTAGATAACCACGATCTTTCAAGATTTTTTTCCGTTGTAAAAGAGGATATAAAAAAATATAAAATTGCTTTAGGTTGGCTGCTTACTTACCGTGGAATTCCACAACTTTATTATGGTGATGAAATAGGAATGAAAGGCTTTAGTAATCCTGATGGATTTGTAAGATCTGATTTTTTGGGAGGGTGGAAAAATGACAGTATCAATAAATTTATTAAAGAAGGGAGAACAAAACAGGAAAATGAAGTCTTTGATTTTGTAAAAATGCTGGCCAATTTCAGGCTAAAATCTTCAGCTTTAAAAACGGGTAAAATGGTTCAGTATATTCCTGAAAATGATATCTACACTTATTGCAGATATAATAACGAGGAAAAAATTGTGTGTATTATAAATGTGGGGGAAGAAGAGAAAAATATTGATCTTGATACAAAATACAAAGAAGTTGTGCAAGGCTATTCCGGTGTAAAAAATATTATTTCGGGCAAAAATGAAAGTTTAAAAATTGCAATAAAACCAAAAGATATATTTATCGGTATTCTCACAAAATAAAAAATACATTTTGCCAATCTTTTTTATTGAAATTTTTTAAAATGATTAAAATTATTTTTTAATTATTAGATTTTTTTTATTGTTTATAATTTTTTTATACCTCGAAAAAAAATTTT
>JAYTCO010000514.1:0-2684 GCA_043736415.1 Ferruginibacter sp. | reverse complement strand
TAGTGGATAAAACGGGCTAAGAAAAATGATTTTTTTATTATAAAAAACAAACGGTTAATTTTAAAAGAAAAGTTGCGTTAGAAACTAGAAACCGCCTAAAATGACATTTCGTTCCTTATTCATATTGACCTTTTGTGTGACACAGTTCACTGCATTTTCACAGTGCATTGACAGAGATAAAATAACTTATGGAGGCGATTGGGGCTATGTTGATTTTATTCATCGCTGCCCGACATACAATTTTACTTTTGGTGGAGACACTTCAAAAAATTGGAACGTTTTAGACGACCCAATTGACATTATGCAAGCCCCTGCGAAAGTTTTGACTTTAAAAAAATACATTGACAATAAAATCAAAGAGTTCGCAGGCGACAAATTTTATTCGAAAGTCACTTTCACTTCAGTTGAGGTAGTTTATGCGGACAGACTACAAGCATTTATTGACAGCGGACGGCAGGATGTGACTTTAAAGTATTGCAAGGCAAAATACTTTTTTTATTACGAGTTTAAGCCTGACACTATTGCAACTTTTCATATCGGTATTGCACTTGATAATGCAGGAAAAATAATAAGTAAGTTTAACTTTCCTTCAAAAGACAATTATAAAACTGTTGACACAAATTATTCATACTGCAAACTTATTGACATAGCAAGGAAAGTGCAGCCAAATATTGACCCTATAAAACAAATCAATATTTGGTTCGACACAAAATCAAAAAGATTTTATTGGCTCATTTCGCAGGACATAGTGAATGGTAAGCAAGGCATAAATTATTTCAATCAGGTTTATATTGACGCAGCGGACTTATTAAAGATAAAGGCATCAAAAGCAAGTGTGAGCATTATTTATTGACGAAAATAACAGCAGGCAACATTGGGTTTTGTGCAAGTGCGGCTTGAGGTTGTAGCAATCATCAGTAGTAACATAGCGGCAGTTGTTCGGGCTTGACCAACATCGCCAAACATTGGTTCATAATATTTATCTTTATCAAAATCCGGGCATCGGTTCGGGCGGACGGAATTCTAATGCCACACCTGCACAAAGCCCTAACGTTGTGCGTCATATTATGAAATTCGTTCTAATCATATCACTTTTTATTTTATCAATTCACTCGTTTGGACAGACCAAGCGACCAGAAGATTTTGGATTTAGACATTTTCAAATATTTTATAAAGGTGACACAGTAGACATTCTAATAAAATCAAAAAAAGGAGAAGAAAATATTTCAAAGCCGTTATTCTTTTATTGCCAGGGAAGTTTACCACAACCTTTAATCAAAACCGACAATGAAATAACTTATGGTGTTTTTTCATTTAAACCCGACAGCCTTGCAAAATATTTTCACCTTGCAATTGTAAGCAAGCCTTTTGTGCCACTAATTATGGACAAAAAAAATTTAGGTGACAATTTTTGTTATTTGGATAAAAATGGAAAAATGATAAAAGATTATTCCGACCGCAATCTTTTAGACTATTATGTAAAAAGGGACATTGAAGTAATCAAGTTCTTAGAAAAACAAAAGTGGATTAGTTCAAACAAATTAATACTTGCAGGGCATTCAGAGGGTTCGACTGTTGTTTCAAAAATTGCAAGTATTTATCCAAAAGTGACACATTTAATATATTCAAGTGGAAATCCATTTGGCAGAATTATGTCTATCATTGGACAAAGCCGACAAGAAGAAAATGATACAACAAAAATAGCTGATGAAGATTTTTTGATGTGGCAAAATTCGAATGACAAACCTAACGATTTAGACTTTTCACAAGGCGACACACATAGAGCAACAATAGAATTTTCTAATCCGCCAATTCAATATTTGGAAAAATTAAAAATACCAGTTTTAGTTTGCTACGGAACGAAAGATTGGTCTGCACCTTTTAATGACTATTTGAGAGTTGAAACAATAAGAAAACATAAATCTAATTTTACTTTCAACGCATATATTGGGACAGAACATAACTTTTTTCCATTAAAGCAAAATGGACAAATTAATTATGACATTTTCAATTGGGACAAAGTTGCAAACGATTGGCTTACGTGGTTAATAAGCAAGTAGAAATACGAACGCACAACAATGGGTTTTGTGCAAGTGCGGCTTGAAGTTGTATCAATCATCAGTTCTGCATATCCGGGCTTTATTTCGGGCTTGACCAACATCACCAAACATTGATTCTAAATATTTATCTTTATCAAAAGCCAGGCATTGGTTCGGGCGGACGGAATTCTAATGCCACACCTGCACAAAGCCCTGACGTTGTACGCAATACTATTTGACATTTTAAGTAATATGAAACTTTTACAATTAATTATCCTGACAATTTTCTCTATTTCTTCACAAGCACAGACAACCAACACTTATCAAACCGACTTGACTGAATTGCGAAATATTCTGCAAAAAACACCTTCTTATAAAGACCAAATTAAAGGACAAGACCTAATTTCTTATAATAGTTTGTTTGAAAGGTTAATGAGTGACAGTGTTAATAGTGTTTCAGACTATAAATATTTTTATAACCTTGCTCAATTATTTTTCCCAATACGTGACAATCATTTAACATTTTATCAAATTGCAAATTTTCCTTGAGTCCCGGCGGGGTTTTCACATTGACATACTTTGAGTTAAAAATAGGTATCCGTGAAACCCCGACGAATTAAGGACTTCCGTATATAGTTAACCAAT
>JAYTCO010000513.1:0-2698 GCA_043736415.1 Ferruginibacter sp. | reverse complement strand
CTTATTACCGCTAAAGATTGAGATGCAAAAGCTTCATTCAATTCAAACAAATCAATATCGTTTAAGGTCATTCCCGCCTGCCGTAAAACTTTTGGTACTGCCTCTACCGGGCCAATACCCATTATGCGTGGGTGCACACCGGCACTAGCACAATTTACCAGACGGGCAATTGGTTTTAAGCCAAGTTCGTTCACCATTCTTTCACTCATCACCAGCACAAAAGCTGCACCATCACTCGTTTGCGAAGAGTTTCCCGCCGTCACTGTACCGCCTGCTGCAAATGCAGGTTTTAATTTAGCCAATCCTTCCAATGTAGTATCCGTCCGAACGCCTTCATCAGTATCCACCACATACGATTTTGTTTTTTTCTTACCCGCCTCATCCACATAAACCTGCTCAACATTTATGGGTAAAATACCGCTTTTAAAATAATCTTGCTTTATTGCATTAGCAGCTTTCATGTGGCTGTTGTAACTAAATGCATCCATATCTTCCCGGTTCACATTATATTCTGCAGCGACCGCTTCGGCGGTTAAACCCATGTTTAAATAATAATCAGGTTCATCTTTTGCAATTGAATAAGCAGGTACCGTTTTCCAGCCGGCCGTTGGCACAAGGCTCATACTTTCCACCCCACCCGCAATAAAACATTCACCCATTCCGCTGCGAATTTTTGCTGTTGCCATAGCTATACTTTCCAGGCCACTGGCACAGTATCTATTAATCGTTATGCCCGCTGCAGAAAAACCTACAGCCCTTGCCGCAATAATTCTACCTACCTGTAAACCTTGCTCAGCCTCAGGTACAGCGTTTCCAACAATTACATCGTCCACTCTTTTTGGGTCAAGTTGCGGCACACTTGCCAGCAAACCTTTTATTACATCTATCGCCAAATCATCCGGACGGGTAAATCTAAATCCGCCTTTTTTGCTTTTTGTAACCGCCGTTCTGTAACCTGCAACTATAAATGCTTCCTGCATGTTTTATTTTTTAAAACCATCAATTGCAATTACAGATGGTTCGTTATAAATTTAATGTTCTTTCTATTTTTTGGGGCTCTGAGCAATTCAATCTTTGTTCAACATTTGTCCGGGCTATTCGTTACAATCTTTTTTGCTCAAAGCCAGCAAAAAAGTATTTCCACTTCTATCCCGCAGCCCTTCAACTATAAATCTTTCTTCAACTTTTATCGATTACCTATTAAAGCAAAAATCGTGATCCAAATTAAAAAATCTACAGTCTAAAACTGATTTAGTTGTTTAAACAACTTTCTCTGTCAAAGATAGATTTTTAAAATAATTTTCAAAATAAATGATCGCTATATATTTGCAGTAATTATGTACCAAATTCTCCGCAGTATTTTATTTATGTTCGATGCAGAAAAAGTGCATCATTTTTCAATGAATGGTTTAAAGTTGCTTTGTAAAGTAGGGTTTATAAAAAAAATTATTGCCCATCAATATTCTAATTACGAATTACCAATTACGAATTACGAATCTCCAAATCCCATCCACCATTCACCATTCACAATTCTCAACCTTCCTTTTAAAAATCCCGTAGGTCTTGCCGCAGGTTTTGATAAAAATGCAAAATATTTAAACGAACTCGAAGCACTTGGTTTTGGCTTTGTAGAAATCGGTACAGTAACTCCTTTGCCACAGGATGGAAATGAGAAGCAACGCTTGTTTCGTTTACCAAAAGACAAAGCACTGATAAACCGCATGGGCTTTAACAACGAAGGGGTTGAGGTTGTAGCGCAGCGTTTAAAAGAATGGAAATGTAAGAATGACGAATTAAGAATAGATTCAACCCGTAACTCGAAACTTAAAATCTCGCAACTCATCATCGGTGGCAACATTGGTAAAAATAAAATTACACCCAACGAAAATGCCTGGAAAGATTACGAAATCTCCTTTAACACACTTCACCATTATGTAGACTATTTTGTTGTAAATGTAAGCAGTCCAAATACACCAGGCTTGAGAGAGTTGCAGGAAAAAGAACCGTTGAAAAAGATTTTATCACATTTACAAAACCTTAATAAAGGTTTTGCTAAACAAAAACCTATTCTATTAAAAATAGCACCTGATCTTACAAAGACTCAAATTGACGATGTTATTGACCTTGCGCAGGAGATTAATTTGGATGGCCTGGTTGTTGCAAATACTAGCATTGACAGAACAAATCTTACAACGTCTGTTCAACAATTAGATGCAATGGGAGCGGGTGGTTTAAGTGGATTACCCATAAAAAACAGAGCTACAGAAATGGTGAAGTATATTTCCCAAAAAACAAATGGTAATATCTTAATTATTGCAAGTGGTGGAATTTTTACCGGTGCAGATGCAGCAGAAAAAATTGATGCAGGCGCTGCATTAGTACAGGTATGGACTGGCTTTGTATATGAAGGTCCTGCCATTGTAAAAAACATTTGCAAGTATCTTGCAAATAGGAAAAATGTCGAGTAGTGAATATTAAGAATTGTGTATTAAAAAATCTGTGGTCAGTGGTCAATCGGCTGTAGTCAAAATCTTTTATGGAACATTTATTTACATCAGAAAGTATAATTAGTTTTTTTGTGTTGGTTCTTTTGGAAGTTGTTCTCGGTATAGACAATGTAATATTTGTAAGTATAATCCTCAACCGTTTACCTGAAGCAAAACAGCAAAAAAATGCACGGCGGTTTTGGATGATCTCG
>JAYTCO010000512.1:0-6364 GCA_043736415.1 Ferruginibacter sp. | reverse complement strand
TTATCAGAATACTTGGTTTAAGGGCAGAACAATTATATAATTGCTTAAAAAGAATTGCAGGCATTATTGCCGCTTCAAATAAGTAATATTATGCAACCTGATTTACAGATTTTAATAACTGCTTCAATTACTATTGCATGTCTGCATACCATCACAGGACCCGATCATTATTTGCCGTTTATTGCATTGTCCAAATCTGGTAGATGGAGTTTTACAAAAACAATATTGTGGACAATTACGTGTGGCTGCGGGCATGTATGGAGTTCTGTTTTGCTTGGTTTAGGTGGTGCAGCAATAGGATGGAATCTTCCAAAAATTTCAATGATAGAAAATATTAGGGGTGGTGTTGCAGGTTGGGCGCTGCTTACATTTGGGTTAATCTATTGTAGTTGGGGTTTGTGGCGTGCTTATAAAAATACAAAACACAAACATTTTGATACTGGAGTTGACGGAGAATTATATGTATATGAGCACAAACATGGAAGAGCCATTCAGCAAAGGGAAAGGCATAAAGTAACACCTTGGGTAATGTTTATAATTTTTTTATTAGGTCCATGCGAACCAATGATTCCATTGTTGTTCTTTCCTGCTGCAAAACATTCTTTTGATGGGATGCTTTTATTAATTTTTGTATACACATTATTTACATTGCTGGCAATGATAGTTATGGTTACTTTTGGTTATTACAGTTTATCTTTTTTAAAAACAGAAAAATTAGAAAAATATATCCATGCTTTAGGAGGTTTAACATTGTTGATTTGTGGTTTAGGAATTGTTTATATGGGTTGGTAATTTTATGATTGGCTAAAGAGTAGCATCAAATATCTATTTTCCTAACATCTCTTGTGCCTGCATATAATTCATATTCCAATAAACGACAGTCAATTTTACTTGTATAAAATTCAATTCTTCTTTTAGGTTTTAATCCTATTTTCTTTGCAAGTTCAAGGTTTCCCGTAAAAATGTAACCTGTATAACCTTTGCATTTTTTCTTCATAAAATCGCCCAATAATGCATAAGTTTCTTCGAGTTCTTTTTCTTCCCCTAATCTATCGCCATATTCAGGATTAAACATAATCACACTCCCTTCTTGCGCTGGCAATATAGTTTCCTGAAAATCGCAAACTTCATAAGTAATCATATCTTCCACACCTGCCATTCCTGCATTTATTTTAGAAATATTTATAGCATCTTCACTGATGTCGGATGCTATGATTTTTAAATCGGGTCTTTCAGTAACCTGAGCTTCAATTGCATCAAGCTCCTTTTTATACATGCTGTAATCGTAGCCTTTTACATGCATGAAAGAATAGTTGTTTCTGTACAAACCCGGTACTCTTTTAGTGGCGATCAATGCTGCTTCAATGGCAATTGTGCCCGAGCCACACATCGGATTTATAAACGGTGTTTCACCCTTCCAAACACTTGCATACACTACTGCAGCAGCAAGCGATTCAAGCATCGGTGCTTTACCTGGTATTTTTCGGTAACCGTGTTTAGAAAGTGTTTCGCCGGAAGTATCTAAAAATATTTCTGCATCTTCTTCTTTCCAGTATAAATGAATTACTGCTCCGTTTAATACAGCGCCGGAGTCAGGTCGGGTGCCGGTTTTATCTCTGCATCTGTCTGCAATGGCATCTTTTACTTTTACATTGGCAAACAAATTATTGGTGATGGTTTCATTGCTTACATTGCTGCTGATGGAAAAATATCCATCTGCCGGTAAAATATCTTCCCAGGCAACATCAAGCAAAACTTTATAAACATCATCTGCATTTACAGCCCTAAATTCTTTTATAGAAAACAATACCTGGCTTGCACAACGAAGGTTCATATTTAGCTTGATACAGTCCTGCAAATTGCCAAATAATTCCACACCGGTTTTAAAAGTTCTTACCGATGTATAACCAAGATTTTTTATTTCCTGTTCAAGGTAAATTGACAGGCGATTGCTGCATGTCACTATAATTCTACTGTCTGTATTAAATATTTGCACGGGCAAAAATACCAAACTTACTGCTGCAAAAATTAAATAAGTGGTATGCCGCAATTCATTACAATTTTTTAGATGCCTACCTTTACAAAATGAGAATTTTTTTAATAGGTTTTATGGGTGCCGGCAAAAGTTTTTTAGGAAAAATATGGGGTGAAATTTATTCAATTCCTTTTTATGATCTTGATAAGTTAATTGAAGATGAAGAAAGAATTACTGTAGAAAATATTTTTGCAACTTTTGGGGAAGATTATTTTAGGGAAAGAGAAGCAGCCGTTTTACGAAATACAGATAGGTTTGAAAACTGCATCATTGCCTGTGGTGGTGGTACGCCCTGTTATTTTGACAATATGCAATGGATGAATAAAAATGGTGCTACTGTTTTTTTAAATGAATCAGAAATTAATATTTACAATCATTTAAAAAATGATAAAAAAATCAGACCACTTATAATTTCGCAGGATGATAAATCACTTCAAGCATTTATTAAAAATAAATTGCAGCAGCGAATTCCCTTTTACAACGAATGCCGGCTAGTGCTTACAAGCGATCAACTAAATAAAGATGGGTTTGCAGTAATTGAAAAATATATAAACAAACTGCCTCAAGAATAAATTTAAAAAAAAATGAATAAATCGTTTTTAAAAGCCGGTGCATTATTGGGAGCACTAACAATAATATTCGGTGCTTTTGCGGCCCATGCTATAAAAAGCAGGGTAAATACCGAAACGCTTTCTATTTTTGAAACTGGTGTAAGGTACCAGATGTATCATGTGTTTGCCATCATTTTGGTAGGAATTATGTATAAAGATTTTCCTTTTAAATCAATGATATGGGCAGGAAATTTATTTTTATCAGGAGTAATTTTATTTAGTGGTTCTCTTTATTTGTTAACTTATTTTAAAGCAACTGGTAACGAAAATATGAACTGGTTGGGCGCTGTAACACCATTTGGTGGAATTTGTTTTATTGTTGGCTGGTTTTTAATATTAAAAAGTTTTTACAAAACAAAAAAAGGACTTTAACTAATTTTTATTTGCATTAAAAACATATACGTACACAAGCAAACAATTTAAAACAGTTTTTACTTTGCTGCGTAACGATTTTAATTATCTTTAACGCCATGGCAGAAAAAATAAAATCCATAAAAAAAAATACCAAAGCTGCTGATGCATTGAAGCAGGAAAAAGAAGAAACGATAGAAGTAAAAGATCTTTTAAAAGACGAACGTACCCATAAAATTGCAGGAAGTTTAAGTTTGTTACTCGCCATTCTTTTTTTTGTAGCCTTTACATCTTATTTATTTACCTGGGATGAAGACCAGGACAAGGTTTTTAAAGAAGGATATAAATTGCTTGCAGGAACAGATACTAAAGTCGCTAATTTAATGGGCACTTTTGGTGCTTTTATTTCTCATTTTTTAATTTATAAAGGGTTTGGTGTTGCTTCTTATTTAATATGCACATTCTTTTTTATCATTGGGATCAATCTATTTTTTGGTAAAAAAGTTTTTTCGGTTTTTAGAAACATAAAGTATTTAATTGTTGGGCTTCCGCTGTTGAGTATTACTGCTGCCGTAATAATGCAGGGCAACGATTTTGCATGGGGTGGTGCTGTGGGCGATATGTGCCGAGATTATCTCTACAATGCTATTGGAAAAATAGGCACTATAGGAATTATTGCTGTCGCATTTTTAGCATATATAATTTGGCGTTTTAATCCTTCATTTAAGTTACCCGGCAAAGAAGTTAAAGAAAATGCAGCAGATAGTTTTACAAACGAAATTCCGGAAAATGAAATTGATGAAAATAATGAAATTGGGTTTGAAACTGCAGCCACCGGAAATATGCTCAGCCACAATGCGGGCATATTAAATATTCCAGATCAAAGTCCTCAGTTTGATCATGATCTTTCCTTATCTGAAAAAGAAGAAGAGGAACAAAAACGAGGTGCTAGAATTTTAAATACGGTTGTACTTCCACAAAAAAAACAGCCTGAACTTTTAATAGAAAAAGAATTTGATGATGGTGTTGAATCGGTTTTTACTTCAACAAAAAAAACGTTTGGTAATGATCTTGAGTTAGAGGTAAAAACAGCACCAGAAGTTTTTGAAGAAGAAATAAGCCAACATAAAACTGCAGCAGATGTAAACAAAATGTTGCCTTACGATCCTATTTTAGATTTGCGTGATTATAAATATCCTTCAGTAGAATTGCTGGAAAATCATGGTAGCGAAAAAGTGATTCAGGATCCACAGGAGCTGGAAAATAATAAGAATCAGATTATTTCTACACTCAAAAATTACGATATTGAAATACAAAAAATATCTGCTACTGTAGGTCCAACAGTTACTTTGTACGAAATTATTCCTGCCGCAGGCGTAAGAATTTCCCGTATTAAAAACCTTGAGGATGATATTGCCTTAAGCCTTGCTGCGCTTGGTATACGTATCATTGCACCTATTCCGGGTAAAGGAACAATTGGTATTGAAGTGCCAAATACCCGCAAAACAATGGTGAGTATGAAGACGTTGCTGGTGGATGAAAAATTTCAAAAAAGTACGTTTGCTTTGCCGATTGCAATTGGTAAAAGAATTGACAATACAAATTTTATTGTTGACCTCGCAGCCATGCCGCATTTGTTAATGGCAGGCGCAACAGGTCAGGGAAAATCAGTTGGCTTAAATGCCATACTTGTTTCTTTGTTGTATAAAAAACATCCATCACAATTAAAATTTGTACTGGTAGATCCTAAAAAAGTGGAGCTCAGTATTTACAAAACAATTGAAAAACATTTTCTTGCAAAATTACCAGGTGAAGAAGAATCTATTATAACAGATACAAAAAAAGTTGTGCATACTTTAAATGCGCTTTGTATTGAAATGGACAACCGCTACGATCTTTTAAAAGAAGCCGGTTGCAGAAACATTAGAGAGTACAATGAAAAGTTTGTTGCAAGAAAATTGAATCCTGAAAAAGGTCATGATTTTATGCCGTTTATAGTATTGGTGGTTGATGAGTTTGCAGATTTAATAATGACGGCGGGTAAAGAAGTTGAAATGCCGATTGCACGCCTGGCGCAGCTTGCAAGGGCAATTGGCATACACCTTATTATTGCCACGCAACGACCATCGGTAAATATAATTACCGGTACAATTAAAGCAAATTTTCCGGCACGTATTGCTTTTAAAGTAAGCAGTAAAATTGATAGCCGAACTATCTTAGACACCGGCGGTGCTGAACAGTTAATTGGAAAAGGTGATATGCTGATAAGTTACAATGGTGAGGTTGTGCGGCTGCAATGTGCATTTGTTGACACGCCTGAGGTGGATAAAATTGTTGAATTTATTGGTGAGCAACGTGGTTACCCTGATGCATTTTTATTGCCTGAATATGTTGATGAAAAAGAAATGGATGCAAAAGATTTTGATGTAAACAACAAAGATGCTTTGTTTGAAGATGCGGCAAAACTTATTGTAACCAGCCAGAGTGGAAGTACATCTTTGTTACAACGCAGAATGAAACTTGGTTATAACCGTGCAGGCAGATTGATGGATCAGTTAGAAGCAGCGGGTATTGTAGGGCCAAACCAGGGAAGTAAAGTGAGAGATGTATTAATTAAAACCGATGCGGATTTACAAATGTATCTGAATGATTTGTAGGATCTCACTCTTGTTTTCTTTCCGGGTGAGGACGGGAAGAAGAAGCCTCATCTTCATTCCCTCTCCGGGGGAGAGGGAGGACTTGAAGATTGATGGGGAGATGGACTAGGATCTTAAAGCGAATCCCGAAGGGGTTTAACTTTATTGACCTTGGGTGCAACCCATGGAATACAGAAAAAGTTGAAAAAAGATTAACCGATAAAGGGCTGCGGGATAGAAGTGGAAATACTTTTTGGAGGAACGACAAAAAGATTGCAACGTATAGCCCGATCAAAAGTTGATTGCCGTATTAAAAGATTACAGCCGCAAATCCAAAACAAACAGGAAGAAAATAATAATTAATAAATGTCGAAGTTTTTAATAGTTGGCCTTGGTAACCCCGGTAACGAATATGCAAACACAAGGCATAATATTGGGTTTGATGTTGTGCATGCTTTTGCTGTAAAACATGGTGGAATATTTAAGGATAGCCGACTGGCTTACACAGCAGAAGTAAAGTGGAAAGGAAAAATATTTGTTTGTATTTGTCCAACAACTTTTATGAATTTAAGTGGCAGGGCATTTAAATACTGGATGGAAAAAGAAAAAGTTTTGCTGGAAAATACGCTTACGGTTGTTGATGACCTTGCATTGCCGATAGAAAAACTAAGGCTTCGTGCAGCAGGCACACATGCGGGCCACAACGGTTTAAAAGATATACAGGCAATTTT
>JAYTCO010000511.1:0-15577 GCA_043736415.1 Ferruginibacter sp. | reverse complement strand
AAAAGTTTAGTGAAACGACTTTCACTAAACTTCTTTCAAGACCGATAAAAACATTGAGTTACCGAGGTTTTTATCAACTATTTTTCAGTATTATACCTAAAAAAAACCTGCGAACTTTAAGTCTGCAGGTTTTTTTATGATCAATTCTACATTTTAATGTTATCAATTGTTGCCCATCAGTTCAACACTTCTGCTAATAAACTGTGTAAGGTTTTTACCTGTTAACAAACCCTGAGAAAGCAAGGCTAAATCAGCAAGATTTTTTACAAGTTTTTCCTGTTGCAGAGCATCTGTTACTGCTAAAATATTTTTGTAAATTGGATGATTACCATTTACCGTAAGTGCAACTTCATCGGGCATTTGCGCATAAAAAGCAGCCATGCCACCACCTGCTGCGGCCATGTCTTTCATGCGACGCATTTGCTCGGGCCTAGTAGCAGTAACCGGTGGTGCCTCTGCACTTAATCCTTTTACTTCTACATTTATATGCAAGCCTTCTTGCGGCTGTTCAAATAACGTTTTTAATTTTTCTGACTCTTCTTTTGTAAGAACACTTTCTGCACCTTCTGTTTTATCAATCAAATTATCTGCAATATCTGCATCTACTCTTGTAAAGATAAAATCATTCCATTTCATTTCTACCGTATTAATAAAAGCAGCATCTACCAAAGTTTCAGCTTTTATTACAATGTACCCTTTTGCAGTTGCTTGTTGTATGTAAGCATCTTGTTGTATAGGATTTGTAGTATATAAAATAACCTGCTTGCCTTCTTTGTTTTTTTGTGCTGCTGTTGCTGTTACATATTCTTCTTTTGTAAAAAACTTACCGGCGGTATCTTCCATTATAAAGAAGCTATTTGACTTTTCAAGGAACTTATCGTCCGTCATCATTCCGTACTTTACAAATAAGCCAAGGCTGTCCCATTTTTGCTCAAATTCAGCACGCTCATTTTTGAAAAGTTCTTCTAATTTATCAGCAACTTTTTTGGTGATGTGTGCATTAATTTTACGCACATTTGGATCTCCCTGCAAATAACTCCTGCTAACATTTAAAGGGATATCCGGACTGTCAATAACACCCTGCAACAACATTAAAAACTCTGGTACAATATCTTTTACTTCATCTGTTACAAAAACCTGATTACTGTATAACTGTATTTTATCTTTTTGTATTTCGTAGCTGTTTTTTATTTTAGGGAAATACAAAATACCTGTAAGATTAAAAGGATAATCTACATTTAAATGTATCCAAAACAAAGGTGTTTCGTTGTATGGATAAAGTTCTTTATAAAAACTTTCGTAGTCTTCTTTTGTTAGATCTGCAGGTTTTTTTGTCCAGGCCGGAGTTGTATTATTTAATGGTTTTAATACAACAATTTCTTCAGCCTCCTCTCCTTCTTTTACTTCCTTAACTTCTTCTATTTTTTCATTTACATCTATAAAATAAATAGGTACAGGTAAAAATTTACAAAACTTTTCTAAAATAGATTTTACTTTATAAGCATCTAAAAATTCTTTGCTTTCTTCATTTATATGTAGAACAATATCCGTTCCTCTCAACTCTTTTTCTGTAGGCTCTAAAGTAAATTCGGGGCTACCATCACATTCCCATTTTACGGCTGTTGTTCCTTCTTTAAAACTTTTTGTAATAACTTCTACTTTCTCACTCACCATAAAAGAGGAGTAAAAACCTAAGCCAAAATGCCCAATGATATTATTTTCATTCTGCCCTTTGTATTTTTCTAAAAATTCTTCTGCTCCACTAAAAGCAACCTGGTTTAAATATTTATCAACTTCCTCTTCTGTCATTCCAACACCACGATCGCTGATTGTCAATGTCTTTTTTTCAGCATCAAGGTTTATGTCAATCCGCAAATCACCAATATCACCTTTTGCTTCGCCGATGGAAGAAAGGGTTTTAAGTTTTTGCGTAGCATCTACAGCATTACTTACCAATTCACGAATAAAAATATCGTGTTCACTGTAAAGAAACTTTTTAATTATCGGAAAAATATTTTCCGTTTGTACCCTGATATTTCCTTTTTGCATATAAATTATAATTAATGTTCAAGTTCGGATGTCAATTAAAATGCCATTTTATACTTGCTGACATGATGGCAAAAGTTTTTAATTTAGAAACACTTAAAATGACATGTATATTAACTAGACATATTATTTTCGCAGCCTCTAAAATAAAATCCTTTTTATGAAAAAATTATCTGCTTACAGGTATTTATTATTACTATTTTTTGCTATTTCTTCTTGTAATTTATTCGGACAGGTTCTAACTGATGATTTTAGTTATACAACTGGTTCATTGCTTTCGGCTAATGGATATATCAATATTAGTGGTACTACAAATTTCTTAACTGTAACCACTCCTGGTTTATCGTTTGCAGGTTCCCCATCTTCTAATTTGGGAAATGCAGTTACAATGACAACATCCGGAGAAGATGTTACAAAAACTTTCACTCCCACTATTTCATCAGGAAATGCTTACGCATCTTTTTTTGTAAATGTTTCATCGGCTCAATCAACGGGTGATTATTTTTTCGCATTATACGATGGGGGATTTAAAGGAAGAGTATACATTAAGAGTAGCGGAACTGGTTTTGTTTTTGGAATTTCAAAAAACAGTACCACAGTAAATTATGAAAGTTCTGTACGCACTTTTTCAACTACTTATTTAGTTGTTATAAAATATACGTTTAACACTCTATCTACAACAACAGATGATGTAGTTAGTTTTTACGTTAATCCAATTTTGGGTATAACGGAACCTTCAGCAACAATTGCAGCAACATCTAGTGTCGGTGCAACTGATGCAGTTACAATTGATAGAACTGCTTTACGCCAAGGCGGCTCTGCAGCAGCATCAGCACAAATTATAGATGCTATTCGGGTTGGTACAACATGGGCATCTGTCATTCCTGTTTCTTCTCCAACCATTTCTTCAATATCTCCTACAAGTGCAAATGTTGGTGACCCCGGTTTTACATTAATAGTAAATGGTAGCAATTTTACCAATAATAATTCTGCTGTAACATGCAATGGTGCAACAAGAGCAACAACTTTTGTTAGTGCTACTCAGTTAACAGCGGTTATTCCAGCGACAGACTTAACCACGGCTGCAGTAATACCAATTGGTGTTACAACTACAGGAGCAGCTGCTGTTTCAAATACACAAAACTTTACAATTAATGCTGCTGCAGGTGGTACTTTTACGCTTACGAACGCCTTACCCACTTTTGGAAATGTTTGTATAAATACAACCTCAGCCAGCAATTCTTTTGTTTTGGATGGTAATAATTTAAACGGTTCTGCCATAACAGTTTCAGGGCCTACAGGATATACTTTTTCTGAAAATGCAGGTGGTCCTTTTAATTTAACTACAGGCTTAACTTATTTGGGTTCGTCGTTTAGCAATAAAAGTATTTATGTTCTGTTCATGCCTACGGCTGTGCAAACCTATAACGGTAATATAACTGTAAATGGAGGCGGCGTAACTAATTATCCTGTCACTGTAAATGGTGCCGGTGTAAATGATGCTCCTTTTGTCACTACAAACGCTGTAACAGGAATTGGTGCAACAACGGCAACATTATCAGGTATCATAAATTATGTGGGTTGTGCACCCGTTACAGCTTACGGTTTTGAGTATAGTACAAATAGTGGATTTGTAACAGGTACAGGTATCACAATCTTTTCAAGCAATTTAACAGGCGGAAACTTTAGCTCAACCCTTACCGGGCTTGCGCCCAATACAAGATATTACTACAAAGCATTTGCTGTAAGCAGTATTGGCACTACCTATGGAGTACAAATGGCTTTTACCTGCACAGCTTTACCCGTTGTGATGTCTGCACAACCTGGGTTTAATTACACAGAAACATTTGCAGATATTTCTAACTGGAGTAACTTTTTTATTACCGGTATTGGTGCAAATCGTTTTTCAGGATTAAGTCCAACAGGCGTTGGCAGTATTCCTAACGGAACTACCTTAACAGCTTCTACATTTAGTTTTCAAAATTCAACTCCCGGTCCTCCTGTTACACCCTCTGCTTTAGGTGGCATACATAAAGGAACTGATCAAACAGTTCCCACTCAATCCATAATTTTATTATCTACAGGTACAACAGATAATACTACATCTGCAGCTATAGATTTTTACATGGATTTTACAGGAGTAAATGCGGGTACATTAAGTTTTGATTATGCAGTTGTAAATAATCAAGCCGGTGATAGAAATGGATCATTGAGGATCTATGCAAGTATTGATGGAATAACATTTACGGATATGACTTTTGCCAGTGTGCTTAATTTTACTAATAATATTGCATTGACCGGGTCTAAATCTAATATTGCTTTACCGGCCATTTTCAATAATAATGCTAATGCACGACTTAGATTTTATTACAGCAACGGTAATGGCGGAACCACGGGCTCCCGCCCCAAAATAAGTATTGATAACTTAAATGTAACTGCTGTTGCCAATACAGCATGTGCAACTCCAACTGCAACTGCTACAGCATTAAGTTTTGGAACAATCACTGACGTTTCTATACAGGGAAGTTTTGCAGCGGCAAACCCGGCAACAGACAGCTATTTGATTGTTATGAGCACTAACAGCAGTTTAATCAGCAATCCTGTAAACGGCCAAACGTATAGTATAGGAGACAATGTGGGAGACGGATCTGTCATATCAAAAGGTACAACCACTTCTTTTATAGCAACCGGCCTAACTGCACTAACAACTTATTACTTTTTTATATTTCCCATAAATGCAATTTGCACCGGTGGCCCATTATATTACACAACAACTGTACTTACCGGTTCCGCAACAACAATTGCAGGATTACCTCCTTGTGCTTCTCCAACAAATCAGCCTACAAATTTAATTTTTGGCAGTTCTGCTACGAACAGTATTAACGGAAGTTTTACTGCTACTGCTGCTGATCAGTATTTGGTTGTTAGATCTACTTCAACTGCACTTGGCGCAGATCCTGCAAATGCTACATCTTATAATGCAGGCGAAGCTTTAGGAAATGGTATTGTTGTTCAACGCAGTACAGTTACGACTTTTATGGCGATTGGTTTAATTCCAAACACTCCCTATTTTTTCTTTGTATTTAGTTTAAACAGCCAGTCATGTATAAATGGTCCGGCATACAATGTTACAACTCCTTTGACAGCATCGCAATCAACTATTCCTTTACCTCCATGTACAACGCCAACATCCCAGGGTACGTCATTGTCTTTAGCAACTTCCAATACATCAATATCGGGTACATTCTCCGGTGTGAGTTCTGCTGATAATTATCTAATCATAAAAAGTACCTCAGCAACTTTAGGCGCAGTACCTACAGATAATATAGATTACAATGCAGGTGATGTTTTTGGAAGTGGAATAATTTTAAGTAACACATCAAGCACTACTTTTTATGCAACAGCATTAATACCTAACACCCCATATTATTTTTTCATTTTTGCAGCAAATAAAACCTGTTCGGGTGGTACAAAATATGCCTCTCAATCTGCTTTAAACGGAAATATTACCACAAGTAATGGTGGAGCTAATAATTATTATTTTGGCACTTTACATTCTCATTCAGATTATTCAGATGGTAATGCAGATAATCCTGGCTTTACACCTGCACAGGATTATGCTTATGCAAAAAATTCTCTTTGTATGGATTATTTAGGCATATCAGAACACAATCATTTTTCTTCTCCAAATCAACCCGGCAATCAGATTAATAGTTACCACCAGGGTTCAGTACAGGCAAATAATTTTACTACGACCAATTCAAACTTCTTAGCCATGTATGGAATGGAATGGGGTGTAATAAGTGGTGGTGGGCATGTAATTGTTTATGGTGATGGTATGGATAATTTATTTGGCTGGGAAAGTGGAAGCGGAACCTGGGGAACGGCAAGTAACTATGATGTTTTTGTACCTAAAAGTGTTTACTCAGGGAGTACAGGTTTGTTTAAAACAGTCAATGATAATATTGCAACAAATACATTTGCTACACTTGCCCACCCTAATTTAACTGACTTTAATAACATTGCAGGTGTTCCTTATGATGCTTCAGCAGATAGTCCAATTGTTGGTGCTGCTGTTGAAACTGGTCCTGCATTTTCAACAAATACAACTTATACAAACCCAGGTTTGTCACTTTCTTATTTATATTATTATCAGTTGCTTTTGTCTAGAGGTTTTCATTTAGGTCCTACAGTTGATCATGATAATCATAATACAACATTTGGCCGTACAACCACCTCCCGTACTGCAATAGTTGCACCCTTACTTACAAAAACTGCAATAGTAAGTGCCATGAGAAATATGAATTTTTATGCTACGCAAGATTGTGACACAAAAGTTGATTTTACCATAAACACAAAAATTATTGGTTCAACAATTTCTGATAGATTTGGCCCTAATATTTATGTGTCATTAACTGATGCAACTACAGCTGTTTCTTCAGCAGTTATTAGAATAATGTACGGTGCGCCAGGTAGTGGAGTAACTGCTGTTAAAATAGATTCTGTAATTGGAAGCACTTTAGCTTTCACCGATAATAATCTTATAGACATGGCTACAGGTTATTATTATTTGGATATTACAAACGGCACAAGCAGAATAATCACTTCACCGATTTGGTATACAAGAAATGATGCACTTATAACCTTACCCGTAAAACTAAATTCATTTACAGTACAAAAGGCAAACAGCAGTGCCCAATTAAATTGGTCCACCGAACAGGAATTAAACAGTAGTTATTTTAGTGTTGAAAGATCATCCGATGGCAGAAAATGGAATAGTATTTTTAGAGTGAATGCTGCAGGCAACAGTACTCAAGTTAATAATTATAAGGCATTTGATAACACCCCATTAAACGGAATAAATTATTACAGACTTAAACAATTTGATGGTGATGGAAAATTTGAGTATTAGATTGTAAAAAGTGTATCTTTTATCAAAGTCAATAACATAACTATTGCACCAAACCCAGCAAAAGATTTTATAAATATTTCTACAACAAAAAATCAGAATACTGTTTTAAATATTCAATTAATAGATGTGAGTGGTAAGGTTTTAAAAACTGTTTTATCTTCTGATAACAGAATTAAAATCAGTACAGCAGGAATTGCTATGGGACTTTATTTTATAAAAATAAAAGGAGAGAATACAGTTGAAACACAAAGTGTTATTATTGAATAAAAAATAAAATATTGATAGATAAAAAAAGCCACGAAATTAAAACTTCGTGGCTTTTTTATATTAGTTTGTTTTATTCAACCATCTCAACATCATTTTCATGAATGATAGGAGCATTTTTAAAACGCAAAATTATATTAGCTGTAGTTACTACATCTTTCTGGCAATAAGCAGCAATGCGTTTCATATTGATTGCTCTTTCTTCAATATCTCCGCTATGGTATAATTCCCCAACCATGCTTCCATCAATATCATCTTTGGATGAATGCACACCCATAGCTGCAGCAAGTAATTTTAAAGAAGTAAAATTTTTATAATCGCCAAAACGCCAATATTGAAATGTGTCTACAATGTTTGTTTCCCAGGGTTTCATATTTTGAAAATCGAGATAAGGAGGAATACGCATATTGTTTACAAGCAATCTTCTGCAGATAAATGGGATATCAAATTCTTTTATATTGTGCCCTGCAAAACACCAGTTGTTATTAAAACTTTCAATCTTGGAAATGGTCTGGAGAAAATCCACGAGAATCTTTTTTTCATCATCGCCATAAAAAGATTTTACCCTTATTTTTAAATGCTGTTCTCTAATAAAATAACCAATACTTATACATACAATTTTAGAAAATTCTGCCATTACTCCTGCACGCTGCGAATAAAATTCACCGGGGGTAATTCCATCAGGTAAAATTCTTGCAGTTTTTTCTTCCCACAACTCCTGCCATTTTTCTTCCAATAAATTAAAAGATGCTGAAACGGATGCTGTTTCAATATCAATCACAATCAAATCTTCTGTTTTAATATTTTGCATATTTTAAAATTGATTTTACAATTTAAGCAAAAAAAAACCTGCTAAAAAAAGCAGGCTTTAAATAATTTAGCAAGCAGTTTAAAAAGTTATACCGGCTGCTATTTGAATTGCCTGATTTTTCCAGCGTTCCCTGTTATCGATACTGTTTATATTGGATAAACCAAGCTTATACCTTGAACTTAAATTTACAAATGGTAACTGAAGCCACAATCCGCCAATAGCACTCCATTCACCATTTTTATAAACACTTTTTACATTTGTTTTTAAGCTGTCAACCGTTTCTTTTAACAATGCACCTTAAGATGGACCAAACTGTAGTTTTACTCTTTTTGATGGACCAACATTAATATTTAAGAGCACAGGAATTTCTAAATAATTAAGTTTTGCCTTGTGCTGCGTACCACCACCAAACAAATCATCATAAATGATATTGGTATCATTTGTAAATTCGGATTCGCTTTGTACAAAACTTAATTCGGGCTGTATACCAAATGTTTTACTAAAATTGAATTGTGTAAATACTCCTCCCTGAAAATTGTACCTGAACCCTTCGTTATAAGCCTTGCCGCTTATTTTATTAATATTTACACCGGCCTTGGCACCAAACCGAAAAAAGTTTTCATGCTCTGCATCTATTTTACTTTGCGCAAACATATTGTGTGGTAAAAAAAAGCAAACAGCAATTATGATTAATGCGTACTTTTTGTTTTGAAGGCTAAAGAGGGTTTTCATATTTTGTTTTTTTTGAGTGATAGGATAATAAAATCAACATTTTAAAAATGTAGAACATCGAAATAATGGTAACCAACATTTATCAAATGATAATACCACAATCTTACAAAGAATCTAATCAATAGAACATTTGAAAACGTTATACATTTTACAAAATTGCTTAAAATAAAGACCCGTTCTTTTCAGAACGGGTCTCATTAGCATATTCATAAATTAGCATAATGGCTAATTATATTAATCTTCAATCTTCTGCTTACCTTTTGCTTTTGCAATGATCTCTTCAGATACACCGTTTGGCGCAGGAGCATAATGACTAAACTCCATTGTTGAAGTTGCACGGCCAGATGACAATGAACGCAATTGAGTTACATAACCAAACATTTCACTTAATGGCACTTTTGCTTTAATAACCTGTACACCGTGTCTGCTATCCATACCTTCAAGCATACCACGACGACGGTTAAGATCGCCCGTTACATCACCCATGTATTGGTCAGGTGTAAGCACTTCCACTTTCATGATTGGCTCAAGCAAAACAGGTTTTGCTTTACGCCCCGCTTCACGATATCCTTGCTTAGCACACAATTCAAAAGAAATTGCATCACTATCTACATCATGGTAACTACCATCATAAATTCTAACTTTCATATCTACAACAGGATAACCGGCAAGTACACCGTTTGTCATGCTGTTTGTAAATCCTTTAAGTATTGGAGCAATAAATTCTTTTGGAATACTACCACCAAAAATTTCATTTACAAATTGTAAACCACCTGTTGGATTTAGTGCTAACCATTCTGCATCAGCAGGTCCTAAATCAAAAGCAATATCACCAAACTTACCTCTACCACCGGTTTGTTTCTTGTATGTTTCTCTGTGTGATATCGTATTTTTAAATGACTCTTTGTAAGCAACCATTGGCGCACCCTGGTTAATTTCAACTTTAAACTCACGCTTCATCCTGTCAATAATAATTTCCAAATGCAATTCGCCCATACCACTTAAAATGGTTTGACCCGTTTCTTCATCTGTTTTTACTCTTAGTGTAGGATCTTCCTCTACCAGTTTAGCAATGGCCATACCCATTTTGTCAACATCAGCCTGTGTTTTAGGCTCAATTGCGATAGATATAACCGGCTCAGGGAAAGTCATTGATTCCAATACAATTGGGAAATCTTCATGGCACAATGTATCGCCTGTTTTAATATCTTTAAAACCAACAGCTGCACCAATATCTCCTGCTTCAATAAAATCTACAGGATTTTGTTTGTTGGCATGCATCTGCATAATACGACTGATACGTTCTTTTTTTCCTGTACGGGTGTTCAACACATAACTACCTGCATCTAAACGGCCACTATATGCACGGAAGAAAGCCAAACGGCCCACAAAAGGATCCGTCATAATTTTAAAAGCCAATGCACTAAATGGTTCTTTAGGATCTGCATGACGAAGTATTTCTTCATCATTATCAGGATTTATTCCTTTAACCGCTTCAATATCTAAAGGACCAGGCAAATATCTTACTACAGCATCCAATGCGGTTTGTACACCTTTATTTTTAAAAGATGAACCACACATCATCGGTATAATAGACATGTCAATTGTTGCTTTACGGATAGCCGCATGTACTTCATCTTCAGTAATCGTATTAGGATCATCAAAGAATTTTTCCAACAGTTTTTCATCATAATCAGCAACAGCTTCAATTAATTCCTGACGATATTGTGCCACTTCCTCAACCATATCTGCAGGAATCGGCACTTCTTTAAATGTCATTCCTTTATCTTCTTCGTTCCAAACAATACCTTTCATGGTAATTAAATCTACCACACCTGTAAAGTTATCTTCAGCACCAATCGGTAACTGCAAAGGCACTGCTTTAGCACCCAACATGTCACGGACCTGCTTTACTACATTTAAGAAATCAGCCCCACTTCTATCCATTTTATTTACAAACCCAATACGTGGTACTTTATATTTATTTGCCTGGCGCCAAACGGTTTCAGACTGTGGTTCAACGCCAGAAACTGCACAGAACAAAGCAAGCAAACCATCCAATACACGAAGGCTACGTTCTACCTCTACGGTAAAATCCACGTGACCGGGTGTATCAATAATATTAAATTTGTATTGTTTGGTATCTGCATTTTTAACACCCTGATCCATTGGGAAGTTCCAAAAACAGGTAGTTGCAGCACTTGTAATCGTGATACCTCTTTCTTGTTCCTGAGCCATCCAATCCATTGTAGCGCCACCATCATGTACTTCACCTATTTTGTGGTTTACACCGGTGTAGTAAAGGATACGCTCTGTAGTTGTGGTTTTACCTGCATCAATGTGCGCAGCAATACCAAAGTTTCGTTGATAACGTAAGTCTCCCATTTTGTATTTTATTAAATTGTTTTTGTTAAATTATTAAACGATACTTCGATGAATCATCTAATATTTTTTATTTAAAATCTTCGATTTTATCTTTTTAGCCAAACAAAGAAACAACTGTGGTCAGCCTCGATGGCGTCGCACATTTCATCTTCATCTTTTTATTTAGCTTTTTTTTACAGCGTATTTTGCTGAATATAATCTTCCCTGTAGGCTACTGCACTTGCAGTAAGGGGTTTATATTTAATGTTACGATCTCATAATATGCTAAATTATTCTGCTCGGTCTATCAATATGCAGATGCTTTTTAGCGCCGCAAAGGTAAGGATTAATTGTAATAAAACAAGGTCAAGTGCATCATACATCAAGCTTAAAGAAGCTTTAACTTTATAAATATAAAAGACTGATGGTTTAGTATATAATTTTTCTTTTTTAAATTTAACGCCTTGCCTTATAACATTCTACTCACCGGTGCAAACGGATATATTGGTCAGCGGCTCATTCCGGTTTTACTGGAGCAAGGTCATCATTTATTTTGCTGTGTAAGAGACAAAGAACGTTTTGAAGATGAGCACAATCACCCCAACATTAAAACAATAGAAGTAGATTTTTTGGAAGAAAATTCATTAGTCAAATTTCCTCAAGACGTAGATGCTGCATATTTTCTGATTCACTCAATGAGTAGTTCAGGAGATTTTGAAGCAAAAGAATTGGCATCGGCTGTGAATTTTTTAAACTTAATTGAACAAACAGAATGCAAACAAATTATTTATCTGACGGGTATAGTAAATGAAACGCACTTATCAAAGCATTTACATTCTCGCCTGGCAGTAGAAAACAAATTGAAAGAAAGTAAGATTCCACTTACGGCTTTGCGTGCAGGTATTATTGTGGGTTCAGGCAGTGCATCTTTTGAAATAATAAGAGATCTGGTAGAAAAGCTACCGATAATGATTACTCCAAAATGGCTCAATACAAAATGCCAGCCCATTGCAGTAAGAAATGTAATTGAATTTTTAGCAGGCGTACTTTTAAAGGAAACAACTTACAATAATCATTTCGACATAAGCAGCAATGAGATATATAGCTATAAGGAAATGCTGCTGCAGTTTGCAGAAGTAAGAAAATTAAAAAGATGGATTTTTACCTTTCCCATAATGACGCCACGCATTTCTTCTTACTGGCTTTATTTTGTAACTTCTACATCCTATCCTTTGGCCATTAACCTTGTAAACAGTATGAAAGTTAATATTATTGCCAAACCAAATAACCTGGCAAAAGATTTAAACATACAGTTGCTTTCCTATAAAACTGCGGTACAGCTGGCATTCGAAAAAATAGAACAAAACCTTGTTCTTAGCAGTTGGAAAGATTCTTTCAGCTCGTCAAACGCAAACCAGCAATGGATGGACCAGGTTGAAATACCCAGCTTTGGTTGTTACAAAGACCTTAAATGGCGGGAGCTTGAACCGGAAAATATTGAAAAAGTACTTCACAATATATGGAGCATTGGTGGCGCTAAAGGATGGTATTACGGCAACACATTGTGGAAGGTAAGAGGATTAATGGATAAGTTTATGGGCGGTGTTGGTTTAAGAAGAGGTCGCACACATTCCAGCGAAATAAACCGTGGCGATGCGCTGGATTTTTGGCGAGTACTTATAGCCGATAAAAAAAATAAAAGATTGCTATTGTATGCCGAAATGAAATTACCCGGAGAGGCCTGGCTGGAGTTTAAAATTATGAAACGCCATAATAAGATACAACTAAGGCAAACAGCAACCTTTCGCCCCAGAGGTTTATGGGGACGGTTATACTGGTTAAGCGTACTTCCATTTCACTATTTTATTTTTAATGGAATGATAAAAAATCTTGTGAAAACAACTTGAACCATTCTATATTTTAAATCAATTTTAAGTAGCACCATAATGAAATAGTAATATTTAAAACGCTACGATCAAGAGCGATCTGTAAAAGTATTTTGACAGCAATGATATAAAAGGCAACATTAAAATATTTAAAAGACTGAAAATTTAAACTCAGAGATATTTTAAGTCTGTTTAAAATCAAAATCAAGAATTACTTTATTTGGAAAAAAATACTCATTAGCAGATTATGGGTTTAATCTTCCCTACAGAATGTTTTACTTTTGCTCTTAAATTTTTTTATGGAAGAAATTGAAATACCCACTGAGCATCTTCATGAGCAAATAAAAGAAAAAGCAGAAGAGCTGATGGGTAAAAGTGAAGGCAAATTATCGATGTACATTGCAATTTGTACAGCATTAATGGCGGTATTTGCAGCTATTGCAGGTTTATTAGCCGGGCACTATAGCAATGAGGCTGTAATTGGGCAAATAAAAGCATCCGATCAATGGGCTTTTTACCAAGCCAAATCTATTAAAGCAGCAATACAAATTTTACAACCACAAGTTGCCGGCGTTGTACGCAAAGCGCCGGAACAAATAAAAAAAGAAGAGGAAGAAATTAAGAAAAAGGCACAAGAATTTGAAAAAGAAAGCGCCACAAATTTAGAAAAGCATTCGTGGCTTGCAAAGGCAGTAACTTTTTTTCAAGTTGCTATTGCAATATCCGCTATTTCTATTTTATCAAGAAAAACCATGTTGTGGTATGTAGGGATTTTACTGGCTTTAATTGGCAGTGCTTTTTTTATAATCGGTATTATCTAGTAGCAGTAGGTTTAATAACTGTATACTATATAAAATGCTTTTTTTATTAATAAGTAATTCTGCAAACACTAAGATTTAGTTATTCCTCTTATAAAAAACTAATATTTAATACATGGTCAAAATTTAATTTTTATAGAATGAAAAACGATTTGGTTGACCGAATAAAAAATTTTAATGCTGATAGAAATCAATACGTGTTGCCAATAAAGTACAACATTATGGCACAAAATCCATTTTGCTTTCTTCGAGGTACCTGCCACCTATTTTATCAAGATCTACTTAAAAATTATCCTTTTGATTTTTCCCCTGTCAGCTGGATCTGTGGAGACCTCCACATTGAAAATTTTGGCTCTTATAAAGGTGAAAATCGTTTGCTGTATTTTGACATGAATGATTTTGATGAGTCATTACTTGCCCCGTTATTATTCGAAATAGCGAGATTGTTGGTATCAGTAGAAGTAAAATGTACACAGATAAAATATACCACTTTACAAAAAAAAGAAATAATAGCACAGCTTTTACAGCAATATAGAAACGAACTGATTAATAACAAATCGCAGGTAATTGAACAGGAAACTGCAAAAGGATTAATAAAAAAACTTATTGACAAAGTAGCAGAAAGAAAAACAAATACTCTGCTGATTACCCGTACAAACAACAAGCTGAAAAATGTAAAACTGCTAATAAGCGATAAGTTGCTACCAATAGATGCTGATAAGAAAAAACAATTAATAACAGAATTTACTCCATGGTTTGAAGCCAACCATAACAAAGGGTTTAAGGTTATAGACGCAGGATTTCGTATTGCAGGCACGGGCAGTATCGGCGTACAAAGATATTTATGCCTTTTGCAAAACGAAAAAAATCCTAAACAAAAAAAACTCATCGATATAAAACGAGCAGCGCCAAGCTGCATATCAAATTATGCAAATCTAATGCAGCCCGTTTGGCAAAACGAAGCAGACCGTGTTGTTAAAACACAACAAATGATGCAACATGTTTCACCTGCATTTTTATCTGCTTTTAATTTTGATAATGATGCATATATAGTAAAGCAATTGCAACCTACAAGCGATAAAATAATTATACAAAAAGATGCTCGACAAAATGGATACATGCAAAATTATGTAGAAGATTTAGCCATGGTAACTGCCTCTGCACAGTTAAGAAGCAGCGGAAGATTGCAATCTGCAACGGCTGATAATTTAAAAGAATTTGCGTTAAATGAAAACTGGATAAAGCCGTTAACAGAATGGTGCCTGCATTACGCCGAAGTTGTGCAGCAAAGTTACAATGAATATTATAAAGCCTTTAAAGCAGGATATTTTAAAATATAAATAATAACATCATGGATTATGAAATATTCATTCGCTTTTTACTGGCTGTACTTTGGGGAGGTATTGTTGGTATAGAAAGGCAATATCGGGGTAAATCTGCTGGTTTCCGCACAGTAATCATGATATCTATTGGGTCATGCTTTTTTACTCTTATGTCCGCACGAATTGGCGGTCTTGCTAACCCTGACCGTATTGCCTCTAACATTGTAACAGGTATTGGATTTTTAGGGGCCGGTGTAATTTTTAGAGGAGATAGCCATGTTAACGGTATAACAACTGCAGCTACTGTATGGGCTGTTGCTGCAGTGGGGATGGGAATTGGCGCCGGCTATTATTTTGCTGCGGGTTTTGCCTCAATACTCATAATGATTGTACTTATTATTTTACCACGTATAGAAACATGG
>JAYTCO010000510.1:0-2718 GCA_043736415.1 Ferruginibacter sp. | reverse complement strand
AACTGTCTTTTAGCAACATGTACCAATGCATTTGTAGTGGCATCGTATCTTATGCCTGCACCATAAACTGAAGTTACCACTGCATTTCCTAGATTGGATTTATGTGTAAACTTTGACTGGTACCCAAACAAGTTTCGGCTTTCTCTATGATTAATTTCATCGCCGTTAACCGGATCATTTAAGAAGAAAGTAAAGTTAGAGAACAAACTGAATTTGTTTCGAGTGTAATAAGCCTGGTTTTCCCAAGTGGAATTGCTGCTGTAAGCATGTGTAAGCATTACGTTTGCATTGTACCTTTCTGTATTTCCTCCCTCTGACGGGTCTAAAGATCCAAAACGATCTATTGATCCATCTTTTACAGCTCTTTCGGGTATTTGGCCTGAGGCATCCCATTTGCTTTTGAATGCCGATAAACTCGCAGTTAATTGTGTTTTAGCAGAAATGGCTAAGTTGTATTTACCAAAGATATTAAAACGGTTAAAATGTTGCGGATTGATCGTTGCACCATTGGTGTAATAATAATCTGCTGCTATGTAAGCACTTTGTTTATCCTTGTTCTTTTTTAAAAGGTCTATCATGGCAAGCGTTCGAAAAGTATTAAATCTTCCAGCTTCTACCTGTATTCTGCTTTTAGAAATATTGTTGAAAGTAGAAAATGCTACGTAACCTGACGTATTAAGGTTGCCATGCTGGGTATAATATGGCCCTGCACCAAAATCAATATTATTAATGGTTTCGGGTATAATAAAATGGGTATCTGCATAACCCTGCCCATGTGCATGGCTAACCATATTTACAGGAAGGCCATCGACACTTACCTGTATATCTGTACCATGGTCATTATCAAAACCTCTTAAAAAAATCTGCTCGGCTTTGCCACCCCCTGCATGCTGGGCAATAAATAAACCGGGTACCAACCTTAATAATTCCTGTGTATTTTTTACAGGATTTAAGGCAAGATCAATTTTTGCCAGTGTATTAAATTTGGTAATTGCTGTAGACTGTAATTTTACATCTTCCAGGCTAATTGCATCAGGCTGCAGTTCTATTTTTAAATCTGTTTTACCATCAAGGTTAATTGTAGCGGTTTTAAAACCGATGTGAGATACAACCAGACCGGTTTGAGGGTCAGAGCATTTTAAAGAAAAGTTTCCATACTCATCTGTAAGTGTTTTTTGGTTTGCATTTGTTGCTGAGGCTACTGAAACCGCCTCCTGAGGTTGCCTGCTTATTGCATCCAACACTTTTCCTGTAATGGTATTTTGTGCCGTTGTTGTGAATGATACAAATAATAATAATAAAAATAGAATTCGTGTAAAGATTCTGTACTGCATATGTAATATGTTTTAAACAGTTGAGATAAAATAGCAGTATGGTTAGCCATTATTAAAAAAGCCAATGCTGCATTGTAAATAATATGTACTGTTTAAACTCGGGGTGGTTGGTAATTGCAGGGCAGGTATGGAGAATAAATATTTTCCTGCAGATAAGCTGCGTAATCAATAACTAATAAAGATATAGATATTGAGGTTTCTTTACTTAAACCTTTTGTAAATTCCTCTGTTGTAATTTTCTTCTTTTCGGGGAGCGAATTTTTGCCTGAGTTTTCTTCCTTTATATTTTTTGCAACCTCTTTGTGTAAGTGGTATTTACCGTTTTCAAAATGGACTGTTGCCAAATGCTGCTGGTAGAATAAAACGTGCCCTATAAAATCTGACACATAAGGAAGCGCAGGTTTAATTATTACTATTGCGTAACTAAATAAAACAATATATAGTAATCCTTTTTTCATTTAAACCTGCGCCGTTATTATGATTTACTGTTATTAATTGCCGTGGCTCTCTTTAATAATTCAGGGTTTTTACTGCCGGTGCTTTGGGCAGCTTTTAAATATTCTTTTGCTTTTGCCATGTCTTTTGTATTGTAAGCAATCCACGCAAGTTCATTGTTTACATCAATGTTTTTAGGGCGTACACTGTACTCCATCATGCCATACTTGTGTGCACTATCCCACTGGTTTGTTTTAATAAATGATCTTGTTAGCTCCAGCGAAACAGAATGGCCTGGTGTAGCTGCATCAAATATCAACAGCTTTTGAACGTCTTTGTATTGCGCAGCAGCTTTAGCAGTGTCACCCATAGCTGCATATACATCTGCTTTTTGTTCTACAAAAGAATTTTGTTGCATAATGCTGTTTGCAGAGTCGAGCAAAGCCAATGCTTTTGGATAATTCTTTTTCTGTGTTTCAATTTTTGCAAGCCCTGCCATGCTTGGTGCATAACTTGGTCTTAATGCAAGATTTTCTGCATAAGTAGCTTCTGCTTCAGCAATTTTGCCGGTATTGTAGTACAAATCTCCCAGTATATTTCTGCTCCAAGATTGTGGTTCGCTGCCCGGCAAACCGGCTTTTACAGCAAGTTTCATTGCTTCTATTGCACCATTGTTATCGCCATATATTTCCCGCAGGTAAGATGCTCTTGAATAAGACTCCAGTGATGGTTTTAACGCCTGCATTTTATCTGATACTTCTACGGCTTCTGCATAATTACCAAGCTCTACGTTAGCATCAACCAATATACCATAAACGTAGGCATTGTTGGGGTTAATAACTCTTGCTTCTTCTGCAATTTTTTTAGCATCGGCAAACTGGTGCTGGCTCATTCTTAGAGAAGCCTTATACACTTTTGCTTCAAAATTATTTGGATCTAAAGTAAGCAC
>JAYTCO010000509.1:0-6411 GCA_043736415.1 Ferruginibacter sp. | reverse complement strand
CGAGCATTTGTTCTTATTATTTATCTTTAGCAAAAGCCGAGCAGCGGTTACGGGCGGACGGAATTCTAATGCCACACCTGCACAAAGCCCTAACGTTGGCAGAAATTATAAAACATGACAAACCCTGAAATAGGTTGACTAAAAATTTTGAGAGTAATGAAGAATATTATTTTAACAGCACTCATAACTTTAACAATGAGTAACCTTTTTGGACAGACAGAAAAAGCAACAAGCAAAACTGTTGCAGATAATTTTGAGAGAAATTATAATTCAGATAGTTTTGAGACAATCTTCAATATGTTTGACATTCAGATGCAAAAAGCATTACCACTTGACAAAACAATTGACTTTTTAACAGGACTAAAAACACAGGCAGGCAGAATATCAAAAAGAGAGTTTGTAAAGTATGAACAAACTTATGCTACATATAAAACAAATTTTGAAAGAGCCTTATTTTCAGTAAATATTTCAATTGACAATAATTCAAAAATAAATGGATTATTCGTAAAGCCATTTAAAGAAAGCAACTTACCAAAAATTGAAAGAAATGTAACCAAATTAAGCCTTCCGTTTAAAGGTGAGTGGACAGTTGTTTGGGGTGGCGACACAAAAGAATTAAATTATCACGTTGAAAGTGAAGCACAGAAAAATGCTTTCGATATTGTTATTACAAATGACAAAGGAGTATCCTATAAAACAGACGGAAAAACAAACGAAGATTATTATGCTTTTGGTAAAGAATTAATTGCACCTTGTGATGGTGAGATTGTTTTAGTAGTTGACGGAATAAAAGACAATAAACCAGGTGAACTAAATCCAATTTACATCCCAGGAAATACTGTAATCATAAAGACAGCTAAAAATGAATATTTATTTTTTGCACACTTCAAACAGAATTCAATAAAAGTTAAGCAAGGACAAAAAATAAAACAGGGTCAACTTTTAGGACTTTGCGGTAATTCAGGAAATTCTTCGGAAGCACATTTGCATTTCCATATTCAAAACGTGGAAAATATGGTTTCTGCGACAGGAGTAAAATGTTACTTTGACAATCTCATTGTAAACAGACAATCAAAAACAGATTATTCACCCATACAAAAAGACAAAATCAGTGCTGAGAAAAAATAACTTCTGCCAACATGGGGTTTTGCAATAGTTGGGCTTGACGTTCGTGCAATTAGCAGTAATGCACATCCCAGATTTGGTTCGGGCAGGACAAGCAACATTGAGCATTAGTTCTTAACATCATTTTTATATCTTTACCCAGCAGCAGTTCCGGGCTTGACGGAATACTAATTCCCAACCATCGCAAAGCCCTGTTCGTTGGCTGCCATTCTATTTTAACACAATCCTACTTTTAATTCATAACCCTAAATTAGACTAACAAAAACAAATTATTTATGATTATTTACGGCACGAAAGCAAAAAAAATATTTGTAGAAAACATCAAAGAAAAATGCCCAGATTGCGGGATTGAAAACCAAACAGAATTTTATATTTTTCAAAAGTATGCCCATGTTTTTTGGATACCATTTTTTCCTGTTGGAAAAACAGCTGTAAGTCAATGTAACCATTGTAAGAAAGTGATGAAATTAAATGAAATGCCATCTACTTTCAAAGCGGTATACCAAGAAAATTCAAAAGTAAGAGCACCTTTTTGGATGTTTATAGGGGCAGCAATTATCGGACTAATTATTATTTCTGCAATTTACGATGATTATGAAAAATCAAATAACTCTAAAGAATACATACAAGACTTGCATACAAATGACCTTTTAGAAATGAAACTTGAGGGTGGAGAAGGATATACCTATTATAAAATTACAGAGATTAATAATGATACAATTTTGTTTTTAAGAAACAAACAAGTCTCTATCACACAGACCGGACTTGACAAAATTGGAATCAGCCAAAACAATTTTATGGAAAACGAAGACTTATTTACTACTAAAAAAGAAGTTAATGAAAAGTTTTCAAGTGGCAACATTTTAAACGTTGTGAGACGATGAAGAACGGCAGCCAACAATGGGTTTTGTGCAAGTGTGGCTTGAGGTTGTATCAATCATCAGTATCAACATAGCAGCATTTGTTCGAGCTTGACCAACATCGCCAAACATTGGTTCTAAATATTTATCTTTAGTACAAAGCCGGGCAGCAGTTTCGGGCGGAAGGAATTCTAATGCCACACCTGACACAAAGCCCTGTCGTTGGCTGCAAGTAAAAATGACAGTCTCTAATTATTTAAACAAGACTTTATGAAATATTTTAAAATTTTTACGATTTTGCTTTTTATAAAAGCAAATGTATTTTCTCAAAAATTGACAATTGTTGACCAAGATTATGCTAAGGCAAAAGCCATTGCTTTGAGAGACAATAAATTAATTTTAATAGATTTTTATACCACTTGGTGTGCACCTTGTAAAAAATTAGACAAACTAATTTTTCAAAATGACACTTTACAACAAAAATTGGCAAAAGATTTTATTTTGTTGAAGTACGATGCCGAAAAAGACTCTGTATTTAATTTATCAAAAAAACATCACATAGTAAGTTATCCAACAGGAATTATATTAAGTAAAGATGGCTATGTAATAAATCAAAAATATGGTTTCAATGATGATGATTTAGAAACATTAGAGAAAAGTTTTTTTGGCTTTGCAAATGAAGGAATTCAATTTAGTAAAGAAAATAAAATATTAAAAGGGTATTCAAATAAAATTGAAACAAGTAAATATCCACAGTTTTATATAAACACTTACAATAAAAAGAAAGTTGACACTATTGGATTAAAAAGCTATTGGAAAACAAAAAAAGATATTTTTTCAGAACAATATTTTTCGGTTGTACTTTATTATGCACAAAGTCTTCCCGACATAGTTTCAAATTCTTTATTAAAAAACAAAACAAAATATGAAGAATTATATGGAGAACTTGATATGAGTTTTGTAATGTTTCTATTGTCAGCAGGTAAATTTGAAAAGGCAATTCTGACCAAAAACCAAAATGAATTTGACGAGGCCATTGTGTTTACAAATAAAGCAAACAAAAAGGAATCTGCAGAACAAATTGTCAAGATGTTCAATAAACGATTTTTAATTTCTCAAAATAAATGGAGCGAAGTTTTTAAAATAAATGAAACGCTGAAAAACAATAATCAGTTTAGCGATGACGCAGTCAATTCATTTTCTTGGGATGTTTATGAAAAATGTAATGACCAAACCGTAATTACTAAATGTGTTCAATGGATGAAAGAATTAGTAAACAAAAAACCAGAGTATGCAAATTTGGATACTTATGCTTGTATTCTTTTCAAATCAGGTGACAAAGTAGAAGCAAAAAAGATAGCCGAAATCGCTATTGAAACAGGCAAGAAAAATAATGAAAATACAAAAAGCACAGAAAGATTATTAAAGTCTCTTCAATAACCTTACCTGCAGCCAACAAAAGGTTTTGTGCAATTGGGGCTCAACGTTGAAGCAATCATCAGCAGTGCATATCCAAGCTTTGGTTTCGGCGGACGGAATTCTGCCGGGCAGTAGTTCTAAACTTCGGCTTTTAGTTATAAATTTAGCTTCAGTTCCGGGCAGACAGTTGGTCAATTCCCCAACTGCACAAAGCCTCGAACGTTAACTGCAAGTGTATAGTCCTGAAATAGGTTGACTCCAAAAAAGTGGATAAGTCAACTTAAAACAGGACACAAAATGAGCAAAAAACAGAGCGTAAAGCGGTCAGGGCCGCAACAATTATTCTACACAGAAGCCTTTAAGCAGAAAATCGTCAACGAAGTATTGAATGGCAAACTCAGTAAGCGACAGGCTCAACTGATCTATGGCATCAAGGGCAATGCCACCATCCTTTACTGGATTAACCAGAGCCGGGGCCTGAGGGGTTATGAAAAAAGAACCACCCCCCTTGCTAACTTTGCCGAAATGAAAAAAAACATTCACGACAAAAAACTGGAGGAAGAAAACAAAGAACTCAAAGAGTTATTGCGGGTGGCAGAACTTCGTGCCGATTTGTGGCAACATGCTATTGAAATTGCTGAGAAAAAATTTAATATCGACATCGTAAAAAAGCATGGTGCCCAACAATCAACTCCTTCCAAAAACAAAGGCCAAACCAAAAAGTAATTGAAATGTGCCAGGTATTTGGCTACAGCAAACAGGCTTACTACAAGCAACTGCAGCTTAATGCCAACACCGCAGTAAAGGAAGAAGTCATTGTTGGGCTTATCAAAAAAAAACGGGAAATATGGAAACGTGGCAGCGGCAGAAACCTGCACCAGTGTTTACAAAAAGAATTTAAGACCCATGATATAAAAATGGGCCGGGATAAGTTCTTTGATCTGCTGCGAAACAATCATTTGCTCATCAAATCAAAACGTTGCAGAACGAAAACAACCTGCAGTTATCATCATTTCAACAGATACAAAAATTTAATAGAGTCCACTACCCCATTACGTTCCAACGAAATATGGGTATCGGATATCACCTACCTGTGGCTAAAGCCCCAGGACAAATTTTGTTACCTGAGCATTATCACTGATTTATATTCCAGGAAGATTGTAGGTCATTGTGTTCATGATTCTTTAAGCGTAAAAGGTTGTATAGATGCTCTAAAACAAGCTATCAGAAACCGAAAGGATAAAAGTGAGCAGTTAATTCATCACAGCGACAGAGGCGTGCAATACTGTTGCCATGCGTATGTAACACTCTTGCAGAAACAACAAATACGAATCAGCATGACACAAACCGGTGACCCTTTGGAGAATGCCGTAGCAGAACGCATACACAAAACCATCAAGGAAGAATTTACCAATGACAGGCAAATAAATTTTTGTAATATTGATGAAGCAAAAACAGAGATTAGAAAGTTCATTGAGTTTTATAACAAACAGCGGCCTCACCGAAGTGTACAATGGCTAACACCCCATGATGCTCACCAATGCACAGGTGCTTTAAGGCGGGTTTGGAAAACCTATCGAAGCAAAGCACTCCAATGGGGAGATTTGGTGGAGGCATAAGCTCCAAAGTATTTATACAAAAATGGCTACCGATTAAAGTAACCATTTTGTAAAGTATAAATACTTCGTCGCATCAGTTTATTCCTTCCTGGCTTCAGATGTCCCCAGAACTAAACACCAGGTCCGCTTCAACTGACGAAACAAAGATGAACAACTAAACTCAAAACGTAAAACACAGCCACCTTATCCCGCTGTGGAAAACGTGAAAAAGAGTCAACCAATTTCAGGACGACGCAAATGCATCGTCCTAATTTAGTTTAACATAGAAACAACGAAAGATCGTAAATATGCAGACTAGAATTCGATCAATCATTGATAATTTGACGGCTAACTCAAAACGGCTTTTTCTAATAGATGGGTCAGGAGCATTTTTGACCGCTTTCTTTTTATTCGCAATTCTGGTTAGATTTGAAGATAGTTTTGGGATGCCCCGAAGAATTCTTTATTTTTTATCTTTTGTTGCCTGCATTTACACCATTTACTCTTTCAGTTGCTATTTTTTAATTTTCAACAAATGGAGACCCTTTCTTAAAGCCATTATATTGGCTAACATTATTTATTGTTTTATTACGATTGGACTGGTAATTTACTTCTACCAAAATCTGACTATTTTAGGATTGATTTATTTTTTCTTAGAAGTTATTGTAATGTCTAGTTTGATATTTTTAGAACTGATGGTAGTTGCTAAGAGTTGACTCAAAACAAACCTAATATTGAAGAACGGTATAAAAAGCGATCGCATACTTGACGTATTTAGTATAACAACAATGGAAGATATCAATTCAGTGAAATAAGCCAGCCGCTAACAATGCATTGCCGCAAGTGGGGGCTGGACATTGTAACGTCAGGTTCAGTTCGCTATCAGCTTTGGTTTGGGGCTTGACTCTTTCTAAAAAACTTTTTGTTAATTTCATAATCATATTTCTAATCAGCATTGGCAGTTGGGCAGACGTTTTTCAATATCCCCACCTGCGGCAATGCAAAACGTTAGCCGAAAGTTAGCCTGACATCCCTACAAACGAAAGTCTAATAAAATCCTTACCTTTACGGCAATGAATTATGGTGCAATAAATATTGATCCTGAAACAATGAGCGGCACTCCTGTTTTTACAGGAACTAGAGTTCCTGTGCAATCTCTATTTGATTATATTGAATCAGGAGAAACTTTAGATGAATTTTTAGAAAATTTCCCTTCTGTCAGAAAAGACTTCGCTATACAGGTTCTTGAAATGGCTAGCAAAACTATTACCTCTGAAAAAGTCTTAAATGAAAATTTTGCTTGATGAAAATCTCCCTACAAAGTTAAAATATGACTTTGGAGAAAATCATAAAGTCTTTGCAGTTCGGGATATGGGTTAATTAGGAAAAAAGAATGGAGAACTTTTAGG
>JAYTCO010000508.1:0-2728 GCA_043736415.1 Ferruginibacter sp. | reverse complement strand
TAGATATTTTGAGAATTGAACCTTACCTGCACGCAACAACATCGGCTGAGTTTTTACAGTATGGTAAGCCGCATCCGCAGGTATATCTAAACTGTGCTAAGCAATTACATTCATCGCCATTGCAATGTATTTGCTTCGAAGATTCAGTGAATGGAATGATAGCAGTAAAAGCAGCCCGAATGAAATGTGTGGTAGTGTCGGAACATTCTAAGCTTAAAAATGATAAATGGTCGTTGGCAGATTTAAAGCTTTCTTCTCTCCAAAACTTTAATGAACTCCACTTTAATTTATTATAACATTGTGACTGGTGTAGTAAAGATTTCATTAATTTATAGTTCACATCTAAAACCAAAACTGTTGAGTCAATCCATCATTTTATCGTTTATTTTTTGCCTTGCTGGTTTGAGCTGTACAGCCCAAAAAAAAGAGGCTACAAAAATACCGGGATGGCAATTGGATTGGGCCGATGAGTTTAATTATGAAGGCAGACCTGATACAACCATTTGGAATTACGATGCTGATGTAAAAAATGCCAATTACGAGTTACAATATTATACCCGGCGATATCCTGAGAATGTGAAGGTATCAAACGGATTGCTGACCATTAGAGCAAATAAAGAAAATTATAAAGAAAGCAATTATACCTCTGCCCGCATGGTGACCAGGGGCAAAAAAGATATACTTTATGGAAGAATTGAAGTGTGCGCTCAACTACCAAAAGGCAGGGGCACCTGGCCGGCAATTTGGATGTTATCATCCAAATTACCCAGGGTATACCCCGACGATGGCGAGATAGATATTATGGAACATGTAGGATATGAAGAAGGCATAATAACAGGTGCGGCACACGTAAAACGAAATACTACAGGAACAGAAATTATATCGAATACCAGCACAACTGTACTGCAGGATGCTACGGAGAAATTTCATGTTTATGGATTAATTTGGACACCCACACGCCTTGAATGGCAAGTTGATGGAAAAACTTTTTATTTTTATGATAAGGCCGACCGTCCGGCACATCACTGGCCATTTAATAAAGCGTTTTACCTTATCCTGAACATTGCAATCGGGGGTACGTGGGGTGGCAAACAAGGTATAGACGATTCTGTATTTCCTCAATCTATGAAAATTGACTATGTAAGGGTGTATAGCAAGAAAAACTGACGCCTTTAATCCTTTCCAATCTTCAAAAAAAAGACAACCGCCAATTCGGGCGGTCAACATTTGTTAAGTCATATTTTTAAAAAGGTCCGCTTCAACCATATGAGAAAATTAATTTTCGGTGCTTTCTGCATTGTATTTATCAACAGCTATAGCCAGCCGGCATTAGAGGTACAAGGCAATTCCTCCTCTCTGTATTTTAACCACAGCATAGCCGATAAAGAAAGCATGCTGACACTTGCCGTTTTATACCGGCTGTCGCCCAACACCATTGCAGGGTTTAATGCCATGGGTTTAGGCACTCAACTTAATAAAGGGCAAGTCATAAAAATTCCTGTTACGCCTACCAACTATAGCAGTTCAGGTGTTAGTAAAAGCGGGGCTGAAAGTCTGTTACCCCTGCTATTGCTGATGGAAGAAGAAAGCACCATACAACAGTTGGTCTTGAATCATAAAATTGCGGACAGCCTGCTAATGAAACTTAATCCCGGTATAGTTACAGAAATACCTGCCGGAGCCCGTTTGGTGGTGGGATATGTAAGAACCATGCGTGCGCAATCCAACTTAACTAATGCCCCTCAAATACCCCAACAACAGGTAACAAATGTTAAAGAGCAGTCAACAGTAGTAGTTAAGCATACCAACCCAACCAAATCTGCTGCAGAGACATCATCTATTAATAACAAAACAAACAACATACAACAAGAGAATACTTATGAAAAAACAACTTTAAAAAGCAACCGTGTACAAGAGCAGCATACTAAAAGCACTCCTACAACTACTACTATTAAAGTTGATGAAAACAATGCCATAACCGACACTTCTGCGTCTATAAAGGGTAAGGAGGCATTGTTGGAAACACTTTCTGACTCCATTTTACAATTAGGCTCCGATGCACTTTTTGAACTTGCCCGAAAGGCAGCATTTGATAATAAGAACTATCCCCTTGCCTTGGTTTATTGCGAAAAAGCCCTGGAAAAAAGCCCTTCTTATAACGACATTAGAATTTTTAAAGGAAGGATATATAATTGGACTGGCCAACCCGATAGCGCCAGGACAGCCTTTGTAATGGTATTGGATAAAGAGCCCGATAATTTGGAAGCCTACCTTGCTTACGTAGATCTTGAGAGATGGAATGACCATTACGATTTTGCCTTAGCCCTTGCTGATTCAGGTTTAAAATACCATCCGCAATCGAGCCAGTTGTTACTTGCCAAAGCACGTATACTGGTAAGCCTAAACAAACCTATCGAAGCAAACAGGGTAATTGAGCAACTCTTACAAAACGACGCTACAAATACGGCAGCCCGCGCCTTAGGTTTACGCTTAAGAACCGAATCGTTTTCCAATTCAATTGGCTTTACATATGACTATTATTATTTTGATAAGCAGTTTAGCGATCCCTGGCATTTGGTAAGCCTTGATTACCGCAGGCAAACAAAAATAGGATCTATGGGCGCACATATAAATTATGCAAACCGCTTTAAGAAAAGTGGCGTTCAATATGAAATAGATGGCTATCCCCACATTATGAATCATGTGTATGCCTATTTCAGCCTTGCCT
>JAYTCO010000507.1:0-2732 GCA_043736415.1 Ferruginibacter sp. | reverse complement strand
GTTTTAAACAATTCTTTCGGCTGGGCCATAAACGGTGCTGACAGTGCATATACAGCATCGTGAAATTCCATTTTAGTTTTTATCAAACCACTATCCAGTGGTTGAGACCATACAATTGTAGCGGCTTCATCATCCCGCCATTCGTAACCTAATGGTACGTTTTGTATATTATCATTGCCTGAAGGTGTAGTTTCTGTACTTGGTAATTCTGCCAATACTTTTATTGCTTTACCGGCCAAATCAGTAATAAAAACTGTACTTGGAAAACCACTTGCAGGTACTAAATATGAGAATGGTTTTTTTACCGTTTCTACCAACATGTATTTTTTATCAGGCGATAATTGTACTGAATTATAAATGGTAGGCTTGCCAATGTTGGTTTCGATTCCGTTTTTATTCATCACCATTTGTGCAGTGGCCATAAAATCAAATACCTGCTCATCGTAAGGTGACTTTATCATATCCTGATATGTTCTGCCGGGTGCAGCTTTGCCCACGTTTTGTTGTACCGTTGGACCTTTTGGTGTGATGGGTTTTTTTAGCAAAGCAGATGGAATTGCCACTGCGGTTTTATACATGATGGTATTTTCACCGAACCATTTTATACCTGCACCGTAAGCAATATTTAACCCCTGTTTATTTATTTTTTTTGCAACATGTGTTACTACATCTATTACATACAAATCAACTTTTATTGCTGTGGTGTTTGTAAAACATATTTTGGTCTGCTCATCATTCCATTGCACATTACCTGCAAGCATATTTAGTGGCAAACCGGTTATTGTAAATGATTTGTCTGTCTTAATATTTTTAAGGAAAAAATTGTTGATGTAAGTCTGTCTGCTCGGTGAGAAATTATTTGGGTTTAACCTCAACCCCGCTACTCTTATTTCCGGCTGCCCCAGTTCTTCTACAGTGGGATAACTGTTGCGTTCGCTGAGTAACATCCACTCCCCTTTTTTATCTACACTTACGCCTGGTGTTGGTTTTGCAAGCAACAAATCAGCAATGTCTTTAGGTGGAATTTGGTAACCCACTGCTTCTTGAGCAGTGGCTTTGAAAGAAATGGTAATAATAAATAACAGCAAACCTGTTTTTAAGGAAATAAAAGTTTTTTGCATAGATAGTTTTTTTGGGAAAATGAAGTTAATATAAAATGTATTTGATACGTTATAAATCTAAAATATGATAGAAGCAAGATTGTACTGTAACCGTATTTTTAAATTAAAAAAATTATTAATTATACACAAAAAAACATCTGTAAAATGTTGTAAATAAAATTTTAAAAAGTACTTATGTAAAAAAATATGCTTCCCATTGTGAGATATAGAATTTTCCCAAAAGGTTTTTTATTTTAATGTGTAGATATTTTTTTGGTTGTAGAATAAATTCGACATAGATTTTCGATTATTTTTTTTTGCTACCTAAATACATCATTTTAAAAGTCAAAACTGACATTAAAATTTTAATTAGATCTCTCCCTTTTTTTCAAGAAGATGAAATGGCTTCATTGTTGGTATCCCAGTTTGAACAAAAAAATTAAATCTCTTACCCAAATCCGATCCCATGAAAAAAAAGTTATTCTTTTTTAATGCAACACTATTGCGTCAATCATCTTTCACCAAGACTATTTTAAAAATTTCTTTGGCATTTATTTTACCGCTCTTGTTTATTACAGGCTGTAAAAAAGTTTTTGAAGAGCCGGGCACTACAGGACTCTGTCCTATTGTTGTTTCAACAGTTCCAGTGAATGGTGCTACAGCAGTAGCTTTAAACACATTGATTTCTGCAACGTTTAATGAGGTCATAGATTCTACAACACTAAACAGCAATACTTTTTTTGTAAAGCGAGGCAATACAAATGTTGCAGGCAGTATCAGCTATGTGGGCATGACTGCAATTTTTACACCTGCAGCGAATTTATTACCCAACACTGTTTATACAGGTACTGTAACAACAGGTATTAAAGACAAAGCACGCAATTCGCCCAAGGCAAATTACGTGTGGACTTTTACAACAGGAGTTGCACCGGATACTATACCACCAAGAGTGATATCTACCGACCCAAACAATGGTGATATAAATGTACCCGTTACAAAAATCATCAGTGCCACTTTTAGCAAGGTTATGAACCCGGCTACTATCGATACATTAACTTTTACATTAAGACAAGGCACCACGGCTGTAACTGGATTGGTTACATATTTAGGCAACACAGCAAGTTTTGCACCCACAACAAGTCTTGCATTTAATTCCACATACACAGCAACTATTACAACCCGTGCAAAAGATATGGCAGGCAATGCACTTGTAAATAATTATGTGTGGAGCTTTACTACAGGCTTAGCTCCGGCAGATGTTACTGCACCTACAGTAGTTTCTACCGATCCTGCAAACGCTTCAGTAGGTGTTGTTACTTCAAAGGTTATTTCTGCGAATTTTAGTAAGGAAATGAACCCTGCAACTATAAATACCACTACCTTTTTATTGTCTCAAGGAACAACCCCGGTTGCAGGAACTGTAACCTATTCAGGTATTACGGCAAGCTTTTCACCTAATGCCATCCTAACACCTAACACAATTTATACAGCCACTATTACAACGGGTGCAAAAGATTTAGCAGGCAATGCACTTGTAAGTAATTATGTTTTTAGCTTCACAACAGGGCAGTCTACGGCAGATGTTACACCACCAAATGTTATTTCAACAGACCCTGCAAATGCTGCTACAGG
>JAYTCO010000506.1:0-6428 GCA_043736415.1 Ferruginibacter sp. | reverse complement strand
TAAGGAATATAAAGATTTTGTAAACGTGTAGCTGAAAAGTTGTACGTTTTTTTGTTTGAATATTTGTACGCCAGCTATAACCTTTGCTGAGCATTGGTTCCGCTTTACGCTATTATCTTTTTTGCCTCGAAGGCAGGCAAAAAAGGATAGCCGCTTCAATCGGGCGTAGAAGCTGAATTTTAGAAAATTAATGAACATTTTTTAGGGGCAAAAAAGAAGTGCAGTTGAATGCACTTCTTTTTGGTTACATTATTTCTGTGTTTTTGCTCTCGTTTTCTTAGCTGATTTTCCTGGTTTTAAAATTACTTTAGTCCATCCTTTATCTCTATCATCAAAATGTTTGTATGCTTCCGGAGCTTCTTCCAAAGAAATTTCATGTGAAATAATTTTGGAAGGTGTTGCTTTACCTGCAGAAATCAATGTGCAAAGCTGGCGGTTGTAAGATTTTACATTTGCCTGCCCGGTTGCTATTCGCTGACCCTTCATCCAAAAATTTCCAAAATCAAAATCCATATGGCCTATCTTCTGCAAAGCATCTTTAGATTTTGGATCTTTAGGAACAAATACACCAACAACACCAATTGAACCGGTGGCTTTTACAGCCATCACTAACTCATTCATGGTGATATTGGAATGTTCTACTCCATGTTTATCGCAACACTGGTAACCAACACACTCGCAACCTCTGTCAGCTCCTTTGCCATCTGTAAGTTCTAATATTTGATCTACTGCAGGGGCTTTAGAAAAGTCAATAGCGATAGCTCCAAATTCTTCTGCCAGTTTTAGTCTGTCTTTATGATTATCAACCACCATAACTTTTGAAGCTCCTTTTATAATTGCAGAATGTGCTGCCATTAGCCCTACCGGACCTGCACCGTATACAACTACAGAATCTCCGGGTTTTACGCCTGCAAGTTCAGTTGCATGATAACCTGTCGGAAAAATATCAGACAACATCACATAATCATTTTCTTTTTCACTTGCATCTTCCGGTAATTTTAAACAATTAAAATCTCCAAATGGTACTCTTAGATATTCTGCCTGTCCGCCACTGTATGGTCCCATTCCTGCAAAACCATATGCAGCTCCTGCAAATCCTGGATTCATTTTTAAACAATAGCCTGTAAAGCCACTTTCACAATTTTGGCAGTGTCCGCATCCAATATTAAACGGAAGGCAAACCATATCCCCAACTTTAATTTGAGTCACTGCATTTCCTATTTCAACAACTTTACCCATATTTTCATGCCCCAGAATTTTCCCTGATTCCATGCCCGTTCTTCCTTCATACATATGAAGATCAGATCCACAAATATTTGTAGTTGTTATTTTTACCAACACATCGGTCGGTTGTTCAATTTTTGCGTCAGGCATTTCGGAAATTCTAACATCAAAAGGCCCATAATAAACAAGTGCTTTCATAAAAAAATTTAAATTAATAATAATATTATCATGAAAAAAAACAAAAGTTATACCGAGAAATATCAATTTGTTATTTTTGCAAGTAGGTTATTTTTGGGAAAATATTAGCTCATTAGATAGAAAAATGAGTGTAATGTTCATCAATTAAAAAAAAGTAAATAACCATCAAAAATTTCTATTAAAATTTTTTCGTAATTGTTGGAATAATTTTTGTTGAACGCAGTTTTAAATTGAAAAATTAAATATAATATCCATGAAAATTATACTTTTCTTTCTTTTCGCATTAGGGTCATTATTTGGTTTTAGCCAAAATTTTAATGTAAACTTATTTGCAGGCATTGCAACTTATCAAGGTGATTTACAAAACAAAAGATTTACACTGGATCAGTCAAACCCTTCATTTGGTGTAGGCTTATCTTACGATTTGTCCCCTAAGTTTAGTATTAGAAGTGGCTTTACTTATGGTGTAGTAGAAGGCGACGATAAAAAAAATACAAGTGTAAAAGGCAATGATCTACGAAATTTAAATTTTAAATCTGCGATATCCGAATTGCATGTTGGGTTAGAATACAATTTCATTAATCTTGAAGACACCAGGCTTACGCCATATGTTTTTGGCGGTATTGCGGTTTTTCACTTTAATCCATACACGAAAGACAAAGCAGGCAACAAAGTGTTTTTGCAGCCACTAAGCACAGAAGGTGAAGGGTTATCTGCATATCCTGATCGGAAGGAATATAAACTTACACAGTTTTCAATACCGTTCGGAGGGGGTTTAAAGTTTAGATTATCTGAAACTGTGCAGGTAGGTCTTGAGTTGGGAATAAGAAAATTATTTACAGATTATTTAGATGATGTAAGTTCCACTTACGTTGATCAAAATATTTTATTGAGTGCTAAAGGAAGCAAGGCTGTTGAACTTGCTTTTAGAGGAAATGAAATTAACACCGGTGCTGTTTACCCGGCAGGTGGCGAACAAAGAGGAAATCCTAAAAGGAAAGATTTATATTATTTTTCTGGAATAAGGGTGAGTAAATTATTAAATTCAAATGCAGGTAATGGTAGTCGCGGAAAAAGTAAAACAGGCTGCCCGAGAAGTGTTTTTTAATTTTTTATTATTTTAAAATAAGATACTTTAAATCTGTCAGCTTTTATTTCACCCTGCAACTCAGCTTTTTTTATAGATTCACAGAATCCGTCATTGGCGTGAGCATCGCCATGTTCATCAATTGTTGTTCCATCAACAAAATAACATTTTCCATTTATTCTTACGGCAAGGTCACAACTTTTACCGGCCATTTTAAACTGGCATTCCCCGCAGGAAACTTCTGCTATTAATATTTTTTTTGAAGTATCAGGTTTGTCTAAACTTTTATTATTTGTTTGTGCCGCATTTTGTAAACCGCACAAAATGAGGAATGAAATAAATAATATTTGAGTGTGTTTCATAATTTTTATTTGTTGTGATATTCATAAATATACTATTATATCTAATGTCTTTTAATAGCAAAATATTTTTCTTATATACTTTATCTAATCATTCTGAAAATGAAAGTTAAATGAACAGACTGCAAAATTATCTTAAAATTTTTTTATTAAATCTTAATTATTACAAGTAAAATTAATTAGTCAAATGGTTTTTAGGTTTGAATAAATATGCCGAAATAATGCATAAAAATTAAGTTTTTCCATTAAATATTTCTGACGATACAGCTTTTGTATTTACATGCTTGTTTACAATTCTGTTACCTTCTTGCTTTACCCTGCTGTTTTTCCTTAAGTTCCAAACAATATTGCTTGCATCTTTTCTTGTTTGTTCAATATCTACAATAGGAAAAGGGTAATTAATTCCTATAGTGCAATTGTACAACTGTTGTTCAATTGTGCTAAGTTTCCACGGTTCATGAATTAGTTGGGCAGGTATATTTTTTAATTCAGGGAGCCATTTTTTTAAAAAAAATCCATCTGCGTCATGCTCCTGAGAATTCTTAGTTGGATTATATATTCTAATCGTATTTACGCCGGTAACACCCGCCTGCATTTGTAATTGCGGGTAATGAATACCAGGTTCGTAATCTAAAAACTGTTTTGCAAGAAAATGCAGATCTTTCCAATCCTGCCAAAGGTTAAATGTAAAAAAAGAAACAACCAAGGCACGCATTCTAAAATTTAAATAACCTGTTGTTACAACGCAACGCATACATGCATCAATAAGCGGAATACCTGTTTTACCATTTTGCCAGGCTTTTATATATCCGTCATTTTTTATTTTAACTATTGCATCATAACCCCTGTTTATATTTTCAAATTCCATTCGGCATTCATCCTCAAATTTTTGCATAAAATGGTCATGCCAGTGCAGTCTTGAAATAAAATTTGACAAAGCTCTTTTGTTGATACTGTTTTCATAATGCTGCATACAATACTGGTAAACCATCTTCATACTAATATTACCATAGGCGAGGTAAGGCGACATACGACTACAACCCTTTCTGCTAAGTTCAGGTTTAGATATGTGTTTGCTGTAATAAAAATAACGTTCTTTTAAAAAGCTATCTAAGTAACGCCAGGCAAGGGTTTCACCGCCTTGCTGGAAATTTTTATTAACCGTTTTTATTTCTTCAGGTAAATCTTTTCCTTTTAATAATGTGTACAATGGCTTTTGCAAATCCACAAAAGTCCAATTATTTTCATCTACAATTAAGGGTGAAACAAGCATGGTTTTCTTCCATAAAATATCCCAGTTTTTTCTACTTTTAAGTCTTCTTACCACTGCGTTGTGCTGGTATTCTTTCCATTGAATATTATTTTGCTGGGTAAAATTCTTGACTTTTTTATCCCTATCGTAGGTAAGTTTATTACCAATCTCTTCATGCGAAAAAATTGTTTTGATGCAATATATTTTTTCAATTTCTTTAAAAACGGTTAACACCTCATTGTGAAAAATATGCAAAGTGCCTTTTATATCTATCAATTTACTTTGCATAATTTCAAGCGATTGGTAAACAAACCTCCAATGCCTTACGTCACTATCCAGGCCGGCCATTACAGATGGTTCAAAGCAATACAAAAACAGAATGGGTAATTTTTCCTGTTGTGCAAAATACAGTGGTGCATGATCTGTAAATCGCAGATCCCTCTTAAACCATACAATATTTATTTTCGTTTTTATTATTTCAATTTTCTTAAAGGTAGCCTTACTTTAAAAAAATATTTATCATAAACGGGAAACAATTAATAAAACACTTTTAATGCCTTACATGTAAAACATAAAAACCCGGCTTTCAAAACTGGAAGCCGGGTTTTTAATTATAATTTTTGATTTATTGAGGTATTAAGAGTTGTGTTATTTTGTGCAAAACTCCATTAATATACAACTGATCGCTTGACCCATTAGCTGCCGGATTTATAATAATATTTGCTGCCGTAGCATTACCCAAACCTTTAACTGTTGCAGCGGACACAAATGGTCCGGTAAATGTTGCAGTTAATTCAATACCTGGATGAGAAGGAATTGCAGAATTTAAAAGTGTTGGATATTTTGTAGGGGTCATTGGAAAGTTAACCGTAAAAGCTGTATTGCTGAATAAATGATAGACCAAAATACCTTTAACTGTAGTTGCCGTAAGTGTACCAAACAATAACGGATTAGAAAATACAGCAGGAGTAGAAGCAAGAAATGCAGCCTGAGCAGCAGCTGTTGCAGAAGGTACTCCCTGTGCAATAAGACCCTGCGTAATTAACGCTGTTAATGTGCCTTTGAATACTGCATCTGTAGGTGCAAATACTGTTAAGTTGGCTGCTGCATTTAATAAAGCAGATTGTAAAGTTCCCGGAGTGCCGGTTCCACTATCAGCACGTAAAATGGCGGCTTTCAAATAAGTAAGTCCTCTTGAAGGAGTAGTATCATTAGCTATTCTATTCCATAAAAAAGAAGGATTAGGTGGAGCTATAATTGCTGCAACATGATGAATAATTCCGTTGGATGTTTTCACATTTAATGGAGTTGTCATAGGTATTCTATTAACTCTTAAAATTCCCGGACGTTTTGAAGGAAAAGTTCTAAAAGTTAAGAAAGGTGCAGCTGGCGCAGGAAAAATTAAAGTTCCAACCGGAAAATTTGGAAATACATTTGGGATTGATGCTGTATCGTAAGTCTGTGGAATTATATTATATGATACAATTCCAATTGCTGATGCTACAGGTATTGCAGATATTAAAGCACTGCTAAAACCCGAAGCAATCATAGCTGCATTATCAGGAACAAAAAGGGTGTAAGTATTATTTGCAGATCCTATACCTCTTAAAAGGTTCACAAAATTTGTTGGGCCTAAACTCGCTTTTACAACCAATCTGTAATACATACTGTCGTTGTCAGTAGTTTTAAGCGTTGAATCTAAAGTAATTCCTGTAGCCATTGCAACCGGTGGTATGGCAAACTGCTGTACATCTTTGTTACAAGATGATAAAACAACCGCTCCAAACACAATTGGCAACAGAGCAGTTTTAAACTTTTTTATAGTAATCATTTTATTAAATTTTATAATTTTTATTAATAGAGATTAAATCCAATGCTTACATAATACAAACCACCCACCACAGAATTTCCGGTGGCGTTTCTGTAATACTGGTTAAGTAAATTATTAGCACCAATCTTTAATAAAGTTTTGGTTGCAGGCATTTTCATGCTAACCTGTGCATCCACAGTTTGTACTGCAGGTATATCACCACTAGCAAAATCTCCCTGATAATTAAATCCATCCTGATAACGGTATGTTACATTAAAGCCGTAAACTTTGTTTTTACCAAAAGCATTGTTAGCCAAGGAAATGTTTGTCCTGTATTTTGGAGAATTAAAGAAAGAATAAAACCCGAGATCAACATCACCAATTTCATCAGAAGAAAAGTTACCACTAACAATAAAGTTTTTCGGAAGTCTGTAATCTAAACTGATTCCATAACCGCTTGTTTTTACTTTTTTAGAATTGTTAACCGGGATAGAATAT
>JAYTCO010000505.1:0-6448 GCA_043736415.1 Ferruginibacter sp. | reverse complement strand
GCCAGTCTTTTGTATGGGATTATGGCGACGGATCTCCGTTAGATACTGCAGGTTTAACGCCTGATAGGCTTCATCGTTTCCCAGGTCCTGGAACTTATTTTGTAAAATTAACTGTAATAGATCCAAGGTTTTGTAATGCGCCTGTAACACTAAATGATACCCTAAGAATTAATCCCAAAGTGGTTGCATTACCTGCTAAAATTGCTATAGGCTGTGTAGGAGATACTATCAGGTTTAAAAACAACTCACTTGCCGGTTTATCATGGTCATGGCATTTTGGCGATCCGGCTTCTGGTGCTAACGATTCTTCTTCAAACTTTGAACCAACACATATTTACAATGCTTCGGGTTCTTACGTTTATTACCTCATTGCATACGATTCTACAACCTGTAATAAAGTAGATACTTCTGATTTATTTACCATTGTTATAAAAGAAAAACCACAGGCATTGTTTACTTGGGCGCCCAATCCTCCCGAGCCAAATGTACCTGTAAGATTTACCAACCTTTCCACTTTTGCAGATACCTATTTGTGGGAATTTGGAGACGGTGAAACATCTGTAGAATTTGCGCCAGTACATGAATATAACACCACCGGTAAATACAGCGCAAGGCTTACAGCTTCAAGTAAAGCAGGCTGTTCGGCAATTTTTGATCTACCTGTAGATGTAATAATTAATCCATTGCTTGATGTGCCAAATGCATTTACACCAGGCAGATTCGGCTTAAACAGTGTGGTTAGTGTGCGGGGTTTTGGCATCATAAAAATGGACTGGAAAATTTATAATAGGTGGGGTCAGTTAATGTTTCAGTCAACAAGCAAACGACAGGGTTGGGATGGTACATTTAAAGGAAAATTACAACCCACAGATGTTTATGGATATACACTTGATGCGGAATTTAATGATGGGAAAAGGTTGAGAAAAACGGGGGATATCACACTTTTAAGATAACCCAAAACTTATGTGTTATTTAACAGACAGTCACAAAAACAAAAGATTAATTTCAGTAAGAATATTAAATATAAAAAGTTAGTTGAATAAAATTAAAAAAATATTATTAATACAACTGATCATGTTCACAGGAATAATTTCCTTTGGGCAGGATTTACATTTTTCACAGTTTTTTAATTCACCGCTTACTACAAATCCTGCAAATACCGGATTTATACCCGATGCAGATTATCGAATTGGTGTTAATTACAGAACCCAGTGGAACAATATTTTATCAGCTCCATATAAAACGATGAGTGTTTATGGTGATGCACAATTGTTTAGAGACAAATTAGAAAATGGATGGTTAGGTTTAGGCGGTGTTTTGCTTAGCGATAAAGCCGGCAGTGGGGGTTTAAGGTCTGATAAATTTTATGGATCCGTTGCTTATCATCAAATGCTTGGTCTAAGCAGTTTATTAAGTGCGGGTTTTAATTTGGGTTATGTTTCAAAAAGAATCGATCCTAGTGCTTTAAAATTCCCGGACCAGTTTAACGGTAAATTTTTTGACGGAACAACTGCAACAGGCGTGCAGTTTTCAAATCTTAATATTAATTATTTTGATATTCAGGTTGGTTTAAATTATGCCTATTTTCCAAAAGAAGATATTTATATAAATGCGGGTTATTCCATTCATCATGTAAACAGGCCAAAAGAAAGTTTTTTTGGTGATAATACAGAGGCAGGTAAAATTCCAATACGGCATATTGGGTTTGTAAATGCCATTTTAAAAGTAAACCCAAGGGTTATTATTAATCCAAATATTTATTTTACTACCCAGTCAAGATCTATAGAAATAAATGCCGGCATTAATGCCAATTACAATCTTTCTGAATTTGGAGAAACCCAGTTAATAGCAGGATTATACTACCGTTATAAAGATGCAGTTATTCCTACAATCGGTTTCGAAACCAAAAAAACTGCATTTACTTTTAGTTATGATGTAACGCTTTCTCCTTTAAAAACGTTTAATAATTACAGAGGTGCTGCAGAGTTCAGCATTGTAAAAAAAGGTTTTTATCCTGGCAACAACAACAGACAAACATTGTGTCCAAAGTTTTAAAAAGTTTTATTTTAAAAAAAACATCTTTTTTTTGTGAGAGAAATTTTCCCTTCTCCATTTATACATTCCTTTATTAAACCGAACTTTGACCAAAATTAGCTACATGAATATTGTTGAAGACAGAACAACAAGTTTCCGGGAACATTTATCAGCATTTAAAAATATTGTTGGAGAAGCTTATGTTTTTACAGATGAAGAAACGCTCGATAATTGTGCTAAAGATGAAACCGAAAATCTTTATTTTTTACCGGATATTGTTATAAAACCACGTACTGCCGAAGAAATAAGTGAGGTAATGAAAATTTGCAATGCACATAAAATTCCTGTTACGCCAAGAGGTGCAGGCACCGGTTTAAGTGGTGGTGCTTTAGCGCATAATGCTGGTGTTGTTATCTCTTTTCAGCGGATGAACAGTATTTTAGAAATTGATGAAAATAATTTACAGGTAACAACTGAGCCGGGTGTAATAACTCAGGTTTTACAAAATGCCGTTAAAGAAAAAGGGCTTTTTTATCCGCCCGACCCAAGCAGTTATGGAAGTTGTTTTATTGGTGGAAATATTGCAGAAAACAGTGGTGGTCCCAAGGCAGTAAAGTATGGTGTTGTAAAAGATTATGTTTTAAATCTGCAGGTTGTTTTGCCTACGGGAGAAATTATTTGGACGGGTGCAAATGTTTTAAAAAATTCAACCGGGTATAATTTAACGCAGCTTATTGTAGGGAGCGAAGGAACTCTTGGGCTTGTAACAAAAATTGTGTTGAAGCTTATTCCACATCCCACCCATGATCTTTTAATGCTCGTACCATTTAATGATCTGGAAAAAGCAGGAGCAGCAGTCAGTGCAATTTTTCGTGCAGGTTACACACCAAGTGCACTGGAATTGGTAGAAGCAAATGCGCTTAAAATTGTAAGTAAATTTGTTGACAGCAGTTCTGTGAAAATTGATGATGATGTGGCTGCGCATATTATTATTGAAGTTGATGGAAATGATTTGGATGTGTTAATGAAGGAAATGGAAGCTATTGCAACTGTGCTTGCGGATTATGATTGTGGCGAAATATATTTTGCAGATGATGCGCAGCAAAAAGCTGAATTGTGGAAGCTTAGAAGAAGAGTTGCAGAAGCTGTAAAGATTGATGGCTACACGATTGAAGAAGATACAGTTGTACCAAGAGCTGCACTTCCAAAACTTATAAAAGGTATTAAAGCTTTAAGTGTTGAATATGATTTTGAAGTTGTATGTTATGGGCATGCAGGCGATGGTAATTTACATGTGCGTATAAAGAAAGAAGGATGTGTTTACAGTCTTAACAACGAGAAAATAATTCCTGCACTAAAAGTACTGTTTATTTTAATAAAATCGCTGGGTGGTACAATTAGCGGCGAGCATGGTATTGGGCTTATACAAAAGGAGTTTATTCCAATTATGTTTGATGAAATAACGCTAAATATTATGCGTGGAATAAAGAAAACTTTTGATCCAAATAATATTTTAAATACTGGTAAAATTTTTGATCTGCAGTAAATAGATCGTTTTTATTTTAGTCTTATTAAATTAAATTTTATGAATATGATGAAGTTGTATATGTCTTTTTTTTGTTTGAGTCTTTTGTGTTTAAATGTAAACGCACAAACGGAAAAAAAAGAAGTAGATGAAGTAATAAAAGGAGGCTTTAAAAAAGAAAACTTATTTGTGGGCGGTAATGTTGCATTGGGTTTGGGCTCGGGTAACTTTTCAGTGGGAGTGGGGCCATACGTTGGTTACAGCATAAACAAATACATTGATGCAGCTGTTGGTTTAAACTATAGTTATTTATCCCAAAGAGATTATTACACTACTCAAAAAAATCGCCAGTCTGTAATTGGCCCAAGCGCATTTGTAAGATTGTATCCTGTAAAATTTCTGTTTGCACATGCGCAGTATGAGTACAATTTTATTAAGTATAAACAAATCTATGGCAACGGTATTCCTGATAATGTATATAAGATAAATGTTCCAAGTTTTTTAATAGGGCCCGGCTTTGCAAGTGGAAGAGATGCTTACAGTAAAAGCTTTTATTATATTTCAGTATTGTTTGATGTTTTAAAGAATAAAAATTCTCCCTATACTGATAACCAAGGCCGTGTGACACCCATCATTCGTGCAGGTTATAATGTTGCTCTTTTTCAGGGAGATGGCGGTAGAAGCAGTAACAGAAGAAACGAAAGAAGAAGATTTTAAAGGTATTTTAAAAGTGCGGTCGGTTCATTGATTACCGTAAACTGATCATTTGGATGATTGTATAAAAAACCTTCGTCATGCAAATGCGCCATATGTGCAATAAGGTGATTGTAAAAGCCTGCAGTATTTAAAATATAAACCTCTTTGCTGTGAATCTTTAGTTGGTTCCATGTAAGCATTTCAAAAACTTCATCTAAAGTACCATAGCCGCCCGGTAAAATTATTGCAGCATCGCATCTTTCATAAATCATTTTTTTTCGGCTATGCATTCCATCTACCACATGTGTTTCTGTAAGAGATTCATTTAAGGTTTCTTGGGTTTGCAATAATTCAGGAATAATTCCTGTAACAGTGCCTTTATTTTCTAAAACTGTATTTGCTACAGCACCCATCAGTCCTCTGTTTCCACCGCCGTAAACAACAGCTATATTTTTTTCTGCCAGTAGTTTTCCCAGAGCTCTTGTATGTTCTTCGTACAATGGATTTTCTCCTAATTTACTTCCACAAAAAACTGCAATTGCTTTTATACTCATCTTTACATTTTTATGAATGCAATGTGCTCAATTTTTTTATTAAAACAGCATTAGTGAAATTATTTTTTTGTTATGCCAACACTCCAAATTTAAAATGTAATACCATAAATCAATATCCATTTTTTAACTTCACTTCATGAACAAAAACATCTTACATCTATTTAAAATTGCTCAAAAAGATAACCGATTAATTCTTGGTTTAATGAGTGGTACTTCTTTAGATGGATTAGATGTGGCTCTCTGTAATTTTAAAGGAAGTGGCATGCATACAGAAATAAAATTGTTGCAGTTTGAAAGCATGCCTTATGATGAATATTTTAAGCAGGAGATAAAAACAATTTTCAGTAAAAAAAATGTAGAGCTGCAAAAGCTCACTTTGTTAAATGCATGGGTTGGTTTGCAGCATGGTAAAATGGTCAATAATTTTTTACAAAAATGGAATATTAAAAGCGAAGATGTTGATATTATTGCAAGCCATGGACAAACAATTTACCATGCTCCTAAAACTTTACATTGTCTTTCAAAATTTGAAAATGCTACGCTGCAGATAGGAGATGGCGACCATATTGCTGCTACGACGGGGATTACTACAATCAGTGATTTTCGGCAAAAAAATATTGCAGCCGGTGGCGAAGGTGCGCCCTTAGCGGTTTATGGCGATTATCTTTTGTTTAGCAAAACAGGAGAAGACAGAATACTTTTAAATATCGGCGGTATTGCAAATTTTACTTTTTTGCCCGGAGATAAAAATCCTTCATATATTTTTAGTACTGATATTGGCCCGGGAAACACAATAATGGATGCTTACATGCAACAACAATTTCCCGGTAAATATTTTGATGAAAATTCTATTGTTGCCTTGCAGGGAAATATTGAGGACTCACTTTTATCAGCATTAAAAGAGCATCCGTTTTTTAAAAGTGATTTTCCAAAAACAACCGGGCCTGAATTATTTAATCTGAATTATTTAATGGATGCGCAACAAAAATCAAACACAATTAATTTAAGCACATACGATGTAATGGCAACGCTGAATAAATTTTCTGCAGATATGATTGTTGCAGCATTTGCCGTATCAATAAAAAACAAAAATGTAGTTGTTTACATCAGCGGTGGTGGCATGCACAATCCTTTGCTGATGCAAAATATAAAAGATCAATTGCCGGATATTTCTTTTAAAACTACTGATGATTTAAATATTAATCCTGATGCAAAAGAAGCCATTTTATTTGCTGTGCTTGCAAACGAAGCATTGTGTGGTGGCGAAATTAATTTTGGTAAAGCTGCACCATCTGTAAGTATGGGGAAAGTGAGTTTTGCCAAATAGGTGAGTGGGAAGAGGGTAGTGGTGAGTGGGAAAGAAGCCTTCCTTAACCTTTCCCGAAGAGGAGAACTACCGAAACGAGGATATTAGCAAGCAGCAATCTTCGTTAAAATCTTCTTCATATCCCTTCTCTCCGGGAAGGATAGGATAGAATTTTTTTCGCTCTAATCTTCTTCATGTCCCTTACCTCTGGGAAGGTTAGGATGGGCTTCCATTGCCTTTTTTACACTTCCATTTTTCAGCAACAAATCTTTCGCAGTTTCATAGTTTTCCATCCCTGATTTTTCCATCAACATTTTGGTACCACGGTCTACC
>JAYTCO010000504.1:0-6461 GCA_043736415.1 Ferruginibacter sp. | reverse complement strand
CATATAGATTACCCGTTTTATCTTTCATATCAGATAATTTTTTAGGTTCTACGCTACTGCTCGTATTAGAGCTTTGCTGACGACGAAGTTTGCTCATTTGTTAGTTCTTTTATATTTTTTTGACTTAATTTACTGTAACCTTCTGCTTCTTTTAATAATTTACTTTCAGGAAATCTATCCGCGAAATCGAGATATTCTGTTGTAACCTTTTCAAATCTTTCAATTTGCTTTTCAGGAACACTTAGTTTTGCAAATTTGTAAAAGGATTTAACCACCATCAATTTATATTCATCTGCCCTTTGAGATTCAGGATAATTGTTCAACAAACTATTAAAAGACAAGCCTGAAGATCTAAACTGGTTTAAATTATAATACAGTTGTGCAGAGCGAGCTTCTTTGAGCTCAAGCTTTGCTCTTCCTTCATCAATGATAGCAGTAGCATCTTTTATACGTGATGAACCAGGATGAGTATTTATAAAAATTTGCATCATGTTCATAGACTTCAACGTATTAACCTGCTCTAATTCAATTTTAGGGCTTTGTTTAAAATAACAGTAAGCTCTTACATAATCTACTTCTTCAGCACGTGGACTGTTAGGAAATACTTCTAAAAATCCTTTGAAAAGATTTTCTGCATCTTTATATAACTTTTGGTAATAAAAACAATAAGCCCATTTGTAATACAAATCTTCAAACTTTTCAGTTCCTTTTACAGAAGGAAATAATTCTTCATAAAGCAACTGAGCATTTTTATATTTTTTCTTTGAGTAAAATTCATCTGCCTTTTGGAGTTTGTAAGATGTATCATTACTCTTTTGAATTTTGCTGAACTTACTACAGGAATATAACCCGGTAAAAACAAACACTATTAAAATAATTCTAAATATTGCCTTCATAGCTATTTGCGAAATTAACTTATTTGCTTCAAAAATGGTACAATAATATTTATTATCCAAAATTGCTTCGTTAATGAAAATATAAACATTTCTATAAACAAAAAGCCCTTTCAAAGTTGAAAGGGCTTTTAAAAATTTAATAATATTTAGTTTGATTTAATATCAACAGTATTTTTGTTGGCACCATCGCTTACTTGACAATTTGTAGAAATACGATCTGCACTTATACCTTCTTTTTCAACAAGATACATTTTAATTGCTTCGTTTCTTTTATTACAAACCGCTTGAGCTGCCTTAGATGCTTCAGGATAACCTGTTACACTAACATTGCATGTAGGATTTGCTTTCATTTTAGAAGCTACAGATGCAAGCATTGCTTTTGTATCGTTGCTTAGGGTTTGTACATTCCCTTTAAATGTAAGACTTGGGTAATCGCTTGGACAAAGAACTGCAACAACTCCTGTACCCGCTGTTCCTATATTTTTGCAACATTCAGGATCAGGACATTTACCAACACCATCTGCGTTTACAGGCTGGCAAATAGTAGGAGTGATCAACTCTTTATCTTTGCAATCTGGAACACCATCACCATCAGTATCTTTAGTTACACCATGCGTATCAACCGGACAACCTGCAGGAGTATTAGGCTCACGATCTAGTTCATCAAGTACCCCGTCACCATCGGCATCGTTAAATACTGGCTTGGGTAACTTCATGTGCTTTGGTTGGTTCAATTCACTGTAAGCATAATCTAAAGGATTTAACCAAAACAAAGGTTCAACAGCTTTTCCACCAAGATTAAAATTTAAATGAACAGAAGCATAATTATATGAATCGTAATCACGAGTATTTACAGGATCAGAAACTGGATGTTCTTGCCACTGTTGACCATCCAACAAATCAGTTTTTAGTAAAGTAAAACGATCTTCAATAGCAATGTTGACTCTTCTGTTTAGTTTAAATGCAACACCTGCTATACCAGTACCCGAGGGTTTTAAAGTTTTACCGCCAAGTCGGGGTACACCACCATCTCTCTCTGCAGCAGTCTCATAGGTGTTATCCATACCGTTTCTCAATTCATTTCTAATATCTCTTCTTCTTTTGTAAAGATTTGGTTCTGAGGCATATTTTGCATAAGTAGCATTAAATAATTTCTGGTATGTTTGACCATTTGCATCAAGCGCATTTATTTTTGTATTAAAAACTGAGACACCAATACCTGCACCCGCATATAAAATTACACCTGTTTTTGCTTTGTGAAATCTTATATTATTCAAAGTAAAGATACCTTGAAGACTTAAATCTTGTAGTTTGGTTTTGTAATTGTAGTACACAACATCTGCTGTAGGGTTTCTAATACCGTTAGCATTTGAATTAACAAGAGCTCCGGTTGCTGTTCTAATTGGAGCGAAATAAGAACCCCAGGCAGGATTTTTAGAAAAACCATTAGAACCTTTCCAATTTTGACCTTTCATTTCGGTATTAATGTATTCAGCCCTTATAGAAAATAAATAACCTAATGATTTTCTGATAGATGCACCGAAATTTGGAAATGTAAAAGGTCTCGAAGATACATCACTACTTGCTTGAGCAACACCAAGGCTCAAACCAAATTCTACCATATTACGAGGCTTTGCAGGAAAAGAATAACTGTTATTCCAGAATTCATTTTGTTGCCCCATTTTCTTGTTAGGAATAACAGATGAATCGTAGATATTGTATCCACCACTCATGTAGCCTGTGTTTCCAGTTCCTGTCTGTGCAAATGCACCAGCTGAAACCAGCAGACAAATAGCCGTAAATAATTTAATTTTTTTGCTTACCATAACTTAAAAGTTGTTGAATTTTCGAAAATATTCTGATTGATTAATTGCAAATGTAAACAACGACTTTAAATATACAAATTTTTTTTATCATTTATTTATAATTCAGTGTTTGTTTTACATTGATTATTTTGTTATTATCAAGACTAATGCCAAAGCCAAATAGTTGCATAGGGTAAAAAAAAGATTGTTATTACTTAAAATTTAAAACTAAAATGCCATCCTGGTGCCATAAATTGCTTTTTTTATAAGATGAAATCTTTTCAAAACATTATAAGTGAAGAATTAAAAGTATTTGAATCCAAATTTTCAAATGCTGTTAAAAGCAATGTTTCCTTATTGGATACTGTAATGAAATACATTATTAAAAGAAAAGGAAAACAGCTTCGACCAATGTTTGTGTTTCTAAGCGCAAAACTTCATGGCACCATAAACGAAAGTACATACCGTGCCGCTGCACTGGTAGAAATGTTACATACTGCAACACTTGTTCATGATGATGTTGTAGATGAGTCTATGGAAAGAAGAGGTTTTTTTTCGATTAATGCCATTTGGAAAAATAAAATTGCGGTTTTAGTAGGAGATTATCTTTTATCAAAAGGCTTATTACTATCAACCCAAAACGGAGAATTTGAACAACTTCGGATTCTTTCGGAAGCCATTAAGCAAATGAGCGAAGGGGAATTACTCCAAATAGAAAAAACAAGAAAATTAAATATTGACGAGAACGTGTATTTTGAAATCATTAAAAACAAAACCGCATCTCTACTTTCCTCAGCTTGTGCAGTTGGTGCGTATAGTACTACCCAAAATGATGAAATTTGTCAACAAATGAAGTTATTTGGGGAAAAAACGGGGATCGCTTTTCAAATCAAAGATGATCTTTTTGATTATGGTACTGAAAAAATAGGAAAACCTACCGGAAATGACATCAAGGAAAAAAAAATGACCTTACCTCTTATATATACCCTCAGTAATGTAGATAAACAGACCAGAAGAAAAATTATTTATATTATTAAAAATAACAACATCGATAAAGAAAAGGTAAAATGGATAATTGATACAGTTGTTAGTACGGGAGGAATAAAATATGCAGAACAAAAAATGCTTGATTACCGAGATGAAGCTTTGGCAATAATTGATATTTACCCAACTTCGGATGTCGGCAATGCTCTTAAAGATTTAGTACGATATACAACAGACAGAAAATTTTAATATAATTGAAAAAAAGATGGAACATACTTTCATACAATGTTGAGAAAACAGCAAATCTGCAAAACAAATTAAAAGTTAGCAGCACCATTTGTAAAATTCTTACCCAAAGAGATTATGAAGACTACGACAGTTCGGAAAAATATTTTGTTCCTTTACTCTCGCAATTACACAGTCCATTTTTAATGAAGGATATGGCAAAGGCTGTTCAAAGAATTAGAGGTGCCATATCATCAAACGAAAAAATTTTAGTTTTTGGCGATTATGATGTTGATGGAACTACTTCTGTAGCGAGTATGTTTAGTTTTCTGAGCGAAATATACAATCCACAAAATTTAGATTTTTACATTCCGCACAGATACCGTGAAGGTTATGGCGTAAGCAAGGCGGGAATTGACTTTGCAGCAGCAAATAATTTTACATTAATTATTTGTCTGGACTGTGGTATTAAGTCAGTCGAACTTATTGATTATGCAAATTTCCTCGGCATTCATTTTATCATCTGCGATCATCATTTACCCGGTAATATTATTCCTGATGCTGTTGCAATACTCAACCCCAAGCAAATAGATTGTTTATATCCTTACAAAGATTTATGCGGTTGTGGTGTTGGATTTAAATTGATGACTGCACTGGCAATAGATTTTAACCTGCCCGAAGGTAGTGTTTACAAATATTTAGATCTTGTGGCTACAGCTATTGCTGCGGATATTGTACCAATGACGGGTGAAAACAGAATATTAGCCTACCATGGTCTAATTAAAATAAATACAAATCCATTACCCGGCATTAAAGCATTAATGGAGCTTGGGGGCATCAGCAAAATAATGACCATTACAAATGTGGTTTTTATAATTGCACCAAGAGTTAATGCCGCAGGAAGAATGGACGATGCAAAAAAAGCAGTGCAGCTTTTTATTGAAAAAGATATTGAAAAAGCAAAGGCGTTTGCAGAAATGCTGCATACAGATAACAAGGAAAGAAAAGAAGCAGACAGCAGCATAACCGAAGAGGCGTTGCAACTAATAAAAGATAGCACCGTTTTACAAAATAAAAAAACCTGCGTTGTTTACAGCGAGCATTGGCACAAAGGCGTGGTGGGCATTGTAGCCAGCCGACTTATAGAACATTATTTTAAACCTACGATTGTACTTACAAAGAGTGGAGATTATATTGCCGGGAGTGCACGCAGTGTTCCCGGTTTTAATTTGTACGAAGCAATTAATGAATGTAAAGATTTGTTGATGGCTTATGGCGGACACTTTGCAGCGGCAGGACTTACTTTGGCTCCCGAAAATTTAATAGCTTTTACAAACAGGTTTGAAGAAGTAGTCTTGGCAACAATAGATCCTGAACTTTTAATACCTGAAATTATTATTGATGCAGAAATAAATTTTGATGAAATAACGGAAAATTTTTACAACATTATTTGCCGCATGGAACCTTTTGGACCGGAAAATATGCGTCCGGTTTTTATTACAAAAAAATGTACCGATTTTGGTTATTCAAAAATTTTAAAAGAAGCACATATCAAATTTGTTCTTCGCCAAAAAGAAACTGTAATGAACGGTATTGCTTTTAACATGCACGAAAAATTCTTTTTACTTACCAACCAAAAAGAAGTGGATATTGTTTTTAATATTGATGAAAATGAATGGCAAGGCAATAAAAATATACAGTTAAAAATTATTGACATAAGACCAAGTGAAGGTTAAAAAAATAATTTTAGAAACTTGAAACTCCTCATGAAATCACTCAACTATTTACGCTATTTTTTTTACCTTTTATTTAATTGGGATGCAAGAATAGCATTTCATATTATTAGAAATGAAGTTAGAGGCGAAAAAAAATACAACATCAATACAACCGGTGCAGATTCTCTTAAAAGTTTAGAAAAAAAAGGTATTGATATTACGCACGCAACCATCTACATGCCTGTGTCATATGATTTACTCGAACAATTTTTTGATGAAATAAAATTATCAACCTTTACGCATTTTGTTGATGTGGGGTGTGGTAAAGCAAGAGCAATGTGTGTAGCAGCAGCTTATGATATAAACAAGATAAGTGGTGTAGAATTATCAAAAGAATTGTACAATGCTGCAAAGGAAAATATAGCAGTTACAAAATTAAAATATCCATCAACCCATTTTGAAATTTACAACAATGATGCTTTTTATTTTGAGATTGAGGAAGATGTGGATTGCATATTTTTCTTTAACCCGTTTGATGAAACAATTATGAGTGGTGTGATGGAAAATATAGAAACAAGTTTGAAAATAAACCCAAGGGTGATGACGATTGTTTACATAAATCCATTAGAAAAACATGTTTTGCTGGATTGGGGTTACGAAGAGATATTTCATTCAAAAAAAATGTACTACCTGGAGGGAAGCGTATTTGTAAAACTAAACGCATCATCATAAAAAAAGGTAATGTACTGAAAAATAGTTGGTGGATTTCTGGTTTAAAATTCTTTAATTGTGTCGGTCAACTTTAAGAGGAAGCAAGCTCTGCTGGAGAGCAACTT
>JAYTCO010000503.1:0-15781 GCA_043736415.1 Ferruginibacter sp. | reverse complement strand
TAAGAGAGCAGGATGATTTTGTAAAAGACTGTTCAATTGATACCGACCTGGAAATTTTAATACCCGATAGTTATGTTGAAAGTATTACTGAAAGATTATCGCTTTACAGCCGGTTGGATCATTGCGATACAGAAGAAGATCTCGTTGCTTTTCATGCAGAAATGCTGGACCGTTTTGGTCCTATACCTGCACAGGTAGAAGATTTATTTACCACAGTACGTTGCCGTAAGATAGCCGTGGTATTGGGTTTTGAAAGAATGTTTTTAAAGAACGATGTTCTTAAATGTTTTTTTGTATCCAATTCGGAGTCGCCTTACTTTCAAAGTGAAACGTTTAATAAAGTATTGCTGTTTTTACAGAAAGCCACTAATAAAGCCAAACTAAAACAGGTAGGGAAGAATGGAATTTTAGTGGTAGAAGATATTAAGACGATGACAATGATGCATCGGTTTTTAAGCAAAGCATTAGAATATCAAAAAATTTAACGCGGATTTTAAATATTTTATTAATTTTAATCTTAAGAAATTTTAAAATGACACAAGTATTAATAGATAAGAAAAAATATGTAATCATTCCTGTAAAAGAGTACGAGCTTTTACAAAAAAAGGCTGCTTTAAAATCAAAGCCAGAAAAACTATTTTCTGTGGAGGAAGCACGTGCTTACAGCAAAATAAAAATAAATAAATGGGCGGCAGAAAAATTACTGTAAAACAATCAGCCGCAGATAGTATTGCTGAAATTGCCTGGTTTATTGAGTCAAAAGGAATGATAAAAACTGCCGAGAAATTTTCAGATCAGGTATATGATTTTATCGGTAAACTTTCTCCAAGCATCAAATCTTATTCTACATGCAAGGACCCCGTTAGGTCTCAACTTGGATATAAATGCATACCCTATAAGAAAAAATTTACGATTGTATTTATTGAAACACTTCCAGAAATAATTGTTTGCGAATTTATTCCTTCAAAACTTATTTATTGGTAAATGAAAAGGCGACCCGAATGAGTCGCCAAAATCTTTTGTCAAAAATCTTTAATCTAATATCTTCTGTATTACCAGCCTTTTTTAGCTACGCCATCTTTTACAGCTTCCAAAGCTCTTGCTTCGCCTAGCATAGTTGTCATTTTATTTCCTTTACCGTCATTGCCCTGAGCCATGTAGCCACCACGGGATGTTTTAGTGATCACTGCTTCCTGCATTTCAACATTTTTTTCCTTTGTTTTCATGCAATACGCTGTTAATTTTCCTGCCATGTTAATTAAATTTATGGTTAGTAATAATGGGTGTGAAGCTAATCTTCACGTTAAAACTAATGAATAAATCGGTTTTACCAAAAAAACTTATAGCACATAGTAAGAATAACTTTTAAATTGAAAATCGTATATAATATATTTTTTGCGTTTTTAAAATCTTTTGCAGTTTAATTTTTTTATATAGCTCAACATATATCTATCAAAAACGATCATTATTTTTTAAATTTTATTTCCGATTTAATAATATTTTGTTAATTATTTTATAAAAAGTTGTAGTTTAGTTTTTTTTACTAAACACTTGACAGGTATAGAGTTTATAAATTAAAACCAAACTTATTGACATGAGAAAATTTCTACCTAAAATAGTTTCACTGCTATTTTTTTTTATTCCATTTTTTACTTACTCCCAAATTATAAATGGTAAAGTAATTAGTGAAAAAGATAATATACCGGTTGAATCTGCCTCGGTTGAAATTAGAGGTAAAAAAACAGGTACAAAAACCGATGCCAATGGTAATTTTAGCATAAACGCTGTAAAAAATGACATCCTCGTTATTTCTTCAGTAAACTACAAAGCATTACAAATAAAAATAAAAGATGTTACTTTCTTAACGGTAAGGCTCGAAAAATTTGATGGTACGCTCGATGAAGTAGTTGTAGCAATGGACATCAAAAGAAACCCAAGAGAACTTGGATATTCTGTTCAAACAGTTAAAGGAAATGATTTACAACAAACGCAAAGAGAAAACTTTGTAAATGGTTTGCAGGGTCGTGTGGCAGGTCTTACTGTTACGCCCACATCAGGTACTGCCGGAGCTTCTGCCGGTATTGTGCTCAGGGGTTTCAATACAATTTCCGGAACAAATCAACCTTTGTTTGTAGTTGACGGTATAATATTAGATAACCAAACTTTAAATTCAAATTCACAAAGCGGCAGTGGTATTGGCTTGGCATCTGATGGTAACAACAGAAACAATGATAACACCAACAGAATTGCAGATATTAACCCGAGTGACATAGAATCTGTAACAGTTTTAAAAGGACCGGAAGCAACTGCATTATATGGCAGCCAGGCAAGTTCAGGTGCTATTGTTATCAGTACAAAAAAAGCAAAGGCTACAAACGGTAAAATAGTGGTTGCTTACGATAATAATTTTCGTTATCAAAAAGAAACCCGATTCGCAGAGGTAAATAATGATTACGGTCCGGGTTCTGCTAATAATGTTCCATTTGCTTCCGCAACATCCTCAGGTGTTTTTACATCCTTCGGTCCTGCATGGAAACCCGGTACAACATTTTACGACAACCTTCATCATTTTTTTCAAGTTGGTTTTGCACAAACACATAATCTTAGTGCCGAATTCGGAACAAAAAATATTGGGTTTAGAGCATCGGGCCAGTTTTTTGACAGCAGAGGCGTAGTACCAAATAATACTTATAGAAAGTATAATTTTAAATTATCCAATACAACCAAGATTGGAAAATTCCTTACCATTACGCCATCTATTGCCTACACAAATGCCGATAATTTACGTCCACTTAAAAGTTCAGCTTCCTCTTCAGGATCCGGGGGATATTTAGTAGAATTATATGAATGGCCTTCAAACAATGACATAAGAAATTATGAAGATGGAAATGGAAATAAATTTATACTTTTTAATAAAAACAGAAATTCCGATTTTGATAATCCTTTGTGGAGTGCCAAGCATAATAGAAGCGGCGATATATTAAATCGTCTTGTATCTACGCTGGCAATAGATTACAATCCTTTAAGCTGGTTAGCTTTAAGTGGAAGATTTGGTTATGATACTTACAAAGATGATGGATATGTATTTGTACATCCTCAGTCCTTTCAGTTGTCGTCTGCTACCGGAGGAAGTTTAGATAATTATTATAGAAAATACAAGGGTTATAATCATACAATAACTGCAACAGCCAAGAAAAAAATAGGAAATTTTACTACAAGATTATTGGTGGGTACTATGTGGCAAGATTTTGAAACCCAACAATTTGCTATAGTAGGAAATAATGTACTTGATTCTATTGGTGTATTAGATGGTAATATGTACAGGAATGGTGTTATAGTAAAAACAGATTTCAATGTGTATGATAGCAGTATTACTGCAAAAGGATCAAGAAGGCGCTTATTAAAAAACAACAAAGGGTTGCCTAATGTAAATATATTTAGAGAATTAGCGGGCTTCGGCGAAGTTTCAGTAGGGTATAAAAATCTGGCTTTTCTTACCTATTCTCATCGATTTGAATCTGCCTCTCCAATACCTGCAGCAAACAGAAATTATAATTATCCTGGTGCAAGTTTAAGTATAATAGTTTCAGATATATTTCCTGCCATAAAAAAAGGGAATATTTTAAATTATGCTAAATTAAGATCTTCGCTTGCGAGCACTGCAAGATTGAACGACCCATATTCCAACCAGTCATTTTTTGTAAATAATTTCAGCAGTTCCAACCTCCCTGTAACTTATACTTATGGATTTACAAATGCCAATCCTAACCTAAAACCGGAAAAACAAAAGACTTATGAAATAGGAACCGAATTAAGACTTTTTAATAATAATGTAACCTTGGAAGCGGCATATTATAATACTCTCTGTACCGATCAGATAGCTCAGGGTTATAGAGCGAGTTACGCCACAGGAGCTATTTTAAATACTACAAATGCTGCATCATTACGTAACCAGGGTATCGAACTTACTTTAAATCTTAACCCAATTAAAAGAAAAGATTTTAGCTGGAATATCAATTTCAATTTTAGCCATATGTGGAGTGAAGTGCTTACGCTTCCTGCATCTATCGGCATTTTAAATGATTTTTATAATTCTGATACTTATATTTCTAATGTTAGAGGTGGTTTAGTTAGAGGCTTTTCAACCGGTACAATTACCGGATCTACTTATACTAAAAATAATGCTGGTCAAATATTAATTAGCCCAATATCCGGAATCCCTTTAATAAACGGTGGTACAAATTCAGTTATTGCTGATAGAACACCCGATTTTAATTTGGGCACATTAAACAGTTTTCGGTATAAAAATTTGAGTCTTACTTTTTTGTGGGATTTAAAAGTAGGAGGTGATATTTATAATGGAACAGATCAATTACTTACCGGGTTGGGTAAAAGTGTAAGAACAGCTAACCGCAGTAAGCCAATTCTTATAAATGGAGTTTTAAATGATGGTCTGCAAAATTCTGCAACACCTACAGTTAATACGCTTACCATTGTTCCCCAATATTTAAGCAGTTATTATACCTCTTTACCTGATGAAGAATTTATACAAAAAAATGTAAACTGGCTTAGATTAAGAGATCTGACTTTAAATTATCAATTACCGTCAAAAACAATAAAACATTTAAATGCTTTTAAAGCTTTAAGCCTTTTTGTAACAGGTAACGACTTAATTCTTATTACAAACTATTATGGTGCAGACCCCGCCGTTAATGCAAATAATCCGGGTACAGGAGGCATTGGCGGTTATGGTCTTGACCTCGGTTCAGCGCCTACTCCTTTAAGTTTAAGTTTTGGACTTAGAGCAAGTTTTAAATAATCTAATTATAAAAGAATTTAAAAATTTATATGAAAAACAATTTTTTTAAACCTATCCTTTTTCTTGCTGCCACTTGCATTTTAGGTATTTTTTCCTGCAAGAAAAAAATTGATGATGCGTATTTAAATCCAAATGCTCCGGTTGAAGTTCCCATAGAAACAATATTGCCTGGAGTTATTGGAGGCTTCACCGCTTTTAATTCTGCTGCAGGTTCAAACTATGGGTTACAAATAGATGATGTATTATTAGGGCGATATATTCAGTATTGGGGTTCTACAGCCAATGGCGAAAATTATGGATCTATGGGAGGTACAATAGGCAGCGATAACACAGGAGGTATGTGGGCAGCTGTTTACTATGGCCATGGTCAAAATGTAAACAGAATTATACAATGGGGAACTGAACAGCAAAAATGGGATTATGTTGGTATTGGTTATGCGGTTAGAGCCTGGGATTGGTTAGAGTTAACCAATCAATATGGAGATGCAATATTAAAAGAAGCATTTAATACAAACCAAGCCCAATTTAAATATGATACTCAACCTGAATTTTACGACAGTTGCAGAGCGGCTTGTTTTAAAGCTTTAAATAATTTAAACAAAACTGATGGAAATTTAAGTCCTGCAAATCTTGCTCAAAGCGATGCTTACCTCAATGGCGGAAATATTAATAAATGGAAAAAATTTGTTTACGGTATTCTTGCTCGTTCTTACATAGACTTGAGTAGCAAAGGAATTTTTACAACAAATAATTATGCAGATTCTACAATAAAATATGCCAACCTTTCTTTAACCAACAACAGCGAGAATATTTTGGCAACTTTTTCCGGCCTTAATTCAAGCAATGGTTTTAATAGTTATTTTGGTCCTACACGTTCCAACATCGGAGCTTTAAGACAAGGTGGTTATATTGCAAATTTAATGTCGGGTTTAAATACCGGAGCTTTTACAGGAGTTAATGATCCAAGAACTTGGTATATGCTTAGTGAAAATTCCCTCGGTACATTTAAAGGTGTAACCCCCTGGCTCGGTGTTACCGAATATTTAAACGGAACTGCACCTACTGCTAATTATCCTAAAAATTTTTGGAGAAATCCAATACAGATTGCAACAACCGGCACAGACGACAGTGCCAAATATGTTTATGGAAACCGTGGCCCATGGCCACTTATGACAGCTTCTGAAATGCAGTTTATAATTGCAGAAGCAGCATATAGTAAAGGAGATAAGGCAACGGCGCTGGTTGCATATACTAATGCTATCAGTTTAAATTTTGATATGCTTACTACAACTTTTTCTTTTAAAATACCTGCTGCACGTGTAATTTCATCCGCCAGTAAAGCAGCATATCTTGCAAATTCGGCCGTAGTTCCAACCACATCAGCAGGCCTTACATTAACCAGAATAATGCTTCAAAAATACATAGCGCTTTATGGCTGGGGTGTTCATCAAACCTGGACAGATATGCGTAAATACCATTACACAGATATTGATCCCGCTACAGGGAATAAGGTGTATGCAGACTTTATTACACCTCCTACATCACCAATTAATTATCTTGTTACCACAAATAATGGTAATCCGGTTTATAGATGTAGACCCAGATTTAATTCTGAATATTTATACAATATACCTGAGCTAACAAGAATTGGAGCTGTAAAACCAGACTATATTACTTATCAATGCTGGTTCTCAATGCCTTAATTTTTTAAAAATATAGATATGAAATTTTCTAAATTACAAATATTTATTCTTGGTTTTTTTACATTATTCTTTATTTCCTGTAAAAGAGAAATTCCACAGGTAGCAGGTTTAGAAACAGAATTAAATAAGTTTGCTACTCTTCAAATTTTTAATGCTACAGTTAAAGCTGTACGTAATTATGTTTATGTTGATGGTGTGCAGGTATCGGGTTCTGCACTGGCTTTAGGTGGAATTTTCCCTGCTTCAGCTTACGGCATAAAGGTAAACCCGGGTATGAGGACTGTATTAGTAAAAGATACATTGTTGTCAACTACGCAAATACCAATCACCTTTAGTCAGAATTTTGAAGCGGCTAAAAGTTACACAACCTTTACTTACGACACAACTACCAATATTAAACAAGTCACAGTTTTAAATAATATTATTATACCTAGTGATACTTCGGCAAGATTACGATTTGCAAATTTTGTTTACAATACCTCAGCTCTGCCCAACGTAGATATCTATTCATTCAGAAAAATATCCGGCACTCCTATATTCTTAGGTGGTTCTCCTGTTTTTACTTCTAGTACGCCGGTGTTTAGTAACATTGCAAGCAATAGCGTAACTGATTTTATTCCTTATCCATCAGGATTAACTGATACTTTATATGTGTATGCAACAGGAACTACTTCGCCATTAATTGTAAAACAACTGGTAACAAGTTTAGTACCTTCCAGAAGTTATACTTCGGTATACAACGGTAGTTTTAAAGGAGTAAAAGCAGTATCAACTTTTGCCACTTACTAATTAAATTTATAAAAATAAAAGAGGCTATCATTTATTTGATAGCCTCTTTTTTTATCTTACCAACCTCTCTACTAATTCCTTCACATCACTCAATGCAATTCTTTCCTGCCGCATATCATCTCGGTACCGAATGGTAACGGTATTGTCTTCTTTCGTTTGATGATCAATTGTTACGCAGAACGGGGTGCCTATTGCATCCATGCGGCGATAACGTTTTCCAATAGCATCTTTCTCTTCATAAAAACAATGAAAACTTTGCTTGCATTCATTCATTAATTCTTTGGCAATTTCCGGCAGACCATCTTTTTTTAGTAAAGGCAAAATAGCCAGTTTTGTAGGAGCAAGTTTTGCAGGAATTTTTAAAACCACACGGCCATCTTCAGTGCTGTCTTCTTTGGTCCATTTTTCATTTTGGTAAGCGAGACTAAGCACAGTTAAAAATAAACGGTCAAGCCCAACCGAAGTTTCCACCACATATGGCGTGTAATTTCCGTAAGGTTTTCCCTCTTCGTTTAGGTCGTTATCAAAATACTGTATTTTCTTTTTGCTGAAAGTTGCATGTTGGTTAAGATCAAAATCAGTACGGCTGTGTATACCTTCCAGTTCCTTCCAACCAAACGGAAATTCAAACTCAATATCAAGCGCCATATCTGCATAATGTGCCAGTTTAATATGGTCGTGAAACCGCAATTTTTCAGCAGGAATACCAATGCTTTCGTGCCATTTTTTTCTTTCATCTTTCCAGTAATCGTACCATTGTTTTTGCGAACCAGGTCGTACAAAAAACTGCATTTCCATTTGTTCAAATTCCCGCATTCTAAAAATAAACTGACGTGCAACAATTTCGTTTCTAAAAGCCTTACCGGTTTGTGCAATACCAAAAGGTATTTTCATACGGCCACTTTTCTGCACATTTAAAAAGTTTACAAAAATTCCCTGTGCAGTTTCCGGACGCAAATAAATTGTTTCAGCTTCTTCTGCTACACTGCCAATTTTTGTATTAAACATTAAATTAAATTCTCTAATGTCCGTCCAGTTGCAGGTTTTGCTGATGCCGCATTTTATATTACTTTCTTCTATTAATATTTTAAGGCCTGAATAATCATTAGCAGCAATAAGCACATCCATATTGGCTAAAACCTTTTCTGCGAGTTGTTTTTTTTCATCCGCCAATACTGTATTTCCCTTTGCCGATTGTTCGCTGCTAATGGCCAACTGCTCCTCTGCAAAACCTTCAATTAAATGATCTACCCGGTATCTTTTATTGCTGTCTTTATTGTCAATCATTGGGTCGCTAAAACTATCCACATGTCCGCTTGCCTTCCATACCGCTGGATGCATAAAAATTGCGGCATCAATACCAACAATATTTTCATGCAGTTGCGTCATACTTTTCCACCAGGCATCACGTAGGTTTTTTTTTAGCTGAGCACCCATTTGCCCATAATCATATACAGCTGCCAGGCCATCGTATAACTCACTGCTCTGAAAAATATAACCGTATTCCTTACAATGCGAAATTATTTCCGCAAAATTGTTTGCTTCATTTGCCATAGCTGCAAATATAAAGATTGATTGTCGGCTCATAAAAATATGCTCTGCATTTTTATGAGCCGGTTTAAAACAGATCAATATGCATCATTTGTGGCAATTATGATTTATTGTTTTTTTCTTTTTGGGGAAAAGAAAAGAGGAACCACATTTCTTCTTTACAACTGTTTTCAACGTCCACTAAACAGTTTCGTTTAAAGTCTTTTTTTTAACGCAAACATAAATGTATAGAAGCTAAAAATTAAATTATTAATTAATGTTTGAACATTATAACAACTGATAATTATAAAAAAATTACTTTTGCAGATGTTCAAAAAATATTAAAATATGTCTCATTTATTTTCTCCGTTTACAATACACAATACAACATTTAAAAACCGAATCGTTGTTTCACCAATGTGCCAATATTCATCTGTAGATGGTTTTGCAAATGACTGGCACCTTGTTCATTTAGGAACCCGTGCAGTTGGTGGTGCAGGATTGGTTATTACAGAAGCCGCAGCAGTTTCGCCGGAAGGAAGAATAACACCCGATGATTTAGGAATATGGAAAGACGAACACGTTGATTTTTTAAAACGCATCACATCTTTTATTGAATTGCAAGGAAGTGTCCCCGGTATTCAACTCGCACATGCAGGTCGCAAAGCAAGCCACAGCAGTGCATGGAAAGGTGGCAAAGCATTAATCGATTCTTCCGAAGCTTGGCAAACATTGGCGCCGAGTAATATTCCTTATGCCCCAACCGATCCGCTGCCAAAAGAAATGACGATTGCAGAAATTAAACAGTGTGTAATAGATTTTGAAAAAGCAGCACAACGTTCGTTAGATGCAGGTTTCAAAGTGATCGAAATTCATGCTGCGCATGGATATTTAATCAACGAATTTTTATCTCCGCTTAGCAATAAACGCACCGATGAATATGGGGGTAGTTTTGAAAACAGAATTCGTTTGTTGCTTGAAATTGTTGATGTAACAAATAAAATTATTGGCAATGAGATTCTGCTTTTTGTGCGCATTTCGGCAACAGACTGGGTTGATGGTGGTTGGGCATTAGAAGATTCAATTAAATTATGCACAATTTTAAAATCCTCATCAGTTGATTTAATTGATTGCTCTACCGGCGGTAATTCCCGTGATCAACAAATTCCTGTAGGTCCATTATATCAGGTTAGTTTTTCTGAACAAATAAAAAAAGAATGTTCAATTGCAACAGGTGCGGTAGGTATTATTACAACGGCAGAAGAAGCAGAAAGCATTTTAAAAAATGAACAGGCAGATTTAATTTTTTTAGCACGTGAATTTTTACGCAATCCCTATTTTCCCCTAAACGCTGCAAAAGCTTTGGGAGACAATATTGCATGGCCAAATCAATACGATAGAGCAAAATAAATTAATATAAAAAACGGTTCGAAAATTCGAACCATTTTTTGTAAACTATATTTCTTCGTCTCTTATATTTTTTTTGGGTTCTTCTAACTTTCCTCTTTTATAGATGATAAGCCCATTAAGAAAATTTCTTAAAACCTGGTCCTGTGCTTCTACATATCCGGGATGGTCAGGACTGCGAAAAAAATCTCCCAATGCACCCTTTGTTATTTCAAAATCCACCAAAGAAAGTATTTCAATAATATCGTCGTTGCGCAGCGAAAGCGCCACCCTTAATTTTTTTAGTATATCGTTGTTGTCCATAAATGTTTAATTAAAATATTTACTTTTAAATAAAGGTATTTATTTAAATAGTTTATCATTTAGATTTTAAATTACAGTTCATTTTGAAAGCAGTTTTACAAAGGGTTTTATCGGCATCAGTTATTGTACTTGGAGAAAATGTTGCAGAAATAAAAGCCGGGTTATTAATATTGGTAGGTATTGAAGATGCCGATAACACAGAGGACATTAATTGGCTATCTAATAAAATTGTAAACCTGCGCATTTTTGATGATGAAAATAAGTTGCCAAATTTATCTGTAAAAGATATTGCAGGAGATATCATTTTGGTGAGCCAGTTTACATTGCATGCATCCACAAAAAAAGGCAACAGGCCATCATACCTTAAAGCTTCAAAAGGAAATATTGCATTACCGCTATTTGAAAAATTAATTTTTCAAATAGAAATTGATCTTGGCAAAAAAATACAACAGGGCAAATTTGGTGCAGATATGAAAGTGGCGTTGGTAAACGATGGGCCAATGACCATAATAATCGATACAAAAAACAAAGAATAAATATGAGTGAAATTACATTATCAGCAGCCCAGCTAAAAGTAGATGTTTGGATTAAAACAATTGGCGTAAAATATTTTAGTGAATTAACTAATCTTGGTATTTTAATGGAAGAGGTTGGAGAACTTTCCCGAATAATGGTGCGCACTTATGGCCAGCAATCATTTAAAGAAAGCGATAAAAACCATGATTTAGCTGATGAAATGGCAGATGTGCTTTGGGTATTAATTTGCCTAGCAAACCAAACAGGTGTTGACCTTACAGAAGCTTTTAAAAAAAATATTGAAAAGAAAACTTTGAGAGATGCAGAAAGGCACTTCAAGAATGAAAAACTAAAAGATTAGCAAAAACTATTTTAAAAATACCCACTAATGGGTATATGAATTATCTTTTTAATAAAGCAAATTTGTAATTCAATACTGTTAAAATTATAGTGTTCAAATACTAATATCAATTAAACTTCGTTATCAAAATATCGTTTCAAAAAAGAAACATAATTTATTTAAGAGTGTTTTTCAACTGGGGATAGTTGCAATTACATGCCGTCGCATTTTTGCGGCGGTTTTTTTTAAGCTTATATGAGCATCAGTTTTTTTAAAATAATTACAATAGTTTAAAAAATAAATTCCTTTTTTAAATCAAAATATTTTAGCAAAATTATTTTGCTGACTTCGACTAAATATACCCACTACTGGGTATATGAAAGCGTTTATAAATAATTCATTTTTATAATCTAAAACAAAAATTATGAAATATTTATCATCCCTTCTTGTAATTACACTTTTAAGTGTTGTTGCTTTTGCACAAAATAAAAGTGACTGGACAAAAACATTTCCTTCAAAAGTTAAATGGTACAAAATCACAGATGCGGGAGTGCTGGTTGTAGGTACAACTGATGGATTGTATGGTGTAAACCCATCTGACGGAAAAGAATTGTGGAAAGATGATGATATTGAAAATATTAAGGAGGAAAATTATGATCCTATTGAAGGAACGCCGTACATAGTCCTTGCAAAAAAAGGGCTAACAAAATCTTCTAACAAAATTGTTGATGTTGTAACCGGTAAAGAAGTAGCCAATACAAAGACACTGGGTTTAATACAGGTTACAAAACGCATTTATCTCATGAAAAGTAATGCAGTATTATTTTTAGGATTGGGTGCAAATGGCAAACCCGTGCTTATGAAAATAAATCTTGCAGATGGTTCAAAAGTTTGGGAACAGCAAAAACTTTTTGAAAAAAACAGTGAGCAGATTGTATCTGAAGCCGGGGAAGTGAAAGATGGTTTTTTTATTGCAACAAATAAAAATATTTATAAGCTGAATGCTCAAACCGGTGAAATAATGTACACTGTTGTGATGAAGAGTGATTTACCGGTTGCAGCACCACCAAAAAAACAAAAAGGAATGTTTAGTGCATTCAATATTGGTAAACAAATGGATGCTACGGCTAATGAACTAGCAACCATTACATCTGCAGATTTTTTTCAAAAAGATAATATGGATGTAATTTATTTTTGGAACCAAGATATACTCACGGAATTTAACGTCGCAGATGGAAAAGAGTTATGGAAAAGGGTTGAGCTTCCTTCGCCTGTTACCAATATATTATTTGATTCGCATGGAATGTTGGTAGCAACAGCTGAAAAAACAAAAGAAGACGAAGCAAAACAGAGCAAAGGCGGTGGCGGGTTACTGGGTAAAATTAAAAGAGCAAGTGCGGGTAAAAAAAACAGGGTCTCTTTGCTTTGTTTGGATATGAACACGGGTGAAGAAAAATGGGACAGCGATGTAAGTTTGCAGGGGGATGTAAAAGCATATAAACTTTCAGGTACAAAACTTATTCTGGCTACTGAAAGAGACCAGGGTACTAATTTTATAAGTATTGTAAATCTTGATGCAGGCAAATCAGTAACAAAAAAACCTTTATCAATAAAGGGTGAAATAAGAGACCTGGAAATTGTGCCACAGGGACTTTATTACCGTACTGAAGATCAGATAAATATTCTTGATATGGAAACGGGCGATAAAACATGGAAAAAAGGAATGAGTGTAAAAAATTGTGTAGGGGACAATCAAAATGATAAAATAGGTTATGTCTATGCAAACGAAACCATTCACAAAGTTAACTTCGAAAACGGTGATATTTCTGATTGGGTTACAGATGTAAAATTTAATGGTAAAGAAGACCCGAGTTCCTTACAGGTTAGAGAAAACGGTGTGTTGCTTACATCAGATCAAAATGTACGCTTGTACGATTTTGATGGAAAACAGGTTTGGCACAATTACCAGCCTGCACCCGGTAGAACTATGGCAGGTAAAATGTTAAGTGGTTTGGGTGGTTTAGCATCTTCAATGGTAGCTGTTGGCTCTGCAGTAAGTTCTGCACAAATGAGTTATGCCAAAGGATATTATGGCAGCACAAGCCCATCTCAGGATAACAGCATTAAAAACGCAAACGCAAATGCATCAGCCTTTGCAGGTGCAGCAGTAAGTAGTTTTGCAAGTATTAGCCGCAGGTTTAAGGCTACCAAAGAAGCCAACAATTATATTGCTATTCTTACAAATTTTGGCAACAGCAACAACGCAAAAGATGCAGGTATAATGATGATAAATAAAACTACCGGTAAAGAAATTAGACGCATGATGTTTGGTGAAAAAAAGGAACCTAATTACAAACTTGATGAATTAGGCAAAGTAGTTTATTACCGTGCCGATGGAAATGAGATCCAGGGTTTTAATTTTTAAAATTGTAAATTAAGGGGGATAATTACAGTTTTATACCGTCGCATTTTTTGCGGCGGTTTTTATTTTAATAAACATATGAGAAAATGATTTAACTACTTTTATAAAAATATTTTTATGAAATCCATTGTTTTATTTGTTTCTCTGCTTTTTTACAATTCTCTGATCTTTTCCCAAAGCAATAAACTGGTTAGTGGTCCTTGGGCAGGCAATGTACAGTTACGCACCGCAATCATTTGGGCAGAAGTTTCTGGAGATGTAAAAAAGGTAGCGGTAAAATATTTTAAAACGAATGCCAAAAATGAAAAGCAAACTATTTTGTATAATGGCGAATTAGCCAAAAATTTTAATCCAATAAAAATTGAATTAAATGGGTTGGATTTTAATACAGATTATTCTTACACTTTATTTATTGATGATAAAGAAATAATTACTGGATTTGCAACAAAGTTTACTACACAAGATTTGTGGCAATGGCGCAAACCGGCGCCGGATTTTAGTTTTGTTGCAGGCAGTTGCAATTACGTAAACGATCCTGCTGTAGACAGACCCGGAAAGCCATATGGTGGCGATTCTTCCATATTTACAACGATGGCAAAATCCGGTGCAGCATTTCACGTATGGATGGGAGATAACTGGTACACCCGTGAAGTTGATTTTGGTTCTCCATGGGGTTTAAATTACAGAGCTTCGCATGACAGGGCACAGAAAATATTACAACCATTTATGGCTTCAATGCCCCAGTATTCTATTTGGGATGATCATGATTATGGCCCTGACAATTCAGGGAAAAGTTTTTTATTGAAAGATGACAGCAGAGATATTTTTAAAAAATATGCTCTTAATCCAAGCTATGGCGAAGAAGAAAAAGGTATTTATACAAAAATAAGTTACAGCGATGTAGACATTTTTTTAACCGATGATCGTTTTTTTAGAAGTGAAGATGATATGCCTGACAGTGTAAATGGGACACCATCAAAAGACAAACACTTTTTTGGACCAATGCAAATGGAGTGGCTAAAAAATGCTTTGGAGTTTAGTACAGCAACATTTAAAATTATTGTGGTGGGCAGCCAGGTTTTAAACCCTTTAAATAAAGCTGAAAGTATGCAGCAATATAGTTACGAGTATGCTGAGCTTTTAAATTTTATAAAAACTCAAAAGCTAAACGGCGTTTTATTTTTTAGTGGAGACAGGCATCACAGTGAAATTGTAAAAGCATCACAGCCGGGATTTTATCCCCTATATGATGTTACCATTTCTCCTTACACTGCAGGTATAAGTAAAGCCATTGGTCCGGAAAAAAATAATCCATTTAGAATATCCGGTACGTTGGTAGAAACGCAAAATTTTGGAAAAATTTCTATAACCGGCCCTAAAGAAAAAAGAAGTATGACTATAGAATTTATTGGGACTAAAGGCGAGCAACTTTCAAGTTTTTCTATTAATAGTAATGAACTAAAAGTGCCATAAATAAAGTTAATAATGCGCTTTACTATCTTTGCTTTATGACATCAAATCCGTTTACCTACAATAAACCCAAAGTTATACAGGCGCTTCGCTATCATTTTATAAGCCGACCCGAAATAAAAGTAATGATGGTCGTAATAAATGTATTTGCAATAGCATCTGCAGCACTTTATTTCTTTAAAAAAATAAGTCCTGTTGCTTTTTTAATAAGCTCTATGCTTTGGTTTTTTTTGATGATACTTTTTTGGTTTCTTTTGCCATTAATTATTTACCGGCAGACTGCCACTTTTAAAGATTCTTTTAGTGCGGTATTGGGCAATGAACAGTTTGCTATTGAAAATGTAAGGGGCCATAAAGGATGGGATTGGAGTAGCTTTAGCACCTGGATGGAAAGCCCCCATTTTTTTCATTTGTATTTTAATCCACGTTCCTTTTTTATAATTCCTAAAGATGCTTTTGATGGCGATGAAGAGCAGGAAGCC
>JAYTCO010000502.1:0-2757 GCA_043736415.1 Ferruginibacter sp. | reverse complement strand
TTCATCATATCTTTTACATAAGTTTTACCATCCCTTTTTACAATTACATAATCTATATTATTGGCTCCGTTTACAATCGTCATGTTTGAATAATCTGCAGTAATATAAGGCTGACATTTGCATTCATAATGCCATACATGCCATTTTTTTGCACCTGCAGATAAAGGTTATTATTGGATGTTAGTTGCTTAACTGAACTGTATTCAAAAGGAACAATATTTTCGAATTTGCTGTTAAACACACCATACATATTGTTTTTCTGAGCGATGTAATATGTTTCATCATTTCCTGCAATCTTATAATCATCTACCACTTTATCAAACAAGCCGTTGTTGTTAGCAAGTGAGTAAGTTTTTTGCGTTGTTTTTGTTTGCACAGGAATTCTGTTTTCAACAACAGAATTTTCATTTATTGCTGGGCATTTAACTAAAATTACACCTTTGGTAGTTATACATCTTTCATATCCATTTGCTGTTATTGAGGCACCGGCAAAAAGAATAGAATCTCCACCTGCTTTATTTGTTCGGGGCATGTAACCTTTTCTAAAACTTTTTGCGACCGTAAATTTTGCAGGTATAACCAGTTTGCCCATTTTGTTAATATAACCCCATTTGTTGCCCACTTTCACCGCCGCTAATCCTTCTGAAAACCATTGGGCGTCGCTGTACTTTGGCGTTATTACTATGTTTCTTTGTTCGTCTGCATAACCCCATTTATCCCCTTTTCTATAAGGTACTAAAGAATAGTCTATTGTTTGTGCGATGCTACTTAAGGACAACAATATGATGCAGAACATCATTATTTTTTTTAATTTCATGATTGGTTAAATTTAAAATAAAGAGATATTGTAGTTTTTGAATCACTTAAATCCTAAAAATTGTAAGAAAAATGGCTTAAGATAAAATCTTAAAAACTTTGTATTATGAAACAAAAACGCAGCCAATAATAAAATCCTCAATTAATAATTAAATTAAAATTATACTGATTACGCTTTATTATCAGTTTATAAAATATTTATTCCTTCGTTTTTATTTTTCTAAAAACAATTAATGCAAGAATTGCTAATACAGCACCTATTATGCCGAGTATTGGATAATCTATTACCTTTTTTGCACTGTCGTTTGTAACAATGGCACCGCCAATAGCTGCGATAATACCTGTACTTAACTGTTGTATGCTACTGTTTACTATAAGAAATGAACCTCTTTCTTTTGACAACACTGTACTTGTTACCTGTGCATTACCAACTACTAATCTGGTTCCGCTAAAAATAAACAGCGTACTGGTAACTGGCATTAAAATCCATAAATTATTGGTGTGCATATTCGGAATACTAAGCAATGGACCCATGGCTAAAGTAAGAATAGTGTAGATCGGTACCCGACCATATTTATCACTTAATTTTCCAACAAGTGGACTACAAACTACTGTGCATAACCCTCCTGTAATGTAAATAAGTGGTACATCAGTTTTATAATTTACACCAATGTTGTAAGTAAAAAAATCCGTCAAAAAAGGAATTATACTAAAGTGGCTCATTATAAGCAGACTACTTAAAAGTAATGCCCACCTTTTATTTTTTTCGTTAAAAACCTGCTTTAAAATAGTCCACATTTTTTGTTTTATTACCCCATCTTTTAAATGGTCAGTAAAAGTTGGAACAATAAATACCGCCAAAATAAAAACTACCATACAGATAAAACCAAGTACCATAAATGGTGTATGCCACTGAAACTGACCTGCAAGCCATAACCCACCTGGAACCCCCAGCACACTGGCTAATGCAAAGCCCGTCATCAAAATACCCATTGCCTGTCCCCTTCTTTGTGGAGCTACATAATCACCCACCATACTTAAAACAGTGCTGCCACCAATTCCACCAAAAAGACCGGTTAAAAATCTTGCTCCTAAAAGCTGGTTATAATTAGTAGAAAGCCCGCATAAAAAAGTGCCGATTGTAAAGCCTGCATATACGATCAATAGTACTTTTTTTCTGTCGAACCTGTCGACATACGCCAAACCTGCCATTGAACTTATAAATGCACCGATACTAAAAACAGAAACAATTCTGCTAAACTGTGTACTGTCTATGCTCCAAAGTTTTTTAAGTACAGGACCAAGTGGCATAACAATCATAAAGTCTACAATATTTGTAAACTGTACTAATGCCAGTATCATCAACAAAACAATCTCATTTCTTTTCATAAAGCTGCAGCGTAACAGATAAAAAAATTCCCAACCAAATTATTTAGCTTACGCCGGAGCCGTTGTTTACAACTGCATCGGGTGCTACAAATTTTAATTTCCCTTCTGCGTCTTCCGCCATTAAAATCATGCCGTTGCTTTCAATGCCACGCATTTTACGCGGCGCTAAATTGGCTACCACTACAACTTGTTTCCCAACAATATCAGCAGGGCTAAAATGAAGTGCTATACCACTGACAACTGTCCTTTTTTCAAAGCCTAAATCAATTTCAAGTTTCAATAACTTATCAGCTTTTTCAACTTTTTCAGCACTTAAAATTGTTCCAACCTTTAAATCAATTTTTGCAAAATCATCAAATTGAATTTCAGATTTGAGATTTGAGATTTGAGATTTCTCTTTTCCTTCAGGTGTTATTTCATTTGCGAACTGCTCATTGTCAACTGCCTTCTTCTGGCTGTCTGTTGTCTGTTGTCCGTTGTCTGTTTTGTTTGCTTCCATCTTTATTACTGCGCTTTTAATTTTTAATTTTTCAATTTGTTCTATAACTTCTG
>JAYTCO010000501.1:0-15845 GCA_043736415.1 Ferruginibacter sp. | reverse complement strand
CACCAACGTTTAAAAATTCTTCTCTTTCTACACGTGGCATTACTCGTATAACTGCATACTCATATAACTGTCTCTCTTGCATGTATTGCTTCGTTTACAAATATTTCTGCATGTGCCAGTCTTGTTATTAAAAAGTTAGTGTAAGCTTCCCTGTGTTCTTCGGCTGTAGTAAAAGACGTATCAATCAACAACCATTCATCAGGCACCAACGCTACAATATCTTTTAAAAGCTGTGGGTTTAATATGCTGCTGAAAAGTTCATTAATCGTTTTTAGTTCTGTTGCCAATGGCAGTAAAACATGGTCTTTTACATAAGTAAACGGCTTAACGGCCTGTGCCGTTGCATTTTGCCATGAATGATGAAAATACAGCGACGCACCATGATCTATTAACCACAAATCTTTTTGCCACAACAGCATATTTGTATTGCGCACTGTGCGATCTACATTTGTAATAAAACAATCCAGCCAAACGATTTTAGAAGCCAGCAATGTGTCTATTGTGGTAACCGCGGGGTCATAGGTAATAGCACCTGATAAATAATGTAATGCAAGATTCAAACCTTCGCTTGATCGTAAAAGATCCTGTATTTCTTCATCTCCTTCCGTTCTGCCAAAGGCTTCATCTAAATTTGCAAATACAATTTCAGGAATGCGTAACTGTAAGGCTCGTGCTATTTCACCACTTATTAATTCTGCAATCAAAGCTTTTGCACCTTGTCCGGCTCCCCTAAATTTTACGACATATAAAAATTCATCATCTGCAGCTCCAATTGCAGGCATGGAGCCGCCTTCCCTCAACGGTGTTACATATCGTATAACATTTACTTTTCTAATTGGCTCCATTGTTTTTATTTAGGAAAGTTTTTGCGGAACTGTTTTAATACACACTATTTATATATAAGAATTAGCAAGTTTCTTCAACTCCAGCAGGTTTATAACTTTTAATTTTTGAAATATGCGCCCTTTGTGTGTACCAAGGGTAGATAAACCGAGCGACAGATGTGCAGCTATATGACTTATTGTTTTTCCGTTTAACAGCACTGCACAATTTCAAATTCCCGGGGAGAAAGTAAATCAAATAAATTATTGTTACCACCTGCAGATCCTTCTGTAAGGTCCATCAACACTTCTTCGCTAAAATACTTTTTATCATTCATCACTTTTTCTATGGCAATTTTCATTTCTTTCAGTGGGGCAGATTTACTTATAAAACCTTTTGCACCTGCTTTTATAAACCTAATAGCATAAATACTTTCGGGGCTGATAGAAAACATGAGCACTCTGGCCTTTGGATATGTTGTATTGACATATTCCATCAGTGCAAAACTGTCTGTATTTGGCATTTGCACATTCATGGTAATAAAATCATAAGTGGCTTCTTTTAAAAGTGCTATAGCGCTGTCACCGCCTTCCGCCTGGTCAATTTACACATCTTTATGCATATCTGTAAGCAAAAACCTAATGCCCGATCTAATTACCAGATGATTATCAATAAGTAAAAAACTTTTCATGTGGAAATAATTCAACACATAGACAAATTTATGGAATATAAGAGAACCGTTAATTACAACCGTATTTAATTTAATTAATTTATTTTTATAGCGCAGGTAATTTTGAATTTAATAACTGTGAGTATTGATAACAATAATAAATGGCTTTGATGGATTTTGAAAAAAAAATAAAATTTGCGTTGGTAACTTCTATGGCTTTGTTGGTTGTGGGGCTGCTTTTTGCATTTATAAATATGCGCATCGCCATTGCCGATTCCAATAAAGAGACGTTGGTGTTGCGTATGATCAATAATATAGAGGCCGTACAGTTAAATGTTGAGAATTTAGTGCATATAAAAAATGTGTATTTAAAAACCGGTAATGAAAATTATTTAAAGGACTATCCAATTGTTTCATCAAAAATTAAAGAAAATAAAAACGAGCTGCTTGATTACTCCATAAAATATAATTACAAAAAAGATGACATACTGTTGCTGGCAAATATTGCAGCCCGCAACATATCAAACAATAATACGATACTCGATATAAAAAAATACAATGATAGCAGCCAGACAGAAATTCCTTTTTTTGACAGTTTCGGTAACAGACAAAAAGACTCTGTAATCATACTTTCGGGAAGACTTAAAAAAGATGCACTGGATGTTTTTAAAAATACCACAGCCCAACGGCAAAAGGCAAATACCCAACAGATTTTGCTTTATTTCCTGCTGGCTGTTATATTTTTTACAAGTCTATTTTTTACCTATTTCTATGTAAAAGCAAATTTAAAAAAAGCAAAAAATTTAAACAGGTTACTGTTATACAATTCTACTCTTTTAAAAAATATATACGATGCTATTATTACCACAGATAGCCACTTCGTTATTACAGACTGGAACGTACATGCGGAGAGCCTTTATGGGTACAGTGTTGAAGAGGCAAAAGGAAAATCTATACTAAGTTTGTTTAAAATAGATGAGCATGATACTGAAAAATTAAAAGAGCCAATGTTTGCAAATGAGACATGGAAAGGGGAGGCAATCCAATATCATAAAAATGGCATGCCTATAAATGTAGATGTAAGTAAGACAGCTTTTAAAGCAGCTAACGGTGATACGAGCGGTTGCATTTGTGTGATAAGAGATATTACCGGTAGGGTTCAACTGGAAATAAATCTAAAGAACCTCTCAGAAAATCTGCAGGATCAGGTAAATTTAAAGGCATCAGAACTTAATTTAGTTTTTGAAAGAATTGCAGATGCTTTTATTGCCTTTGATAATGACTGGAACTATACCTACTTAAACAAAGTAGCACTGCAATTTCACCATGAGACTAAAGAAAATATAATAGGGAAAAATATATGGCAAAAGTATCCTGAGCTTGTTAAAGAACCCTTTTACGATGCTTTACAATTAGCCAAATCAACCCAGCAACCGCAACGTTGCGATCTGTATTATTCTGGAGAAGATAGATGGTATGCTAATTTAATTTATCCGTCGCAAAATGGGATATCTGTTCATTATCATAATATAACCGGGAAAAAGAAAGCTGAAATAGAACTTTCAGTTGCACAACAGGAACTCGTAAATGCAGAAGGAAAGTTTAGGGCGCTGGTAGAGAAATCTTTGGTGGGTGTTTATATAAGAAATGCGAAAAACTTACTGTATGTAAACCCTAGGTTCGTAGATATGTTTGGCTATGGGGAAGAAGAACTTTACAATGACTTTAATTTTATGAATTTAATTGAAGAAGGTGAACGGGGTAGAGCTAAAGAAAATTTCAGAGCTTATGCCGAACATGAAATTGACACCCATAATTACGAATTTATAGGAGTACATAAAAACGGTAAATTAATTTATACAGAAGCTTTTGGATCTGCCACAACTTATAACGGAGAAGATGTAGTAATTGGTAATATAATAGATATTACCGAACGCAAAATTACTGCAGATAATCTTTTGCTTGCCGATGAAGCTTTAAGAATTTCAAACGAACGTTTTGAACTGGTAGCACGAGCTACAAACGATGCAATGTGGGATTGGGACATTCAAAATGATATACTATCCGGCAATGAAAGGTTTAATAAAATGCTGGGTAAAAATGAAAATGAGGTCTCAAACTTCAATACTTTTTTTGGAAGAATACATGACGCCGATAAAGAAAACCTAATACAGAATTTTAAAACTGCAATAAGAGAAAAAAAATCAGTTCTAACAGAAGAATTTAGGTTTAGAGATCAAAATAATAATTACAAATTCATTTACGATAGAGCCTATGTACTTTTTAAAAATGATGTTGCCTACCGCATGCTTGGCGCTATGCAGGATATTACATTAATGAGAGAAAGTGAAAACAAATTATTTCGGGAAAAAGCATTATCGGACAGTATTATTAATAGTATGCCCGGCATATTTTATCTTTTCAATAAAGATGGTAAATGTTTAAGAGGGAATAAAAATTTTGAAACAGTTACAGGTTATACCACTGAGGAAATAGAACAAATTCATGTATTGGAGTTTTTTGAGCCTGATGAAAGAAATATGGTAGAAGAGAAATTTAAAAATGCTTTATTACATGGGAGTGAAGAGATGGAAGGAAATTTTAAAACAAAAGACGGTACGCTTATTCCATACTATTTTACCGGTATGTACATCAGGTACGAAGAGGAGGATTGTATAGTAGGCGTAGGAATTGATATTTCTGAAAAAATAAAATCAGAAAAGAAACTCTTTGAAAGTGAACAGAAGTTTAGAACACTCGTGCAGCAGGCATCTGACGGTATTATCATTACTGACGAAGAAGGTAATTTTATTGAGGTAAATGAAAGTGCTGCTTCATTAACGGGGTATCAAAAGCACGAACTTGATACTATGAATACAGATGATATATTTTTTGAAGAGGGAGGTATTCAAAGGCCTTTACGTTATAACGCTATGGCAAGTGGTGCGGTAGTAATATCAGAACATTTTATTAGAAGAAAGGGTGGTAAAATGATCAATGTGGAAGTAAGCGCCAAACAACTTTCTGATGGGCGTTTTCAAAGAATATTCAGAGATATTACGGAACGTACCCAGGCGGAAGATGCTTTAAGGGCATCTGAAAAAAAATACCGGTTGCTGTTTAATGATAACCCTTTGCCGATGTGGATTAACAGCCGGGTAGATAATAATTTTATTGATGTGAACAATGCAGCGTTAGTTGCTTATGGTTACGGTAAAAAAGAGTTTTTAAGGATGAAGTTATCTGACCTTGACTCGTTTACCGGCAGTTTAAAAAAACATTTACCCAACGAAAAAAATAGTGCTACCTCCCTTGATGGTGTGTATGAGCATGTGAAAAAGAATGGCCAGTTAATTAAAGTTGATATACTTACACATGACATTATTTACGAAGGAAAAGATGCTATTTTATCTTTGGCAAATGATATAACTGCAAAATTTGAAGCCGAAGAAAGTTTACAGAAATCCAACGAGGCATTAAGAGATCTGGCATCGCATTTAGAAACCATAAGGGAAAACGAACGCAGCCACATGGCCCGTGAAATACATGATGAACTGGGGCAACAGTTAACCGGCTTAAAAATGGATATTTCATGGTTGAACAGAAAAGTAAATTCCCAGGATGAAGCCGTAAAAGAAAAAATGAAAGATGCAATTGCGTTAATTGATAAAACAGTTATTACGGTAAGGCGTATTGCTACTCAGTTAAGACCAAGCATATTGGATGATCTTGGTTTAATTGCTGCTATGGAATGGCAAAGTGAAGAGTTTGAAAAAAGGTCGGAAATAAAATCAATATTTAGCTCTAATGTTAGCCAGTTAAAAATAAATACAGATGTTGCAACTGCTGTATTCCGTATTTTTCAGGAAAGTTTAACCAATGTACTGAGACATTCTCAGGCTACAGAAGTGATATCATTTTTTAGGCTGGAAAATAATATTATTACTTTGTTTATTGAAGACAACGGTATAGGATTTAAAGAAAATGAAATTAAAAATAAAAAGACACTGGGCCTGCTTGGTATGAAGGAAAGAATACAATTAATTAACGGGAAATATGAAATAAACGGCAATTCGGGCAAAGGAACTTCCGTTATAATTACTGTACCTTTAAATTGACAATTATATTATTTTTTTATGATCAGAATATTAGTTGCAGATGACCATACTGTTGTAAGAAGAGGTTTACGGCAAATTCTTTTAGAAGGTTTTCCTGGAGCATTGGTGGAGGAAGTGGGAGATGCGGAAGACCTAATAAAAAACGTAGTAAAATCAACCTGGGATGTTGTTATAAGCGATTTAAGTATGCCCGGCAGAAGCGGCTTAGATGCCCTGCAGCAAATAAAGCAGCTACATCCAAACTTACCTGTACTTATTTTAAGTATTCACCCTGAAGAGCAGTATGCATTGAGGGTTTTAAAATCGGGCGCATCAGGTTATTTAAGTAAGGATATGGCACCGGATGAACTGGTAAATGCAGTGAAGAAAGTAATGTTGGGTAAAAAATATATAACAGCAACTGTGGCCGAAAAACTTGCCGCAACGTTGGATCAGGATCACAACAAACCACTGCATGAGTATTTATCTGACAGAGAATTTAATGTTTTAAAAATGCTGGCTGCAGGCAGATCTGTTTCTGAAATTGCAGAATCTCTTTTTTTAAGTGTGACCACAGTAAGCACTTATCGCTCCCGTATTATGGCCAAAATGAATTTGAAAAACAATGCTGAGCTTACGCTGTATTCAATGGAGCATAAGTTATTGTAAACGCCAATATATTTACTTGTAAATCCTTTCTAGTGCGGGCTTATATTTTTCCATAATAACTTTTCTTTTTAGTTTTAAAGTTGGGGTAAGTTCACCACTTTCAATCGTCCATTCGTTAGGCAATAATTCAAACTTTTTTACCTGCTCCACATGATTAAAAAATTTATTAAAAGATTCTATTAATTCTTTATAAAGCCCACGAACTTTAGGATTGTGTACAGCATCTTCAGCTGTAGTAAAAGGTATATCCTGCGTGCGCATCCATTCCTTTAAGCTTGGCATTGATGGGACAATAAGTGCACCCACAAATTTTTCCTCTGCGCCAATAATTATTATCTGTTCAACAAAGGGAGACTCCTTCATTTTATTTTCTATTGGCTGTGGAGCCACATATTTGCCGCCGCTTGTCTTAAAAAGTTCTTTTTTTCTATCTGTTATCTTTAAAAATTTACCTTCAAAAATACCAATATCCCCTGTAAGCAGCCAACCGTCATTTATGGTTTCGGCAGTCAGTTCCGGCCGTTTGTAATATCCCATCATTACACTCGGCCCCTTTACACATATTTCACCATCTTCCAATAATTTTACTTCCTGTCCTTCTAATACAGGTCCACAAGTTCCAAATTTCATTCCACCCTTTTCTCTTCTGTTCACACTTATTACGGGGCTATTTTCTGTAGGGCCATAGCCCTCAAAGATTGGAATTTGTGCGGCATTAAATATTCGTAAAAGCCTAACCTGGCAGGCTGCACCACCTGTAATAATGTAAGAGATATTGTTACCGAGCGCTTCTCGCCATTTATTAAAAATAAGTTTATTGGCTAAGGCTAATTGCAAATCATAACTTATACCACCACTTTTTAAATTGTCATATTTATTAGCAAGATCTACCGCCCAAAAGAAAAGCTGTTTTCTTAATCCGGTTAATTCTGCTCCCTTTGCCATTATTTTTTCGTACACTTTTTCCAGTAACCTGGGTACCGTACAAAATACTGTAGGCTTTACTTCCTTTAAATTTTCGCCAATACTTTCCATGCTCTCTGCAAAGTATATGGAGTGACCGCTGCTCATAAAAATATAGGAAGCAAGTCTTTCAAAAATATGATTGAGCGGCAGAAAACTGAGGGTTCTTCCCTGAGGGTTGTCACTAAAAGGAAAACTTATTTTACCGTTTTCAACATTGCTTACAATGTTTCTGTGGCTTAGCATTACACCTTTTGGAAAACCTGTAGTACCCGATGTATAAATAATGGTTGCACAATGATGCGCTTTTATAGAAGCCTTGATAAGTTCTAAATTTTGTAGGTCATCATCTGTAACATTTATGAGCAAATCTTTCCAGAACTTTACACCGTCTGCTACATCAAAATCATAAACATCCAGTAAAGACGGAACTTTGAATTTGATGTCGTTCACCTTTTGCAAAATATCGTTACCACTTACAAAAGCTATTTTAATTTCTGCATCGTTAAAAATAAATTCCAGCTCATTTACATTTGTGGTGGGGTAAATGGGGCAGAGTATTGCACCTATTTGCTGGCAGGCCATATCAAGCATAAGCCATTCAGGTCTGTTGCGGGAAATGAGTGCAACTTTGTCCTGCTTGTCTACCGTCATATCGTTTCCACCTACACCAATCTTTGTTAATCCTGCACTAAGTCTGTTCACCATCGCAATTGTTTCAGCAGTACTTATTGGCTCCCATGCATTTTTTATTTTAGCAGCAAACATATCAGTTTTAGGAAAATGCTCCAGCTGATAATACATAAAATCAAATATTCTGGAATGTTCGTTCATCGGTGGAAATTTTTTAACAAGCAGTTTGGGATAATCGTTTTTTGAAAAAATTATTTGCTATAGCTATTAAAACAGCAGCAATAATTTTATAAAAACTAAGTTATATAAAAAAAGCCATCCTTTACAGATGGCTTGTCAAAAAATGGAAGTTCATTTATTTTGAAGCTGCAGTTAAATTTAATTTTAATTCTACTGCTTTAGCAATAAACCAATTCTGCGGATTATCGGGACCTTTATAGTTCATACCCCATAACGTTCTATCAATGCTAAAGATTGCACTTGCAGACAGTGTTTTTGCATCTACAGTAACTCTTGCCGGTATAGCAACATTTTTAGTGCTGTCTTTTAAAGTAAGGTTGCCTTTTATAAAATGTGTAATTTCTTTTTTAGATGTATCAGTATTAGGCTCTACTGAAGTTATTTCAAATTTGGCCGTTGGATAATGTGCTGCGTCAAAAAAATCCGGACTTTTTAAATGGCCTTCCAGTTTTGCTTTTGATCCGGCATCAGCCGCAAGATCTTCGTTGTTTAAAGAATTAATATTAATTGTGAATGTGCCGCCTTTTAAAGCACCATCTTTTACAATAAAGGTACCCCCTGAAATGTTAAAAGTACCTGTGTGCTTGCCTGTAGGTTTGCTTCCTATCCAGGTGATTGTTGAAGTTGTATCTACTGCATACGCAGTACCATCAACAATTGCTGCAGTTTGTTTTTCTGTGGTTGTTACTTTGTCTGCAGAGTTGTTTTTACAGGCAGTAAAGCAAACTGTAGTAACAAGCAGAATTAAAAAATTTTTCATATTTCGATTTTATTTAGCACAAACTTATATATTTAATGTTTAGACATCAAATAATATTTTAGTGGTAATACTGATCTGCGGGCACTTTAAACATTCTGGATTTTTGCAAGGCTAAAAATGTTTCATATTCAACAGGGTGGGTTTTAACCCAATTTTCGTAAGCACTTAAATTTTCAGTAGCGCCAAAAAGCCATTGGTTGTAAGCTTCAAACATTCCTTCTTTTAACAGTTGCCGGTGGAATGAAAATAATTTGAACGCCGGATTTTTTTTTCCGGAAAACCAATCAATTATAAACCTTGTTCTTACCATAGAAAGTATTTCAGCATTTATGCCGCCGGCGGTAACGGGGCTTTGTTTGTTCATTACTTCCAGATAATTTTTTACAAACCCTGTCCGGTCTTTGTCTGTCCTTTTGATATCGGGTTCGGTAAATAATTTTTTATAGGAATCTAAAATAAGTTGTTTTATCTCAGGTGTTTTTATGCCTGTAGGGTCCATGTTTGCATACATTTCCCCATATATAATTGCCCATACTTTATCAGCAGAAAAAAAATAATACCTGGCTGCATTATAATAATTTTTGTTGTAAGATGGGTCTGTCTCAATTCCTTTCTCCCAATTTTTTATCGCATCCAGTTTACTGTCAACAAAAACAAGTTCTCCAAGTTCGCTATACAGTGGCCCGCTTGCCGGAAATTTCTTTAACCCTTTTCTATAGACCTTTTCGCACTCTTTTATTTGGTCGAGTTGTTTATAAATATTGCCTGCAATCTGAAAACTCTGGTCATCTACATCTTTGCTTTCCAACACAGGCTTAATTATTTCAAGAGCTTTTAAATTATCTTTTTGGTAGTAATAACTAAGTGCAAGATCTTTTGCAAATGCAGTGTTTTCGGGCATCTGTCGTAAAGCCCTGTTTAAAACAAGTACAGCATTCGAAAAATCGCCCTGGCGCATAAATGCTTTAGCGGTTTCGTGCAATTGATCTGTGCTCTGTGCTAAAACACTCTTACCTAGCATAAGGGAAGAAAGCATCAGTATTGATAATATTTTTTTCATGCGATTGTAAATATAAAAAAGGATGCTTAAAAAGCACCCTTTTATTAATTAATTAAATGTGTGAGTAAACCATCACGCAGTTTTGGTTCGAACCACGTACTTTTTGGCGGCATTACATCTCCACTATCAGCCACTGCAAATAACTGGGCCATGCTTACCGGGTAAAGACTTATCGCTATTGCCATTTCTCCGCTATCTACTTTTTTCTCCAACTCCTCTAAACCTCTTATTCCACCTACAAAATCTATTCTTGCATCTGTACGCTGGTCAACAATGTTTAAGAGTGGTGTTAAAATATTTTCCTGCAAACTATTTATATCCAGTACACCAAGCACATCTTCTTTAATAATATTTTTATGTGCTGTAAGGCAATACCACTGGCTGTTTAAGTACAATCCAAATTCATGTATTGCTGAGGGTTTATATGCTTCGTTCTTTTTTTCTATGTTGAAGTTGGCTTCCAATTCTTTTAAAAAATCTTCAGGTGTATGTCCGTTTAAATCTTTAATTACCCTGTTGTAATCCATAATGCTAAGCTGGTTTGCAGGGAAGAGTGTCGTTAAAAAAATATTGGCATTTTCATTTGCCTTACTGCCCAATGCTGCTCGCACTTTAGCGGCTGAAGCAGCTCTGTGATGCCCATCTGCAATGTAAGTAGCGGGGACTTTTTCTTTAAAAAGACCGGTAATAAGTGCGATGGTTTTTTCATCGTTTACCACCCAAATATTATGTTGTACATCATCATCTGCAGTAAAACTGTATTGCGGAGATTTTTCATTCATGCAGTTGGCAATCAGTTCATCAATCTCTGCGACATTGCGGTAAGCAATAAATACATTGCCCGTTTGAGCGCCTGTTGTTTTTATATGTGTAATTCTGTCCAGCTCTTTTTCAGGCCTGGTAAATTCATGTTTTTTAATAAGTCCATTTTCATAATCATCTACCGAACTGCCACATACCAAACCTACCTGCGCCCGACCATTCATTATTAATTGATAAATATAATAACAGGGTTTACTCTCCTGAAAAAGAATATTGCGACTTATAAAAGCTGCCAAATTTTCTTTTGCTTTTACATAAACTTCCTGTGCATGAACATCTGTCGTTTCTGGTAAATCAATTTCACTTTTGGTGATGTGTAAAAATGTATTGGGGTTGCCCTGTGCTTCTGTTCTTGCTTCCTTGCTGCTCAATACATCGTACGGTCTCGATGCTACAGCTTTTGCTAATGCTACTTCAGGTCTTAGTGCTGCAAAGGGTGAAATTGTAATCATATATTTAATTAATTGATAATTTAAAATGGTATAATGGATAATTGCTTGCCAGGTTGTAAAATGAGTGAAATTGTTTCCAAGGTTAACTCTATCAATTATCAATTAATAAATTATCCATTGTCAATTACACCTTGCTTTCAAAATCTTTCATCAATTCCACCAAATACTCTACACTGCTTAATGGCATTGCATTGTATAAAGATGCTCTAAAACCACCCACGCTTCTATGTCCTTTAATACCGATAATATTATTATCAGTAGCATATTGCAAAAATGCTGCTTCTTTCTCCGCATCATTCATCACAAAACATAAACTCATTTTGCTGCGGTCTTCTACAGCCACGGTTCCTTTAAACAAAGGATTTCTATCTATCTCTGTATATAGTAAAGCCGCTTTTTCATTATTTATTTTTTCAATTGCTTTTACACCTCCCTGCTTTTTTAACCAGCGTAATGTTAGCATACAGGTATATACTGCAAAAACCGGTGGCGTATTTAGCATGCTGCCTTCCGCAATGTGATTGCGGTAATCCATCATGGTTGGGATATTCCGCTTTACTTTTCCAAGTATGTTTTTATTTACGATTACAACAGTAACACCGGCAGCACCAATGTTTTTTTGCGCACCTGCATAAATAAGATCGAAGGCATTAAAATTCAAATCTCTGCTTAAAATATCACTGCTCATATCTGCCACCATTGAGTTAGAGGTTACAGGAATTTTTTGCCACTGTGTTCCGTAAATTGTATTGTTGGTGGTAATGTGTAAATATTTTGCATCATTGGGTACTGCAAAATCTTTTGGTAAAAAATTATAATTTTTATCTTTTGATGAACATACAACTTCAGGCCTGCCAAAAAGCTTTGCTTCTTTAATAGCTTTTGCTGCCCACAAACCCGTATCGGTATATGCGGCAGTTTCTTTAAGATCGAGTAAGTTCATTGGCACCTGCATAAATTGGGTAGATGCACCGCCGTGCAAAAACAGCACTTCATGGTTATCATCCAAGTTCATCAGTTCTCTCATTAAATCTCTTGCCTCCTGCATAATGCCTTCAAATGCGGGTGTGCGGTGCCCGTACTCTAATATAGAAAGCCCCGAATCGTTGTAATTTAAGACTGCGGCTGCAGCTTCTTCGAAAACCTCCTTTGGTAAAATAGACGGACCTGCATTAAAATTGTAAACCACTGTGTATAATTTTGAACGGGCAAAAGTAAGAAATTAAAAAGAAGCTTTTACAACCCTTTTAATTTAGGTGCACTTAAAAAAACTTACTTTAGCCTCATGGATTTAAAAATAATTCCAAAAGATTTATTACCTGCTTTTTTGCAACAGGTTCCAAACAACCTGGAGTTTGCTTTCGATAGTTTAAAAGATGCTGAAATATCTACAGACAGCTTTAGTTTTTACGCTTCTGTATCATCTGTATATTCAAGCAAAATTGAAGGCGAAAATATTGAGCTTGACAGTTATGTAAAACATAAGAAATTTGGAATTGAGTTTTTACCGGATTACACAAAAAAAACAGATGATTTATATAATGCTTACAGTTTTGCAAAAAACAATTTATTAAATAAAAAAAACATTGTTGAAGTACATAAATTAATAACAAAAAATATTTTGCCCGTTTCTAAACAAGGTGAATTGCGTTCACAAAATATGTATGTTACAAACAGTGAAGGAAGTATTGAATATGTTGCAGCTTCGCCAGTTGAATTAAAACCTGCAATGGAAAACTTTTATGCAGATGTAAATACTTTAATAAAGAAAAATTTGTCTGTAGGTGAAGTCTTTTTTTACTCCGCTTTGCTACATTTGGTTTTTGTAAAGGTTCATCCGTGGAATGACGGAAATGGACGAAATGCAAGACTTATTGAAAAATGGTTTGTTGCACAAAAGCTTGGTGAAAATGCATGGTTTATTGAAAGCGAAAAATATTATTATACTGAATTAATTAATTATTATAAAAACATTAGAGGATTGGGAATTGAGTATCAAAATTTAGATTACAGCAAGGCTTTACCTTTTTTGTTAATGATGGCAAAATCTGTAACCAAATAAACGGTTTTAATCTTCCTCCCTGCCAATCATTTTGCCTGAACTGTTCCACTTGCTGTTTAATTCTTCAAACGCTGCTACATCGGCTTCGCTGATTTTTTGTTTAGCCAAACCCTTTAAATCAGGTTGCCCGGCATTTACCCATGCAGTGTACCAAAAAGATGCAATGCTTTGTATAGAAAGGCGCATTCTTCTCTCCACCATACCATCAAGTTTTTTATTAAAAGCCAAAGTAAATGCTGTCGAATACTGGCGTATCACTTTTCCGTTTCTGTTTTCAAAAGAATATTTTTGATCTGCCGAAAATTGTTTGGATAATTCTTTTTCAAAATTTAAAACACTGTCACTTGCCTTCGCACTTTCCAGCACTCGATCCCAAATATAACTACCAGGGTCTTTAACGTAAGTTGCTTTACCAATCATAAAATCCCAATCTTTTTCAGCTAGCAGTTCAGGCACACGACTTTCCCAAAAACCGTGTATACCTTTTTGATTTGTGTATTGCCCGTTGTGGTTACTGTTTGCATGCAAAGGCACGTGCGAATCTGCAATGTAATGACCCAGCTCTGCACTGTTCTTCATTATACCGCTATAATTTTTTTCTTTAAAAGCGTTCGTTAATCTTTGCAGCATAACCTGAACATGCCATGGTACTATACCCTGGCTTTGCAGCGTATCTTCCGAATATTTTGCAACCGCATCTTTCCATTTTCGGGGCAGCGAATCAAACGGATATTTGCCGTAATAATCAATATCAATAAAGTGTCTCGGACCTTCATCTTTTACAGCGTAGCGGCGCTTATCAGGGTCAACCGCATGTTCAGATAAAAAAGCAATATTGGGTTTATACAAAACCATCATTTCCGGCGGCAGTAAAAAACAGGCGTAGTAATTTATTTTTTGATGTGCATAAAATCCCCAGCAAAAAGACTGCAGATAAGAAAATAAGAATATGCTTATAAATAAACCTGACAGTAATAATTTTTTCATTGAGCTATTTCTTATTAAAATGAATACGAGCGTATAATTAGCACATCAGCACATTAACAAATTAGCCAATTTTTATCATTCCTCCGATATATCTGTAACACCGCCACTTACAGCAAATTTCATCGTCTGTGCGCTCGATATATGTGTGATGTGTTTTATCCTCGCTCTTGGAATAATGTAAACATTGCCGGATACTGAATAAGCCATCGGAATATATACTGCCACAAAATCTACAAGTCCAAAATCACTCATATCTTCTTTAGTTATAAAGCCCATGCGCCACACATCATTGCCATCAACATTTGCCAATACATTTTGCGTAAACTTTTTCTTATCGCCGGCAAAGGCCTCAAAAAAATCTCGGGTGGTACCATAAATGTGTTTTATGCCGGGAGCTTTCTGCATTACTTTGTCCAAAAAACTTATAATACGACTTGTGATAAAAAACGAACTGAAATAACCGATTGATATGATGGCTCCAAGAATAATAATAAAGCCAAGCCCATAATTCTGCACATGGGTAATACCAATTTCGTCTTTATAGCTAAAAATCGGTATCCATCCATCAACGGTAGATACAAAAAAGAACAGGGAATATATTGTAATTGCTACGGGAGCTAAAATTAATAATCCCTGTAAAAAATACTGCAGAAATTTTCGGTAATTAAAACCCTTTTCCATAATAAACTGTGTTAGGCTGCAAATATAATTTATTGTGAAGAGTGCTTATTAAAACTATTTTCTATTGTAGGAAATATGATGAGTGGTAAGAATTAATTAACATGGAAACTTGCGTTACATAAAAAGTTTCCATAGTTTTGCATCCGATTATGGCAGAAATAGTAACTACCGGAGAAAGAATAAAATACAAAGCACACGAATTGTTTATGCAGTTTGGGCTTAAGAGTGTAAGTATGGATGATATTGCTACCAAACTGGGCATAAGTAAAAAAACTATTTATCAGTTTTATGCTGATAAAGATGCGCTCGTGGATGATGTAATACAATCGCTTATACAGCATAACCAGCAATGTTGCGACATTGACCAGCAAAAGGCTGACAATGCCGTACATGAAATTTTTCTGGCTATGGATCTTATTATGGAAATTTTCCGGTCAATGAATCCATCTTTATTGTTTGATATGCAGAAGTACTATCCAATGGCATTTCAAAAGTTTTCCAACCACAAAAATAATTACCTGTACAGCATTATTAAAAAAAACCTGATAAGGGGAGTTGCAGAAGAACTATACAGGCCTGATTTAAAAATAGATATTATAGCACGCTTTAGGGTGGAAAGTATGTTGCTGCCTTTTAACCCGGAATTTCATACAAAAGTAAAACAAAACCTTGCTGATGTAGAAGAAGAAATAACCCTTCATTTTCTGTTCGGGATGGTATCGCCAAAAGGTTACAAGCTTGCCGTTAAATACCAGCAGGACAGATTAAAAAAGAACAACAAAACTGAAAAGTAGAACAATGAAATTATTTACATTAAATTTTTTGTTGTTGTTTGCAGCAGTTGCAAACGCACAAAAAATAAACAGCTTTACTGTGCAGCAGGCAGTAGATTATGCAAAGCAAAACAGTGTGCAGGTAAAAAATGCT
>JAYTCO010000500.1:0-2765 GCA_043736415.1 Ferruginibacter sp. | reverse complement strand
TCTTACGGAGGTTACGAAAACCATTATTTTACTGCGGCTGATTATGAATTTATGACACGTTATTTATTTCGCCACAAAATATCTTCTTTTTACCTGCCAAAACTATTTGTAAAAATGAGGAGAGGTGGTGCAAGCAATAAAAATATCTACCAACGGTTTAGAGCCAACCGCAGAGATTATCTTGCCATGAAAAAGAATTTAATACCAATGCCTTTTTTGGTATCTATACTAAAGCCTTTAATTAAGGTACATCAGTACAATATAAAAACCAACCTGGGAATATTTTAATGTTTTCTATTTTTAAAAAGAAAATTCCTACCAATTATTCTGATTACTTTCCTATTGTAACAGATATTCATTCACATATTTTACCGGGTATTGATGATGGCTCACCCGATATTGACACATCTTTAATTTTAATTGAAGGATTAATAAAACTTGGTGTAAAACAATCTGTTGCTACACCACATATCATTGGAGACCTGTATAGAAATGATTCAACTTCAATAAATAATTCGCTTTCCTTATTAAAAAAAACGCTGTTAGAAAAACAAATTGATTTTAAAGTTTCTGCGGCTGCAGAGTATATGCTTGATGCTTATTTTCTGGAACTTTTATCGACAAAAATACCCCTGCTCACCGTTAAGGATAATTTAGTACTCACAGAATTTTCTTATGCAGATAAACCTTACAACGTGGAGCAAATTGTATTTGCCATTATTACAGAAAATTACCAGCCCATACTTGCACACCCTGAACGGTATGGATACTATCACAACGATTTTAAACAGTACGATTTTTTAAACGAATTAGGTTTTTTATTGCAGGTAAATTTATTATCCCTAACCGGTTATTACGGAAAGCCTGCTGCGAAAGCAGCCAATTATTTAATTAAAAATAACCTGGCTTCTTATGTTGGTACAGATCTGCATCATGAACGACATTTAGATGCTTTATCAGATAATAAAAACAAAACATTATTTAGAGAAGTTTTAAGTAGTAAAATATTTAATGAGGATATGCAGTTTTAAAAAAAGCATCCATTAAATGGATGCTTTGCGAAAGAAAAACTATATTAATACAATAATTATTAGTTAACCCATCTCCTCATAGATGCCATTGTGCGCTGTTGCTTTCTGGCGTTCCATAAATCTACCGAACCGAATGAACGATTTCCTTCTTCTGTTTGAAGTGCATGCGATGCAAGTGTTTCTTTCGTTTCTCTAGTTAATTCTTTCATCTGTTCTTTGTTGATAGGCTTAACTAAACCCATTGTTTCCTGTTTCATATATCTGTGTTTTATTATAAAAAGTAAATCCTTTAAAAGTCAGGCTGTAATTAGATTGACGTAGGATTTGTAGCAAAAAGTAGTAAAAAAAACAAAACTAATTTTTTGTAAAACGATTTTGCGGCGCAAAGATAAGTCGTATTCATTTCTTGGGTAATCTAAAATGTACTTAATCGGTAAAAAACCTATCTAAAAGGAAAATTTTAACTTCTTTTTAAAATATCAACTTACTTTTAAAAGCCTCAACTTATATCATCGTTTTTTTATAATAGTTAATTCATGTATTCTAAGGCAGAAGCTTCTTTTATAACACAAAAATTTTGGACAAGTTTTGGAATGTATTTGTCTCCTGTACCTTCTGCAACTTTAGAAAAAGTTAACTGGGTAAATTATAAAACGGGAATAAAAGGCATTTCCTTTAAAATGGATGCCGGCAAAGATTTAGCCGTAGTGACGGTTGAAATATTTTTAAAAGATACGATGTTGCAACATCAATATTTTGAAATTTTTAATAACTTTGCATCAGAACTAGAAAAGATTGGTGTTAACAAATGGGTTTTTCAAAAAGATTTTTTTCAGGAAAACAAAGGATCTGTAAGTCTTATTGTAGCTGAATTGAAAAACGTTAATGTATTTAAGGAAGGTGATTGGCCAACCATGATTTCATTTTTAAAACAATATATGCTTGGGTTAGATAAATTTTGGGGATCTTACAAACCGGCGTTTGAATTATTATAATTTTCTTCATTCATTAATAAATAAAACAAATATGTTTAAAAAACTATTACAATCAAGTTCAGTATTTGCATTGATTTTAGTAATTGCTTCATCCTGTAATACAGAGAGCAAAAAAAGTAAAGAGGAATCTTCAGCAACGAGTGCAAAAACTATGGCAGTTAAAAGTGAAAATGTAGACTATTCAGGAGATGGTGTTACCATGAAAGGATTTGTGGCTTTTGATTCTTCTAACACAAATTTAAAGCCTGTAGTGCTTATTGTTCCTGAATGGTGGGGGATAAGTGATTATACCCGTGGAAGAGCAAAGCAGTTAGCAGAACTTGGGTATTTGGCTTTCGCAGTAGATTTTTATGGTGAAGGTAAAACTGCAGAAACGCCTGACGAAGCGGGAAAACTTGCAGGACCATTTTATGCACCAAGTAGCACAACGGGTAAAAATAGATTTGATGCAGCGCTTGCAAAAATTAAAACACATCCCGGAGCTGATACAAATAAAATTGCTGCAATCGGTTATTGTTTTGGTGGTGCCATGGTCTTAAACATGGCAAGATTGGGAGAGCCTTTAAAGGGTGTGGTAAGTTTTCATGGTAACCTTGCAGGTGTGCCATTAAAAAAAGAGTTATTAAAGGCTGATGTATTGGTATGCCATGGTGATTCAGATAAATTTGTTTTACCTGCAGAAGTAGCAACTTTTAAAAAGCAAATGGATTCAATAGGAGCAACATATACTTTTAAACAT
>JAYTCO010000499.1:0-2768 GCA_043736415.1 Ferruginibacter sp. | reverse complement strand
GCAAAATTAATTACCGTAGCACAAACCCGTGAAGAAGCCATCAATACCATGTACAGAGCATTAAGTGAGTATGTAATTGAAGGTATAAAAACGACAATACCTTTTCATTTGCAACTTATGCAAAACGAAGATTTTAAGAGCGGCAATTTCACAACTAAGTTTTTGGAAAGCTTTACAATGAAATAAGTTTTGAAGGTTTGGACCACAATGAATACGAAGGAAAAAACACAAGGTTCACAAAGAAGAAAGATAATTTACTTGGGCACTTCACTTAAACTGAGGTGCCCTTTATTCAACCCCTTTGTTCTCTTTCAAAAACTCTTTGTTCTTTTTGCATCTGCCCCCTTTGTTCTCTTTCAAAGCTCTTTGTTTCCTTTGTATTTTACCCCTTTGTTCCCCTTCAAACTCTTTGTTCTCTTTGCATCTAACTCCTTTATACTCTTTCAAAGCTCTTTGTTACCTTTGTATTTAACCCCCTTGTTCTCCTTCAAACTCTTTGTTCTCTTAGCTTATAACTTTTTTTTCTCTTAGCCATTAACATCCGTTAACAATGTACTCCAATAAAGATGTAGAGCAGTATTACGACCTCAGCCAGACACATTACAAACGTGTGTGGGATTTACAACGTAGCCGCTCTCTGCATTATGGTTATTGGGACAGCAGCACAAAAAACTTTCACGAAGCCTTACTGAACATCAATAAAATATTAGCTGCAAAAGCAGATATCAATAAGCATCATAAAGTTTTAGATGCAGGTTGCGGCATTGGCGGTTCTTCTTTGTGGCTTGCAAAAAATATTAGCTGTAATGTAACAGGCCTAAGTCTTAGCGCCAAGCAGGTGCAAACCGCCAATAACTTTTCACAAGTCGAAAATTTACAATCACTTGCCATTTTCGAGCAACAGGATTTTACTGCTACTAACTACGAAGCTGAAAGCTTTGATATTATTTGGGCAATAGAAAGTGTATGCCATGCAAGCGATAAAAGTAAATTTATAAACGAAGCATACCGGCTTCTAAAAAAAGGTGGCAAACTAATTTTGGCTGATTTTTTCAAAAAGGGAAACCTCGCAGAAAAAGATGCTGCACTTATTAAGCAATGGGCAAACGGATGGGCCATTGATGATTTTGCAACCATTGAAAATTTTACTGAGCATCTAAAAAATGCAGGCTTCCATCATACCAATATAGAAGATGCAACTACCAAAATAATTCCCTCTGCCAAACGTTTGTACCGGGCATATTTTCCCGGCGTTATCGGTGGTTTTTTGTACAAACTCTTTAACCCCAAGCCCACTATTTACGGCAAAAAAAACATTGATACCGCTTACCTGCAATACAAAGCCCTAAAACAAAATTTGTGGACGTACAATATTGTATTATCTGAAAAATAAGAGGCTTAGAAGCATTAGCATTTAATCTTTACTAAACATTTGTATCCTGCTGTTCGCTGTACCTCGCCGCAAAGGCCAGTTTCAGTGCCGCTTCCATCAGGGCTATCGGGAGCATTTGTACTTTTTTCAACATTTATTGAATCGAATAAAAAACATGAGCAACTTCAATTCCTTTGCCCTTGTAAGTATCAATACTAACTGTTAATGAATGCCAAGGCCTGGTCTCCCGACCAGCCGATTCAAATTAAATATCCTTCCTCATAATTCATATTTAATTTACCTCATAGATTTAAGTATTTATTCAATTAAAGTCAGCATTAAAACATATCGACTACTACACCTCCAACTCAAACAAACTGATATCTGCATTATGATAATGCGCAGGCAAGCCCTCAGTGTTCTTTAGATTTCTTAATTCTAAAAATGTAAAACCGCATTTTGTGTAATGCGCAATCAGTTTTTCATTTAAACCAACTGTGTCTAATCGTACAAATTTTTTCTCTTTCAATACAGCATATTTCTTTGCCCAATCTACTATGTTAACCACAAAGTTTTTCCCTCTGTAATGGTCGTTGGTGGCTATTCGATGTATATAAACTGACGGGTCAATATTTCTTTCTTCCCATATTAAAGGATCAGTAAAAGTTGTTGCCCATACGCAGGCAATTTCATTATCTATGATTAATTTCCATTGTCTGTTCTCTGCAATTTCATCCTCAACCATTTTATAATCAAACTCCGGCCAATGCATGGTATACCTTTCTTTTTGGTAATTTGTTGCTACAACATACAATTTAAAAATGTCGCCAATATCGTCTTTTACACAATTTGTAATATGCATATTTCTTCCAGATTTTATAATAAAATTATATCTATTTAGGTTGATATAATTAATATGAATTTTAAGTACGCCAATTAATTATTTAATAATTATACAACTTTATCGTTAACCCTGCTTTTACATATTGTAACATTATGCATCACCCTTTCGTCCTTCGGTGCTTACCCATAGATGAGCCGTTAAAAGGCTATAAAATACTTTAATTATGTCTTTCCTCTATTCATAAAAACTCAACACCACAAACTCTGAAAAAAATAAAATCTAAAGTTTCTCTCAATTAATTCCGTTAATAGAAAACAATTCTATCCTCCCATAAAAAAAATATTTTTACACCCGCTGCAACTTAAATTTGCAGATCAAAAACCTAGTCTTTCATTACAACTACATTTTCTTTTGGATCAAAATATTTTATTAAAAGCTTTCACACATATGTGTCAGGCAAAAGCAATGGCAACAATTTATGAAGCTAATCGTAGCATTTGCAAATATGTACACAGTACAAGTAGTGGACACGAAGCCATACAACTTGCCACC
>JAYTCO010000498.1:0-2774 GCA_043736415.1 Ferruginibacter sp. | reverse complement strand
CACCTTGAGTTTGAAATTCCCTCAAGAGGTTTGATAGGCCTGCGTTCTCAAATGTTGACCAACACCGCCGGAGAGGCTGTTATGGCGCACCGCTTTAACGAGTACAAACCCTGGAAAGGAAATATACCCGGCAGAAGCAATGGGGTATTGGTATCGAAGAACTCAGAAAAAACCACAGGTTATTCTATTGATAAATTACAGGATCGCGGTAAATTTTTTGTTGATCCGGGAGAAGATGTATACACAGGGCAAATTATTGCTGAGCACATTAAGCCAGGCGATTTGGTAGTAAATGCAACCGAGCCTAAAAAACTGACCAACCACCGTGCAAGCGGTAGTGACGATGCAAGCCGTGCAGCCCCTAAAATTTTGTTTACGCTTGAAGAATGTATGGAGTACATTCAGCAGGATGAGTGTATAGAGGTAACCCCCAAACACGTTCGTATGCGCAAGGTGATGTTGAACGAAGAAGACCGGAAAAGAAACTCAAAGACGGCGAATGTTGAAGTAGCATAATTGAGATTGCAAATAATAAAGAAGCCCGCTGAATAGCGGGTTTTTTTGTGGGCTTATGTTTTAGTACTACCTGGGTCTCCTATTGGCTTAAGGCGTTTGCCAGGCGCCCCTCGGCACGTAGCATAAAATTGCAAGCTGCTAAGTCATTTTGGAGTGAAGTTTTGAGAGCAGCGCAAAGCAAGCTATATTGGAAGTATTTCCGCGAAAAAGGTAGATTTAAGTTATGGCAATACAGGAGTTAGTGGCAATTTTAGTGCGACACTTAAATGACTTCAAAAAACAATTCATTATGACAAGAGTATTAAAATCAGCATTATTCTTTTTTACGTTTACAACATGCTTTTGTTATGTTGCAACTGCACAATCAAACACCGAATACGACATTGTATTAATTGGCGGTCGTGTTATAGACCCGGAAACTAAACTTGATGCAATAAAAAATGTGGGCATCATTAATAACCGTATTGCCCAAATTTCATCAGAACTATTGAAAGGTAAACAAACGATTAATGTATCAGGTTTAGTGGTAGCTCCAGGTTTTATTGATTTGCATGTACATGGCCGAACCAACATAGAGCAAGAATATCAATTGCATGATGGACTTACTACTGCACTGGAACTGGAATGGGGAATTGAAAATTTGAAAGAGTGGTATGCAACAAGGAAATCTAAGGCATTAATAAACTATGGAGCCAGTGTATGCTGGCCTTACGAACGGTTTAAAGCAATAGATAAATATAAAGATGCCGTAAGTAAATTGGTCGAAACAAGCATAAAAGGGGAATCATCAATAGAAAAGCTTAATAGTGCTATTCTTCCTGCTGCAACAGAGCAGCTTACAGCGGAAGAAATGAATAAAACACTTGAAAATATTAAATCTTCTTTGAGCGAAGGTGGGATTGGTATCGGAGTTCCTATCGGCTACTTGCCTAAATCAAACCCGAAAGAAATGTACAAGGTATTTCAGTTGGCTGGCGAATTGAATGTACTGGTTTTCACTCACGTAAGAAATCCCGATATTATTTCAATACAGGAAGTAATAGCCAATGCTTCACTCACAAATGCACCGCTACATATTGTTCATATTAACAGTATGGCATTGGGTAATATTCAATTAGGCTTAGATATGGTCAACGCAGCACAAAAAAGAGGCATAGATATAACAACAGAACTGTATTCTTATACGGCGGCATCTACAAGTTTGCAAAGTGCTATGTTCTCAGATGGATGGCAAGACAGATTGGTTATTAGTTATGGCGACCTGCAATGGGTAGCCACTGGAGAACGTCTTACTAAGGAAACGTTTGATGCCTATCGCAAAACAGTAGGAACAGTTATCATGCACATGATGAAACCTGAATGGATAAAGACTGGTATTGCTGAACCCGGTGTTATTATTGCATCAGACGGAATGGTATATTCAAAGCTAGCACATCCAAGAACCGGGGGAACTTTCTCAAGAGTGTTAGGAAAATATGTAAGAGTAGAGAAAGTAATTGACCTTATAACCGCTATTGAAAAAATGACTTTGTTGCCAGCTAAAAGACTTCAAGATATTGCACCAATGATGAGGTTCAAAGGAAGAATACAAATTGGGGCAGACGCTGATATTACTATTTTCAACCCCAATACAATAATTGACAAAGGAACTTTTGAAAATGGTCCTATCTTTTCAGAAGGCATTGAATATGTAATTGTAAATGGAGTGTTTGTGTTGAGGAATGGCAAAACAGTTGACAATGTTTTTCCAGGACAACCAATATATGGTAAATACAAGAAATAGTATAAAGTATAATTCAAGAGACCCGAAAACATTTTGGCAAAAAGCAAATCTGTAGGACAGAAAAACTGCCCCTAACAAATAAGGATTCGTCGGGCCTGCAAGGCCAACGATGATGCCAATGTTTTACCTGGTTCTGCCGGGGTCTCCTTTTCTGGCGTTTACCAAGGGACCCCGGCACACCACGCAGGGTCTCATGCCACACACAAAAGGTTGCTATTAAGACCCAGCTTCGACCAAAAATTCAGGCTTTTTTAGATAGACAAAGACCATTTTTTTAAACTTTTAAAATTTACATCATGAAAAATGTTTTTAAACCAGCTTTACTGGCGGTTGCCGTTTTTATTGCAGCATGCAACAATCCATCTGCATCAGTCAATTCCAGTGTAAAATCGGACAGCTCCGGCAATGATAGCGAAAGCGTAAAAGCTTTTATAAGAAAAGAGGCTTTACATTGGGGAGAAGAGGTAAGAAGAGG
>JAYTCO010000497.1:0-2774 GCA_043736415.1 Ferruginibacter sp. | reverse complement strand
GCTCTCAGCTCGCCTATGTCACCAACTACCACGTGTGCTTTCCTGGTTTCTCTGTCGCTATCAAAAGTTATAAAGGCTATTAAAACATCCAAAGCATTTGGACAAACAGTTGCAAAAATTTCATTGTATGCTCCACCCTGCTTACCATTTTCTATTGCAATTAATGCATCACGTTGTTCCTGAGTGGCTTCCTGGTCTATAATTAACTGACGTGTTCCATTGGCCTCATGAATAGGCCCCGGCCACCAAAAGATTCGTGCAAATTTTAAACCGTTAAGACTTGTATTTCCATAATGACCTTCATGTATTTGCCAACCTGCAAGGGCTTCGCACCGGCCATGGGTAGGCAATGCATTAAATTGGCAGGGACAACCCCAGGCACAGTTACAACTTGCTGCCTCTTCGCCTGCCATGCGCCATTTGGTTTGTTCTGAAGTACTCATATTTGTTCCTCCTTTTTTTAAAAAAATATTAAGAGTAAAAAAAATAAGCGTTAGTATTAAACAACCCATAAACTTATAAAATACATCTTGAAAGTGCAAGTTTCTACAACTGAGTTTCGTGGAAATGATAAGCTATAAGTTTTCAAGCGATTGCTTTATCTTTCTTTATCAATTTCTCCCGGTCATGTCCCAGTCCCGTCAACTTGCTGCCATCATGTTTACCGACATTGTCGGCTATACCGCATTGATGGGTGATGATGAAGAAAAGGCATTTGAAATACTTAATAAAAACCGGCAACTTCAAAAACCTTTAATTGAAAAATTTAATGGTACCTGGATAAAAGAATTAGGCGATGGTGTGATGGCAAGTTTCAACACTGTTTCCGACGCAGTAAATTCAGCCATAAAAATTCAGAACGATTGCAACAGCGCCGGTAATTTTCAATTACGCATAGGAATTCATCATGGAGAAGTAGTTTTTGAAAAGAACGATATTTTTGGGGATGCTGTAAACATTGCTTCACGCATACAGGCATTAGCGCCTATAGGAGGTATTTGGATTTCAGAGTCTGTACATAATAATGTATCTAATAAAAAAGATATCAATACAAAATTTGTACGGGCTGAAACTTTAAAAAATGTAAAAGAGCCCATAAAAATTTACGAGATAATATTAAATGACGTGCAGGCCAGGGCAGTATTCCCTTCCACAAATCCTGTCTCATCTGTAAAAAGACCGCATGAAAATTCATCGAAAATTCTCATTGCTGTTGTAATTGTTATTCTTTTAGCTGCAGGCTATTTTATTTATTCATCACTAAAACCGAAAACGAATTCTGCTATTACAAATAGTACAGAAGTTGATAAATCCATTGCAGTACTTCCATTTTTAAACATGAGCAACGATAAAGAACAGGAATATTTAAGTGATGGGTTAAGTGAGGAATTACTGAATCTTTTGGCAAAAGTACCACGATTAAAAGTCATTGCCCGCACTTCTTCCTTCGCGTTTAAAGGAAAGAATGAAGACATCCGCACTATCAGTGAGAAATTAGGGGTTGGGTATATTTTGGAAGGCAGCCTTCGAAAATCAGGAAATAAACTGCGTATTTCAGTTCAATTAATTAAGACAACCGATGGCAGCCATTTATGGAGTCAAACCTATGACCGTGTAATGGATGACATTTTTATCATCCAGGATGAGGTTGCTGCGGCTGTTGTAAAGGAATTGAAGCTAAAATTATCACCTGCTGCCCAACATGGATCTTCTAAATCTAATATTGCTGCCTATAATCTTATTCTTCAGGGCAACTATTTTTACGACAAACTGGACAAAGAAAATTTACAGAAGTCAGTTGATTTTTATCGGCAAGCTTTAGCAATCGATTCAACAGATGCCAAAGCGTGGGCTTACTTAGCCAACAGTTTATCCCGAATGGCGTGGAATAATGATATTGATCAGCTAACCGGATATGAAGAGGCTCGGGAAGCAGCTTTGAAAGCTATTGCTTTTGATGCCAATACAGCGGCCGGGCACCGTGCTTTAGGCGCCATTAAATTTTACCATGATTTTGACTGGAGAGGAGCGAAAGAGGAATTTGAAAAAGCCTTAAATATAGAACTCAATAATGCAGAAGTATTGAGCGTATATAGTGTTTGGCACCAGGCAATGGGTGATTATACTACAGCTATTTCATTAACTAAGGAAGCATTGTCGAATGATCCGCTAAAACCATTGTACTATCGTGTTTATGGTGGTAATCTTACGTATGTATCGAGGCTTGAAGATGCTATAGCCATGTTCAGAAAAGGTTTAGAATTAAATCCCCACTCCTTAGGTGAAAATTATCTCATTGGAAGAAATTACATTTTAATGGGAAAACCAGAAAAGGCTTTAGCTTTTTTCAGTAACGAGCCTTTTGAAATGAGTAAACAAATGGGCTATAATTTATATTATCATGCAACAGGCAGGAAAAAAGAAGCAAACGAAGCATTAGTAAATTTTATTAATAAATACCATGAAGTGTGGCCTTATAACATAGCCGTTATTTACGGGTTCAGAGGAGATAAAAACAACACTATAAACTGGTTGGAAAAGGCTTTCAATCAGAAAGATACCCGGCTTGTATTAATAAAAAACGATCCACTATTAAAAAGTGTTTGGAACGATCCGCGATACATTAGTCTATTAAAAAAGATGAACCTGTTAAATTAATTTTCATCATGCCCCAATCCCGCCAGCTTGCCGCTATCATGTTTACCGACATTGTTGGCTATACCGCATTGATGGGTGATGATGAGGAAAAAGCATTTGAACTTTTACGACAGAAC
>JAYTCO010000496.1:0-6537 GCA_043736415.1 Ferruginibacter sp. | reverse complement strand
GCATTGTTGTGCCGTGCAGTTGGCGGGAAAGTCCAACTGCAAAATCACAGATGTCAATCATTTCCTGTACTTCGCCCATTCCTTCCTGCAGGCTTTTGCCCATTTCATAACTTACAAGTGTACCAAGTTCTGTTTTAAATTTTCTCAATTCCATACCTACAAGCCTTACAATTTCTCCCCGCTTTGGTGCAGGCCACAGTCTCCATTGTGCAAAAGCTTCCTGTGCTTTTTCTATTACAATATCATAAGCCAAACGATCTGCACCGGTTACCATTCCAATTAAAACGCCATCAACAGGGGAGAAGGATGAAAGTTTTTCACCTTTAGATTTTACCCATTGTACACCGGTTGAAACGCCTTTGTTATTGGTAGAAATATTTAATGTTTGTAAGAAATCCATGAACGCTATTTTAAATAATTGAATGAAAATTGTTGGTTAAGTACAATGTTTATTTGGCTACCACTTTTAGCAACTGCTTTATTTGATTTGCTTTATGTAAAAGCTCCTGTGGTTCGTTGCTTAAAATAGTAACATGTCCCATTTTTCTTCCGGGCTTCGTCATTTTTTTTCCGTAAATATGGACGAATACATTATCCATTGCAAGTACTTCTTTAAGCCCGGTATATTCAGCTTCGCCGGTATGGTTTTCTTCGCCAACCAGATTTACAATTGCTGCAGGTAAAATATGATCGGTATTTCCTAAAGGATAACCAAGCATTACCCGCCACAACATATCAAACTGGCTGCTGTAACAGGCTTCAATGCTGTGGTGACCGCTGTTATGAACACGTGGCGCAGTTTCATTAACATAAATATTGTCCTGCTGGTCTGTAAAAAGTTCCACCGCAAAAATGCCTGCACTCTTTAATTCTTTAACCACTTTTAAAGCTACTGCTTCTGCTTTCCACATAATATTTTCAGGAATTACAGCAGGACAGATCTGGTAACTTAATAAATTTAAACGCTTATCTACTACCATATCTACCGGTTCATATAAAACAATTTCACCTGTTTGGCTTACAGCAATAATCATCGACAACTCCTTCTTAATATCGACCATTTTTTCCAACACTGCAGGTGCATCAAATCCTTTTTCAAAATCAGCACCCGTATGCATTAATTCAACACCTTTACCATCATAACCGCCTTTGGCAATTTTGTGCACTGCCGGTAAAAAGTTTGTATGTTGATGTAGATCAGTTTTTGAATTGGTGACTACAAATTCTCCGGAAGGCACTTCAATGGCTTTGTAAAATTCTTTTTGCAGAATTTTACTTTTAATAATTTTTAAGGCAGCAACATTTGGAAAAATAATTACACCTTCATTTTCCAGTTGCTGCAAAGCATCTTCATTTACATGTTCAATTTCTATGGTAACAACATCCAGACCTTTACCAAAATTATAAACGTCATCAAAATTTGTAATGTCACCCTTGGTAAAATGATGGCAAAGATGGGCAGACGGGCAGGCTGAATCATTTTCTAAAATAAAAGTTTCAACAGGGTAATTTGCAGCTGCCTGCAATAACATTCTGCCCAGTTGACCACCACCAAGTATTCCTGCTTTTATCATATCTCCAAAGATAAGGCAGTATAAAATTGTTTTTAACAAACTATAGCACCATCCTTTGTTTTTGATTATTATTGTAATGGAATTCGTAACAATTTTTTAAATAATAAAACTGCAATGAGATCAACTACCAAAAAATGGCTATTAATTAGTTTTGTATTATTTTGTTCTGTCAATATCTTGGCTCAAAGGCCCGGCAACAAAGCACCCACTGATACAGCTACAGGTATATCTGACACTTCAAAAAATGCTAAAGCCAAACCTGTATCCAAAGGTCCAAAACCCTACTCAGAAATTATTACAGCAAAAGCAAAAACGAGTTTAGGTATGTTTAAAGTTCATTTTTTGGACGATAAATATTTTTTTGAAATACCTAAGAATTTATTAAGGAGGGAAATTCTTGTAGTAAACAGAATTTCCAAAGCACCAACAGCAGGACGTAATTCCGGGCTTTCTTATGCCGGTGATGATATTGGACAAAATGTTATATGGTTTGAAAGAGGGCCAAACGATAATATATTTTTGCGTACGATTTCTTATGCAGAATATACAAAAGATTCTACGTCGCCCATGTTTATGTCAGTTAATAATTCAAACATACAGCCTATTGAATTTGCTTTTGATATTAAAGCATTTTCAAAAGATTCATCTGCTGTTGTTATAGATGTAACGGATTTGGTTAATGGTGATAACGATGTATTATTTTTAGACAATGGCACTAAAAAAAGAGCCAACCTTACTTCAATACAAAAAGATAAATCTTATGTTGTAACTGTAAAAACCTTTCCTATAAATGTAGAGGTGGTTACCGTAAAAACATACGCCAGTTCACCTGTTGGCCCTAATGATGGAAATGTAACCTTAGAATTAAACAGCTCTATGGTATTGTTGCCTCAAAACCCTATGCAGGCTCGATATTATGATCCACGTGTAGGATATTTTAATGTTGGCTACACTGATTTTGATTTAAATCCTCAAGGTGTAAAAAGAGTTTCTATTGTAAAACGCTGGCGTCTGGAACCAAAGGAGGAAGACATGGATAAATATAAAAGAGGTGAGCTTGTTGAACCCAAAAAACCAATTATTTTTTATATAGATCCTGCTACACCAGCTAAATGGGTACCTTATCTTATACAAGGTGTAAATGACTGGCAGACTGCTTTTGAACAAGCCGGTTTTAAAAACGCAATCATGGCAAAAAAGGCACCTACCAAAGAAGAAAATCCTGAATGGAGTTTAGAAGATTCACGCTTTTCTGCAATCGTTTACAAACCATCAACAATACCAAATGCAAGCGGGCCAAGTGTTGCTGATCCACGCAGTGGAGAAATAATGGAAAGCCATATAAACTGGTATCATAATGTAATGCAATTAATACGCAACTGGTATTTCGTGCAGGCATCTCCTTTAGATAGCCGTGCAAGAAAAATGGTTTTTGATGATGAATTGATGGGCCAATTAATTCGTTTTGTTTCTTCTCACGAAGTTGGACACACGCTTGGATTGAGACATAATTTTGGATCTTCTTCAACTGTACCGGTTGAAAAATTAAGAGACAAAGCCTGGGTAGAAGCTAATGGTCACACACCTTCCATTATGGATTATGCCCGTTTTAATTATGTGGCACAGCCGGAAGATAATATTAGTACAAAAGGAATTTTCCCAAGAATAGGAGATTATGATGAATGGGCAATTGCTTGGGGGTACCGCAGATTTGCGGAATACAAAAGCGCTGATGCAGAAAAAACAGCAATGAATAAATGGGTGATGGAAAAAATGAAGAACAAACGTCTTTGGTTTGGAGATGGTGAAACAAACAGAGATGATCCCCGTAACCAAACAGAACAGGTGGGAGACGATGCCGTAAAAGGAAGTTTGTATGGCATTAAAAATTTGAAAAGAATTATGCCTAACCTAAATGAATGGACAAAAGAACCTAATGAAGATTACGCTAATCTTGAAATGATGTACGGTGAAGTTACAACCCAGTTTAACAGATATAATAACCATGTTTTAAGAACAATTGGTGGTATAATGAAAACACCAAAAGTAACGGAAGAGCCGGGTATGGTTTATGAAACCGTTGCCAAAGCAAAACAGAAAGAAGCTGTAAATTATTTAAATGAAAACCTTTTTAAAACACCAAACTGGTTAATCAATAATGATATTTATGGTAAAACAGGATTGAACGGTTTGAAAGTAATAGGAGATTTACAGGAAGGAATTATAGGGAATATGTTTAGGTCTTCAACATTAAATCACCTTGTGCAGGCAGCAACTTTTCCGGGCGCTGAAACTTACACTATACCGGAATTGCTGGCAGATGTAAAAAAGGGAGTTTGGGGTGAATTGCCTGCACACAAAGCAATAGATGTTTACCGCAGACAATTGCAACAGATGTATGTTGATAGAATGGATGTAGTCTTAAATCCTCCTCCTGTCGTAATTCCTCAAGGCATTACTTTTGGTCGTGGCTATACTCCACCTGTTGACAATGATTATGTTGATGTAAAGGCATCAGTACGTTCGCACTTAATCATTTTAAAAGGAGAAATAAATTCAGCCGCTGCTACTTCAACTGATCAAATGACAAAAATTCATTTAAGAGAAATGAGCAGAAGGATTGAAAAAGCACTTGATCCTAAAAAATAATATTTATAATTTAAAATTTTAAAAAAGAGACCTTAAACGGTCTCTTTTTTTATTTATTATTACGATGATAATTTAAATTAATATCATGTTATTATAAAATTTTGGAACTCTTTTATTAGCTAATAAATATTAAATTTGTATTGAATGACTCCCGATTACGCCCATAAAATTTTTACTGATAAGCGCTGCAACTACAATTTGTTGATGGAAGTACTCTCCATGGATGGAGAAAAATAATTTCCTTCTACAAACTCATCATTTTTGATGCCCACATTTTAATTAAAATTCATTGAAGAGTTCAGGATAAAATGTTGTTCTCTATGTTTTTCCTAAAATGTAAAAAACAACAAATCGTAGTTGCCTCATTTGCTGCAAATAACTCTGCTTTACTCAGTTTAAAAATATTAATATGGAAAATACAGTAACAATTGATGAAAAAAACATTGCTGCAAAAACAGATTTTTTACCATTAATGGGTACAGATTATGTGGAATTTTATGTTGGTAATGCCAAGCAGTCTGCACATTTTTATAAAACTGCTTTTGGATTTCAAAGTCTTGCCTATGCGGGGCCTGAAACAGGTTTAATGGACAGAGTCAGCTATGTTATCCGCCAAAATAAATTGACTTTTGTATTAACAACAGCTTTGCGACAAGACCATGAAATTGCTACCCATGTAAATAAACATGGAGATGGCGTAAAAGTATTGGCTCTAATGGTGGAAGATGCTACTGATGCCTGGGAACAGACTACAAAACGGGGCGGCAAAAGTTACATGAAGCCAAAAAAACTCACTGATGAAAATGGAAATGTGGTAATGAGTGGCATTCATACATATGGCGAAACGGTTCATCTTTTTATTGAAAGAAAAAATTACGAAGGGGTTTTTATGCCTGGGTTTAGAAAAATGGAAAGTGTGAACAATCCTCCATCTACAGGTTTATTATATGTTGACCATTGTGTAGGAAATGTAGGATGGAACCAGATGAATCCATGGGTAAAATTTTACGAAGAAGTGATGGGGTTTAAAAATATTTTAAGTTTTGATGACAATGATATTTCCACCGAATATTCTGCGTTAATGAGCAAGGTAATGAGCAATGGAAACGGGTTTGTAAAATTCCCTATTAATGAACCTGCCGAAGGAAAGAAAAAAAGCCAGGTAGAAGAATACCTTGATTTTTATAATGGTGAAGGTGTACAACATGTGGCCATTGCAACTGCTGATATTGTAACTACCGTGAAAGACTTGCAAAGCCGTGGCATTGAATTTTTAAAAATTCCTATGAGTTATTATGCAGATGTTTTGGATAGAGTAGGTAAGATTGATGAAGACCTCTTACCGTTAAGTGAATTGGGGATTTTGATTGATAAAGATGAAGAAGGTTATTTACTGCAAATCTTTAGTAAACCATTACAGGACAGGCCAACATTATTTTTTGAAATTATACAACGCAAGGGCGCAAAGAGTTTTGGAAAAGGAAATTTTAAAGCATTATTTGAAGCATTGGAAAGAGAGCAGGATGCAAGAGGAAATTTATAATGTGGGTATTGAGAATTAAATACGGGGAATTTTTAACACACTTGTTTAAATATTTTTAATATTTTAGCGTTAGCTATTTACTAAATATCCTTTATTTAATATGAAAAATTTGTTTGGATTCTGCTTTTTCATCTTTATGTTATTTTCTTCAGTAGCTGTTTCAGCTCAATCTGCAGCAGGGCCGAGATATTTTTTAAAGTCGCCGGAGGCTGCTAACCGTTTGGAAGATTCCTTAAAAAAACAATTTGAAAAGCAAAACTTAATATGGCCACCTAAGTCTATGTATCTGCGTTCTTTTAAGTATGACAGACAACTTGAAATTTGGGTAAAATCATCAACTAAAGAACCTTACAAATTATTTAAAACTTATAAAGTTTGCCAACAAAGTGGAGCTATGGGTCCAAAAAGAATTGAAGGCGATTATCAGGTGCCTGAAGGTTTTTATTATATAAATGAGTTTAACCCTAACAGCAATTACCATCTTTCTTTAGGGCTTAATTATCCCAATGCTTCGGACAGAATATTAAGTGACGAAAAACGACCTGGGAGTGCAATTTATATTCATGGCAATTGTGTTTCTACAGGTTGCATTCCTATTACAGACGCACCAATTGAAGAATTGTATTTTTTAGCTAGTAATGTAAGAAACCAAGGACAGGAATTTATACCCGTGCATGTATTCCCTATAAAATACAGCGTAAAAAAGTCTGTGGAATTTTTAGAAAATTCTATGAAAGACAACAGTTACATGCAACACTTTAACAGCAATCT
>JAYTCO010000495.1:0-2781 GCA_043736415.1 Ferruginibacter sp. | reverse complement strand
GCACACAGCCCCAAGCCAACAAACTCTTCCAACTCTCCAAAATCATTTTCTCCCAATCTCCCGTAAGTATACAATTAAAACCGTCCTAACTTTATAACAAACACAGCAATGAAAAAACAAATAGCAACTGCATTTATCTGCATATTATCTATATCGGCTTTTGCACAGCAAACAAACCTTAATGCTTTTAATAAAGAGCGGGATAAAATAACCCGAACAGGTATAAAAGTACTGGCAGGTTACTCAGCTGCTAATATTATATACGGCAGCATTGCAGCAGGGCAAGCCACGGGCAGCAATAAGTATTTTCATGAAATGAATGCTATTTGGAATGCCATTACGCTGGGAATTACGGGCATTGGTTTTTTAACCGCAAAGAAAGAGGGCACATTAACCTACAGCGAGTCGCTTAAAAAACAGCAAAACATAGAGAAGCTTTTTCTTTTTAATGCGGGGCTGGATGTTGCCTATATAGTTGGTGGTGCATATTTAAAAGAAAGGACTAAAACAACTACCGAAAATCCACTTCGGTTAAAGGGATATGGCGAAAGTATAATGCTGCAGGGCGGTGTGCAATTATTGTTTGATGGTGTAATGTATGCCATACACAACAGGCATGGCAAGGCTTTGGCCAAAATGGGAGAGAAGGTACAACTGGGTGCTACGGGAAATGGTATTGGTTTATTGGTAAAACTGTAGGGTTTTATTATTGATGGGTGGCTTATGCTCTGTATGAATTTATACTATCTTCAATAAAAAATTACAGATGCAAATGCGAATATTTATCACTTGTCTTTTAATTAGTTTTGTAAGTATTACACAAGCCCAAAAGGTTTCTACTTATGATCCGCACAATTTATTCAGTCCTATCTTTTATCCAGATGGTGGCAGTATTACCCGCTCCTCAGACGGCTCACCTAATGTGGGTTACTGGCAAAACCGGGCAGACTATCAGATAAATGTTTCTCTGAATGAAAACACAAATCAAATTTCAGGTTCAGTAATTATTACTTATAAAAATAACAGTCCACACTCGTTGCCATTTTTGTGGTTGCAGCTAGACCAAAACTTATTTGCGAAAGGCAGCAGGGGACAGGCTCGTATGCCTGTAGGAAGCCGCAGCAGATACGGAAGTGCGGAGAGCACTTTTGATGGTGGTTATAAAATATCTGCTGTAAAAAATGTTATGGATAACAGCACGCCGGAGTATTTAATTACAGACACAAGAATGCAGATAAAATTACCAAAGGCTATAAAACCCGCCGGCGATGTTGTAAAAATAAAGATAGATTACTCTTTTACTTTGCCTGAAGAAGGTGCTGACCGCTGCGGTATTTTAAAAACAAAGAACGGAAATATTTTTGCGGTGGCGCAATGGTATCCACGCATGTGTGTGTATGATGATGTGGAAGGATGGAACACTTTACCATACATTGGCCCAAGTGAATTTTACCTGGAATATGGAGATTATGATTTTAGCATTACTGCACCTGCAACGCATGTAGTAGTGGCAAGTGGCGATCTGCAAAATGCTGCTGAAGTGCTTACTGCCACACAAGTTAAAAGAATGGCAGATGCTAAAAACAGCGATGCAACGGTGGTGATAAGATCTGAAAGTGAAGTGACAGAGGCATCATCCCGACCAAAAATAACAGGCACACTTACCTGGAAATATAAAATGCTAAATGCAAGGGATGTATCGTGGTCATCATCAAAATCATTTATTTGGGATGCGGCTAAAATAAACCTTGCAGGCGGAAAGAAAGCGCTGGCGCAAAGTGTGTACCCGGTAGAAAGCAAGGGAACAAATAAGTGGACAAGGGCAACAGAGTTTACAAAAGCAAGCATTGAGAATTACAGCAAAAGATGGTTTCAATATCCTTACCCGGTTGCTACAAACGTTGCTTCAAACGTAAGCGGCATGGAATATCCAGGAATAGTTTTTTGTGGCTCTAATGCTGCAGGTGCAGATTTGTTTGGTGTGACAGACCATGAATTTGGGCACACTTGGTTCCCGATGATAGTCGGTAGCAATGAAAGAAAATATGGATGGATGGATGAAGGTTTTAATACATTTATAAATACGCTTGCATTAAAAGATTTTAATAAAGGAGAGTTTGACGGTTCAACTCCAACTCCATCAATGCTTACAGGTTACATGTTTGGCCCTATGAGTGAAAGTATTTTAAACACGCCGGATGCAATGAAAGAAATAAACATTGGTTCATCATTGTATTTTAAACCGGGTTATGGTTTAACTCTTTTACGAAACAATATCCTTGGCCCTGAAAGATTTGATTATGCTTTTACTGAATACATAAAAAGATGGGCTTACAAACATCCAACCCCATGGGATTTCTTTAAAACAATGGACAATGTTGCAGGCGAAAATTTATCATGGTTTTGGAAAGGATGGTTTTTGAAAAACTACAAACTTGACCAGTCAATAAAAGATGTGAGCAACGATGCAGCAAAGGGTGCGGTCGTAACCTTGGAAAACTTAGACCAGATGGCAATGCCTGTTGTTATTGGTTTTGAAACTGTCTCCGGCAAAAAAGGAACGGTAAATCTTCCTGTAGAAATATGGAACAACACGAATGTGTTTAAAGTAAAATTGCCAACAACAGAAGCGGTTAAATCTGTAACGCTTGATCCAAACAAAGAATTCCCTGATATGAATTATGAGAATAATAAATGGGTCGAGAAATAATGGATAATTGATAATTTAAGAATTGATAATAAGAGCCGTAACTAACAGACGGCTTTTATTTTTCAACAACG
>JAYTCO010000494.1:0-6570 GCA_043736415.1 Ferruginibacter sp. | reverse complement strand
TCGCTTCTGACCAATAATATCCGATAGCAACTGTAGTAGCGGAGGGTTCTAAAATAAAAGGATTGCCAGCGCTCCTTTTATTTTGAGCATTGGCTACCTGTGTAATTGTTACCAACAAACCGAGGAAAATTATTTTTGTAAACAGTTTCTTTTGCATGTTATTTTATTTGTTTAAAAACGAAGTTTATTTGGCCGATAAGGCTAACAATTGTTTAAGATAATCGCCCCAAATTGTGGGGTTTGAATGTGTGCCATGCCCTGAAGTTTTTTCGGTGATGGGCAATAAAATATACCGGCCATTTTTTACTTTCTTAATTTCTCTATCCATTACTTTTAGTTCGGGTGGATTTACCTGATCATCCGCAGAATTGATAGCGAACAGCGGTACTTTTATTTGTTGAAGATGTGGAGAAGGATCATAATTGCGGGAGGCATCTAACTGGTAAATAAAATCGTTTGCATCCAAGGAAGCTGCATATCGGGCTTCCATGGTTGCCAACATAGAATCTGCCATGGCACGGGTTGGTGCTTTTGTTTGCCATTGCAAAGGAGAACTTACCATGAAAACGAGGGAAGAAATAGCACCTGTTAACCCCATTTTTGGCTGTTGCAGATAAGCACCGCCCTGCCATGCCGGATCCATTTCAATAAGGTTAATTGCCATCTTACGAAGCATACGGTTTCTTCCGGCAATTTCTACAGGCAAACTGGCCAACGGCATTAATGCATCCATAAAATCTGGATAAGTATAACCCCATTGCCAGGTATGCATACCGCCCATTGAAGTGCCCATTACTAACCGTAAATGGCTTATGCCTAAATGCTGGGTAAGCAATAAATAATCTGCCTTCACCATATCGGTGTAAGTATATTTTGGGAAAGCCATGTGCAGGCCATTGCTGGGTTTACTTGATTTTCCATGACCGATACCATCAGGTAAAATGATGAAATATTTGTTGGCATCTAACAAGCCGCCAGATACAAATAAATTGCCCGCAAACAGATCGCTTAAAAATTGTTGCCCGCTACCCGTGGTTCCATGCATTATTAAAACTGCATTATCTACCACTCCATTTTTATTTTGGTGTGGTTTACCTATTGATGTGTAATGAATATTTAACTGCGGCAATTTTTCCTTGGTTTCAAATTCAAAATTGGAAAGAATATAATCGCCTTCTACAGGTGTTGGAAATTTTTGCTGGGCTTTTGTCTGCACAGCGAAAAAAAGACAAAATACACATAAAAGAGAAGAGGTGGCTTTTAGCATTTGGTAGACAAGTATTTGGATGATCTAAGTTAATAAAAAGTTTTAAAGCAAATCACAACCTTTTGACGCAAAGCCAGCAAATACTAATTGTTGTGTAAGAAATAAGTTATTAAAAGTATGAAAGCAAATCACAACGCTGTCGTGATGAGTAGTATTTAATCTTCGGTAGATCTTGAGCACACTTACCTCAAAATAAAAAATATATAAAATACGCAACGGAACGAGACATTGCTGCGGAGTGAGGTGATATGTTTAAGTTAATAAAGGCTATACAATCTTCACACATTCAGCAGCCACCTTAGCCTTCTTCCGCAACTCATCCATATCTGCACCAACATTATCATACGCAAGCGCAACGCCCATTCGGCGGTACGGCCTTGTGGTAGGTTTGCCAAAAATACGCACATCTGTACTGGCTTGTTCCAGTGCTTTTTCAATACCTGTAATAGAAAAATGATCGGAGGTTTTATGGGCCAATATTACTGCACTTGCTCCTGCCTTTTCTAATTGTATTGAGGGGATCGGTAATCCCAGAATTGCTCTTGCATGTAACTCAAACTGCGATAAATTTTGTGTGCCTACCAATGTTACCATTCCTGTATCGTGTGGGCGTGGGCTGAGTTCAGAAAAATACACACCCTTACTTGTGAGGAAAAATTCAACCCCCCAAATGCCTGCACCTGTAAGCGCAGCGGTTACTTTTGCTGCCATTGCCTGTGCATGGGCTAGGTCTTGTTCGCTCATAGCAACGGGTTGCCAACTTTCCTGGTAATCTCCCCGCTCCTGCCGGTGGCCTATAGGTGGGCAAAACAGGGTTGGTCCATTCTGTTGTGTAACGGTGAGCAAAGTAATTTCTGTATCAAAAGAAATAAATTCTTCAATGATCACTTCTTTTATATCGCCTCTGGAATTATTAATAGCATACTCCCAAACCTGCTGCTGGTCATCCAGCTTTTTTAATACTGATTGGCCCTTACCACTACTGGACATAAGGGGTTTTACAACACAGGGCAATCCTATTTTATTAACAGCATCAGTAAATTGATCAAAGCTGGTTGCATATAAATAGTTAGCGGTTTGCAGGCCCAAATCTTTGCTTGCCAGATCTCGAATAAGTTTTCTGTTCATAGTAAAATTGGCCGCTCTGGCGCTTGGCACTACCTGTATTTTTTCCTGTTCATAGGTGTAAAACTGTTCGGTGCGTATGGCTTCTATTTCCGGCACTATCAAATCAGGCCGGTGCTTTGTAACAATGGCATCCAATGCTTTTGCATTCAGCATATCAATCACTTCAAAACCATCTGACACTTGCATAGCGGGTGCTCCGGCATAACTATCTACAGCGATAACGGTTTGTCCTAAACGCTTTAAGGCAATTACCAGTTCTTTACCCAACTCGCCGCTGCCCAGTAACAATATTTTTTTGTGCATGTTGCAATTTAATTATTTACATAATCTAATTTCCGGCTACTTTTCGTAAAGTGCAGCTTATGTTTGATTTTACCTACCGGTTACAAGTTTTGTATAGGTTGTGAAGGAAATATTCTGCATTTTCTAAAATAAAAAAACCGCTTGTTTTCATAAGCGGCTCTCTGAAATAAATATATTTTAATAATCGCCCAGTGTTTCAGGCAATTCTTCTAAAGCTTTACGCAACTGTTCATCATTAGGCGCTATGCCATGCCATTCATGGCTTCCTTCCATAAAAGAAACACCTTTGCCCATAATCGTTTTCATTAAAATAATAACCGGCTTTCCTTTTCCGGTTCTTGTTTTAGCTTCATTTAATCCTGCAACAACTGCATCAACGTCATTACCATCCATTTCCATTACATCCCAACCAAATGCTTCAAATTTTGCATGCAGGTTTCCAAGACTCATTACTTTTTCAGTTGTTCCGTCAATTTGTTGACCATTCCAATCAATTGTTGATATTAGATTGTCCACTTTTTTACTTCCTGCAAACATTATAGCTTCCCAATTTTGTCCTTCTTCCAGTTCCCCATCACCATGTAGGGAAAATACCAAATGCTTATCACCATTTAATTTCTTAGAAAGAGCTGCCCCTATAGCCACACTCATACCTTGCCCCAATGAGCCACTTGCTATACGTATACCCGGTAAATGCTCATGTGTAGCTGGATGGCCTTGCAACCTGCTGTTAAGTTTGCGAAATGTTGATAGTTCTGTTGTTGGAAAATATCCACACCTTGCAAGTGTACTATACCAAACTGGGGAAATATGTCCATTACTCAGAAAAAAAAGATCTTCCTCTTTTCCGTCCATTTTAAAATCGGGATTATGTTTTAATACATTAAAATACAGTGCTGTAAAGAACTCTGTACAACCTAACGATCCTCCCGGATGTCCACTTTGTACACCATGCACCATTCTTACAATGTCTCTTCTTATCTGTGATGCAGTATCTTTTAAATTATTCATTTTTTTCTATGTTTAAGTTTGGTTAAATTCTTGATTGCAAACCTAGTCGAAACTATACATTTTTTCTAAAGAAAATACTAAGCTTTATTAAAAAATATAATAAGATATCATGATTAACGTTAAACAATAATTCTTTTTGTTTTCTTTAAGATGATAACATAATATCTATAATTATTAACATAATAGAGAGTTATTTTATACTTTTGTAAAGTTGAAATTTATAAAGATCTATGCAACATATTATTATCAGTGCGTTTTTGGCTTTCATAATTACTTATTTTGCCATACCGGTTATTATTCAAATAGCGAAAAGTAAAAAATTGTTTGATGAGCCAGATGAACGAAAAGTACATAAAGCGGTCATTCCTACCTTAGGAGGACTTGGAATTTTTGCAGGTTTTATAGTTGCTACTTTAATGGGGGCACCTGATGCGCCCGAACTCAAATATTTTGCTGCCGCTACAATTGTTATTTTCTTTTTAGGGTTAAAAGACGATATTTTAGTTTTATCAGCCAATAAAAAATTCATAGGTCAACTGATAGCAGGTTTTATTATAATGCAATTTGGTAATATCTATTTAAATGATTTGCACGGATTTTTAGGAATAAATGTAATACCCTACTACGCCAGCGTATTTTTAACCATGTTTACCATTATTGTTATTACAAATGCTTTCAATTTAATTGATGGTATTGATGGTCTTGCGGGGAGTTTAGGTTTTATTACTACCCTTGTATTCGGCGCATATTTTTATTACGCAAATGAACTTACCTATGCTGTAATGGCTATTTCTCTTGCTACTGCAATCCTTGCTTTTCTTATCTATAATTTTTCTCCTGCAAAAATATTTATGGGAGATACCGGCTCACTTATAATCGGATTAATCAATTCAATTTTGGTAATCAAGTTTATCAATATTGCGGGTGTTGAAGGTCAGCCATTTAGCCTGCACGCAGCTCCTGCATTAGGATTTGCAATATTAATAGTTCCATTATTTGATACTTTAAGGGTGTTTGGATTAAGAATATTAGACAGAAGGTCCCCTTTTAGTCCTGACAGAATTCACGTTCATCATTATTTATTGGATTTAGGCTTTTCGCATAAAAAAATAACGTTTTCCTTAATTGCCATTACTGTATTATTTATTACGGCAGCATTTACTTTAAGAAATTATAATTGTACGCTTGTAATAGGTCTGTTAATGGCTTTAGCCACGGGTTTAATGAGTTTCCTTTATTTTAAAAGACAAAAAGTAAAAGTGGGTTATGACTTAGAACCTGAACCATCAAATATCATCACAAATCATAAAATATTTAACTTTACTCCGGAAACTGTAGAGGCAGATTAAATTGTTTTCTTTAAATTTTATTAAAATCTTACAATCTGATGGTAACCCATCAGATTTTTTTTAGCTTTGCAACCAATAGAAAATTATGTCAGAAGAATTAACGCTAATACTTGAAGATGCCACCTCTACAATGGCTAAAGCTATTAATCACCTTGAAGCCGAATTAGTAAAAATTAGAGCAGGCAAGGCAAATCCTGTTATGCTTGACGGTATTGTGGCTGATTATTACGGTAGCCCGACACCTATCAGCCAGATTGCAAATATTACAACCTTGGATGCCCGTACCATATCTGTCACCCCATGGGAAAAAAATATGCTACATGTAATTGAAAGAGCAATTATTGCAGCAAACATTGGTATTAATCCTCAGAATGATGGTGTTATCATTCGCCTCTTTTTGCCGCCGCTTACAGAAGAAAGACGTAAAGAGTTGGTGAAAAAGTGTAACGGAGAAGGTGAACATGCAAAAGTATCTGTACGTAATATTCGCAGAGATGCTATTGAACAGGTAAAAAAACTTCAAAAAGATGGGGCAAGTGAAGATGAATGTAAAGACGCTGAAGCCGCCGCACAAACTGCAACAGATAAATATATTGTTTTAGTAGAAAAACATCTTGCAGCTAAAGAGGTTGAGATAATGGCGATATAACAAGTTAAAAATTATGAATGTAATACAATTCTGATTTTAGTAATCCATCATTTATCATTTATAATTAAAGAAATGCAATCCTCCAGGGAAACATGGTTTTTATTACTTTCGGTACCTATCTATATCATATTTATAGTTATAGAGATAATATTAAGTAACTGGGGAGAAAAAAAGTTTTATACACTAAAAGGTGTTTTACAGAATGTCTATCTGACATTAATGAATGGTTCACTGGATCTTATTTTACGGTGGGCATTTTATGTAAGCATACTTATGTGGAGCTATGAGCAGCATTTTTTTAAAATTGAAAACCCTTACCTGTATTGGTTTTTACTTTTTATTTTTGAAGACTTTGCTTTTTATATTGAACATAGAATAGATCATTACTGCCGGCTATTTTGGGCTGTACACCTCACCCACCATTCATCAGAAGAATTTAATTTAACTACCGGTTTTCGTTCATCTGTATTACAACCCGTTTATCGTTTTGTATATTTTATTCCTATTGCTTTAATGGGTTTTCACCCATTGGATATTGTGTTTATGTATTCCATCACCCAAACCTATGGTATACTTGTGCATACGCAATACATTAATAAAATGCCTCGCTGGTTCGAAGCAATTTTTGTAACACCTGCGCACCACCGGGTGCACCATGCCAGCAATATTGTTTATCTCGATAAAAATATGGGTATGTGCCTAATTGTATGGGACCGCTTGTTTGGGACTTTTCAGGATGAATTGCCAGGCGAACCTGTAAAATTTGGCCTCACAAAACCTTTGGATGATCCACACAACCCATTTAACCATGTGCTGCATGAGTGGAAAGGAATGGCCACTGATTTAAAGAAAAATATTCCTTT
>JAYTCO010000493.1:0-2799 GCA_043736415.1 Ferruginibacter sp. | reverse complement strand
AAGCTAAGTTTACGGCTAATAACAGATATGGTACTTATTTTACACCAAATTTTTTTGCAACTGTAGGTTACCGTTTTTCTTTGGGTGAAGATTTTACTTTAATCCCTTCGGTTATGTTGCAGTCTTGGCAACCTCAATTATTAGGGGCACATTTTAATACCAAATTACAATATAGAGATAAGGCATGGATAGGGGGAAGTTACCGTTTCTCAGATTTTCTTGCAGGTTATTCTGCACTTGCAGGATTCAATATTTCAAATACACTTAACGTAGGTTATTCTTATGAAGTAGCCACTACGAGTAGGCTAAGAACATACTCAGGCAATACACATGAAATAATGGTAGGATTTACATTGGGAAACAAATACAGTGATGCGTGCCCCAAAAATGTATTTTAGTATTTTATTTTTTTTATTTTGTAAAATAAATTACTTCAATTTAAAATGCATTATACTAAAACTGATTTTTGTAATGCTGAACATGTAAAAGAAAATGTATTATAACACGGCTATTAAAAAGTTTTGATACAGCCAGTGTTTCGATTGCAAAGTCTACTCATTTTTTATTTTTAAGTAATGCTTTAGAGTTATCGCTTTTTGTATTGATGTTTACATTTCTTTTTTTATCCTATTCAAAAGACAAGGCTGAAAAGAATATTGTGGAAATTATTAAAGAAAATCTTCTGGAAGTTGCTTTAATTTTTTGAATCAAAAATTTGTTTTTTTAATGGAAAAATGTAAGTAGATCATACAAACCGCCAAAAAATTTCTATCAATTATTTTATATTTTATATTTACAACCTCGTAAATATATTCCTCAAATTTTAAGTTCTTTTATATATAAATATTTTTAAAAATTAAAAAGATCCTGTTATAATAACAGGATCTTTTATTTAATAAATAAAGATTTTAATTAAAAACCAAGCCCTAAAGCAAAACCAGAAACGGTGTTTGGAAAATCAATGCCTGCAGTAGCTGCGCCTGTTGTAGTATTAACTGCGTAAACCTTGGTAGTACCACCAACTGTAAATAATGCATATGCATTATTACTTGTTCCGCCAATATCAAAACCATTTTGAATTGCATTAGTTAAACCCAATGAACCAACGTTTATCAATGTTCCGCTGTTTGGAGGACTTTGCATGTAGAGTGTTGTTGCATCTAAAACAAACAAAGACGTTGAAGTTGCACCTGCAAAATTATTTGTGTAAGCTGCACCTGTTATTGAAGGAGTACCAGGGTTTAAATTACCATCAGTTGCGGCAATTGTACCGTCGTTAGGATTTAAACGTAAATTTTGACCTGTATTGGTAACTACACGAATTCTATCAACTGTTGGATTAAAATCAAACCCAACGGCAGTAACGCCTGCGGCTATCATAAACCCGGCTCCAAGGGGCGTAGCAACTCCTGAACTTAAATTAAAAGTGTAAAGTTTAGCAGCACCGTCTGTTGTACTGGATAAGCCGTACAATTGTCCGTTTAATGGACGAAAATCTATCCCTAAAATTGATTCACCTGCAGCTAAACCTGTAATTGCTTTGCTCACTACAGTTCCTGTGGCTAGAGGGTTAAAAACTTGAAGCATTCCATTTGTACTAACAGTATATGCGACTGGTTGTGTAAAAACTGCAATATCAATAAGGTTATTGGTAAAGTTTGCTAAAAAAGTTGTGGCTGCTGTTGCAAGGTTTACAGAATATAATTTAGTTGTTGTACCTACATTAAATGTAGCAAGTGCAACAGTATTGTCTGCATTAATATCAAAACCGCCTTTGCCGGTATAAGTCACACCCAATGAACCAACTTCTACCAGAGTACCATTGTTTGGTGGAGTTTGTTTGTATAATTTTCCTGTTGTTGCATCAATGTCAAAAAGTTCAGTTGTTGCGGCACCTGAAATGTTGTTTGTATACGCAATTGAAGTTATTGATGGAGATGCACCACCGTTTATAGGTAGATCAGTTGCAGCAATTGCACCGGTTTCCGGATTTAAACGTAAATTTTGTCCATTGCTTGTAACAATTCTTAACCTATCAACTGTTGGGTTAAAATCGATGCTTGCAAAATTGCCGGTTAAAGCCGGTGTAAATGATGTAGTACCAACAGCTGTAGCCGCACCTGAATTTAAGTTTATTGTGTAAATTCTACTTGTATTTCCCAAGGCATAAAGTTGCCCCGTAGCAGGTCTAAAATCAATACTAAGCAATTTTTCGGTGGGTTGTAAACCTGTAATGGTTGTTGTTGAAGTTGGGGCTTCAGCAGTTTTTGCATTGTACTTTATAATGCGGTTGTCATCCGTTAAACCATAAAAATTTATATCAGGTCTAACAGCAGGAGGGGCTGGCGGTGTTACAATTTCATTGTAATTGTTTTTTTTACAACTTACCATAGCAGCGGTAAGAAATAATGCTAAAATAAAACCAAAGAAACCGGTTAATTTGTTTTTGTTTGTCATGAGTAAAAGTTTTTTTCAAGTACGAAAAACTTAAACCGTTAGTTTTTTTTGACAAATCATTTTAAATTAAATTGAATTTCTGACGATGCTTTTTTCCAAAAGGAAAAAAATGAATTGAAGTTTCCTGTTGTATTTGGAGCGAGCCATTCTCTGCTATCACACGTTCCTTTATAATGCAAAAATGCCGGATGTTCCTTAAAAATTATTTGTTCCTTTTTGCCATTATACAATAATTCTAATTCTTTAAACTCTCCCTTAAAAATAATTATGCCGGGAATGTTTTTTGAAAGTTGCAAAATAAATTCAATCACTTTTTCGCTGACAGGATATTTTGTAAAATGA
>JAYTCO010000492.1:0-6585 GCA_043736415.1 Ferruginibacter sp. | reverse complement strand
AAAAAACTAATGCGGTAGCCATAATCTACATAAGGTAAATTAATATCTACCGTATCGCCCTTTACCCTAAAAGTGCCACGGGTAAAATCGCCCTGGCTGCGGTTATATAAACTGTTTACCAGAGAATGTAAAAAGCCCTGGCGGCTGATGACCTGTTTTTTGCGAATGCGGATGATGCCGTTTTCGTATTCCGCTGGGTTGCCCATACCGTAAATGCAACTTACACTGGCCACCACAATAATATCTCTGCGACCGCTTAACAACTGGGCTGTTGCCTGCAGGCGAAGTTTATCCAGCTCTTCATTAATGGCAAGTTCTTTTTCAATGTAAGTATTGCTGCTGGGCATGTAAGCCTCGGGCTGATAATAATCGTAATAAGATACAAAGTATCCAACTGCATTATCAGGAAAAAACTGCTTGAACTCGCCATACAATTGCGCTACAAGGGTTTTGTTGTGGGTGATGATGAGTGTGGGCCGTTGCGTTTGCTGAATAACATTGGCCATGGTAAATGTTTTACCACAACCTGTTACGCCAAGCAATACCTGGTGTTTTTCGCCTTCGTTTATACCCTCAACAAGTTTTACGATTGCTTCGGGCTGATCACCTGCGGGTGTATAAGAAGATTGTAAATTGAAATTTGACAAGAAGAGACTTTTTACAAATTTAAACAATGAGGTTAATTAAAATAATATTTGCCTCTTACCAAAAATGATAAAATTGTGAAGCAAAAGATTATTTAAAATACTTTCTCATAAAATGCGCAATGGTAAAAGTCGGAATGAAATCAGTAAACGGAAACGCTTCCTCAACAAAATTTATAACCGCACCGGTTGCACCAAACCTGCCGCCAAAAGATTTAAAAAATATAAAAGCTGAGAGCGGTGCCCATACTACATCGCTAAACTCTCCAATGCCGGGCAAGACAAAACTTAAACAGCCAATAAGGTCCATTACAATACAGAATGTAAGGGATGGTATTGTAGTAGTTTGTTGAAGTGTTTTCATGGCAATTTTTTATACAAATACAATGCAGTTTTTTTTGTTTGACAGGATGACAATGTTAATATTCGGAAAAGCGGGAAGTGGATAGTGGTGATGGGGACAAGGAATTTGGAGTTATTAGTTATAAAGTTTTGGTGTGTCTTTGCCATAAATAAATCGACAAACATCGTCGGACATTAATTGTTATCATGCTTATTAAAAGCCAAGCCGAAGTCCTCTTAAAAGAAATTCTGTTCCCTGCAAAAACAAGTTTGCTATTGACTATTTCAATAGTGTATGTTTTTATTTTTTTGCTTTTACGTCATCTAAGTAAAAAATGATTTAACCCACATAGCTTTTAGTTAAGCGGCTGTAAAATTTTAGGAAGACAGTCAATTCTGTATCTAAAAAAAGTTGTAACCAGCAGTAGTATTAATTCAATCTTTATTCTTAATATCTTTACTTAATGGACGAGAAAACAGAGATTAAAAGGCTGGAAAATTTGTATAAATATGAAATTCTGAATACTCCTTTGGATGGAGATTTTGATGAAATAACTTCCTTAGCAGCAAAAATCTTTAATGTTCCTATTGCAATAATTACATTGGTTGATACAGATAAAATTTGGTTTAAATCTTCGTTTGGTCTTGAGGTTGAGGAAATACCAAGGGAGAATGGTTTGTGCAGTTCTGCAATTATGGCGGACGATATTTATATTGTTGAAGATGCCAGAGCTGATCCCCGTGCACTTACTAATTCCTTAGTTGCAGGGTCAATGGGATTACAATTTTATGCAGCTGCTCCGCTAAAATCATTAGACGGATATAATTTGGGAACTTTCTGTATTATTGATAAAAGTCCAAGAACTTTAATAGGTAAAGAAACGTCTATGTTATTACAACTTTCAAGAATTGTAATGGACAAACTGGAATTAAAACTTCAATCAAGATTATTATTTAGACAAATGCAAAAGAATATTACCACTGAATAATATCTCTGCTCAAATAAATATCCTTTAAAATTATTTATGTAAATAAATATTTTAAGATCAATTTCATTTATACTTTTTTCAGGCAACAATTTATAATTGTCATCCATTCTATAGTATTAAAAATAATACATTAATAAAAATCCTTATTTTTAATTACGGAATTTTTTAGAAAATAAATCTTAAAAATTTATTTGAAATTTCTTTTTCGGTTTTTAAATAAAAATTATTTTAAACAAATGGCTGGCCAAAATAATCATCTATATTTTCTGGAAGGCGGTGGTGAAATGGGGAAACTTATCAGGGAAAAAAACTGGAATGAAACCTCATTGGGTAAGCCTGAAGAATGGCCACAAAGCCTGCAAACCATTGTAAATGTAATGCTGGAAAATCCTTTTGCTATGTACATAGCCTGGGGCGAAGATCATATACAGTTATACAACGATGCTTACAGACCAATTTTGGGTTCATCAAAACACCCTATGGCTTTAGGTAATCCTGCAAAAGAAACTTTTACAGAAATATGGAATATTATAAAACCACTTTTTAATGATGTTTTAAAAGGTAAAGGAGTTGGGTTTGCTGATTTTGTGTTGTTACTTAACCGAAATGGCTTTGAAGAGGAATGCTGCTTTGATTTTTCCTATACACCTATCAGAAAAAACAATACCGATGTTGGTGGTATTTTGGTAACTATATTAGAAACAACCAATAAAAAAAAGGCTGAGCATGCGTTGATTAAAAGCGAGGAAAAATTCAGAACATTAGCTGATAATATTCCTAACCTTGCTTGGATGGCCAATGCGGACGGCTGGATTTACTGGTACAATAAAAGATGGTATGAGTATACAGGAACTGCCGCAGCAGATATGGAAGGCTGGGGCTGGCAATCAGTACACGATCCTAAGGAATTAAAAAATGTGCTTTTAGAATGGAAAAGTTCTATTGCAGAGGGGAAACCGTTTGAAATGGTATTTCCTTTAAAAGGAAATGATGGAACCTTCAGACCTTTTTTAACCCGTGTTTTACCGATGCGTACTAATGAAGGAGAAATTTACCAATGGTTTGGAACCAATACAGATATTGCCGAACAGAAAAAAGCAGAAGCTGCATTAAAAGAAAGTGAACAGCGTTTTAGAAATATGGCAGAAAGCTCGGATATTTTAATTGCTGTTGGAGATGAAACAGGTAATGCTATATATTTTAATAAAGCCTGGGTAAATTTTACGGGCAGGCCGATTAAAGATTTACTGGAATTTGGATGGTTGGATTTAATACATGAGGAAGACCGACAAACGTTTTTAAATACTTACCTGAAAGCTACTGAAAATAAAAAACCCTGGGTTGGGGAATTTAGGGTACTTAACCGCAATCAGGAGTACAGATGGATTGTGGCAAAAGGTACTGTGCGTTATCAGGATGATAAAACATTTAGCGGTTTTGTAAGTTCCTGTTTTGATGTTACTGAACTTAAGCTGACACAAAGCGCCCTTAAAAAATCAGAGAAGCGTTTTAAAAATCTCATTTTGCAGTCGCCTGTGGCAATGGTAATATTAAGAGGTCCGGACCATAAGATAGAAATGGCAAACCGCATAGTAAAAAAAAGATGGGGTTACGGCGAAGTTGATTTTTCGAACAAAACTATTTCAGACATTTTTCCTGTTTTACGGCAGGAAAAGCACAACCGTTTACTGGACAATGTTTATAAAACCGGACTTTCTTTCAGAGAATATGAATCTGAAGTTTATTTTGAAGAAAAAAATGAATTTAAAACCTGTTATTTTGATTTTGAATATGCGCCTCTTATTGAAAACGACGGTACAGTTTCGGGTATTATAGTAACAATAAATGATGTAACTGAGCATGTAGAATCAAGGCAAAAAATAGAAAAGAGTGAACATAAATTCAGGCTGCTTGCTGATTCTATGCCACAACACATATGGACATCGGATATTTTGGGTAATCTAAATTACTTTAATCAGTCAGTATATGATTATTCAGGTTTGACTTATCAAGAGACTAATATGACGGGGTGGTTGGAGATTATGCATCCTAATGATAGAGTAGAAAATATTAGGGTTTGGGCAGAATCAATTTCTACCGGTAAAGATTTTTTATTTCATCACCGTTTTCGCAGGCACGATGGTGAATACCGCTGGCAACTAAGCAGGGCAATTCCTCAAAGGGATGAGTTCGGCAAAATTCAGATGTGGGTAGGAACGAGTACAGATATACAGGATCAAAAAACTTTTGCAAACGAACTGGAAAAGCAGGTTAGCCAACGCACAAAACAAATAGCCCAAAATAATGTTGAGCTGGAAAAAATGAACAAAGAACTTCAATCATTTGCATATATTTCCAGCCACGATTTGCAGGAACCCTTAAGAAAAATTCAAATTTTTTCTTCTCAGATATTGGAAAATGAATTAGATAATTTATCAGAGAGCGGTAAACATAAATTTATACGGATGCAGAATTCTGCCCATAGAATGCAAACACTTATTCAAGATCTGCTGGCTTATTCCCGTACAGGTATGGCTGAAAGAAGTTTTGAAAAATACGATTTAAATAAAATAATTGATGATGTTAAAGAAGAAATGCAGGATGAACTTTTACAAAAAAATGCAACTATCGAAATAAATGGTACATGTAATCTTACCGTTATTCCTTTTCAGTTTCGGCAGCTCATATATAATCTTATAAGTAATTCTTTAAAATTTATACAGCTAAACCAAGCTCCTCACATTATAATTACATGCAGCAAAGTAACAGGAGCAGATTTTAATAATGAAAAATTATTTGCGGAAACAAAATATTGTCACATTGTTTTTTCCGACAATGGTATTGGCTTTGATAATAAATACAACCAAAGGATTTTCGAACTTTTTCAGCGGCTTCATGGCAGGCAGGATTATGTTGGGACAGGCATAGGACTTGCCATTGTGAAAAAGATTGTTGAAAACCATTCGGGCATTATTACTGCTAACGGAGAAATCAACAAAGGGGCAACGTTTAATATTTACATCCCCGAACAAATAAAATAAAACTGTTTAAACCTGCGCAGGAATTCTTTTTCTTTCAGGTCTAAAATTCATTCTTTGTAACTCCTTAAAATCGATTGTAATACCCGCTAATAGTTTATCTTCCAGTACGTTTGCAAAGGTTTCGAAGTATGCAATTGCATCTTCTTTATTATTTCTTTTAAGCCATCTAAAACCATCAGGTAAATTATTTAAAACATTTCTGTCACTTAAATATTCTATGTGATGAATATCAGTTGGGGTTAAACCGATCTCTTCCAGTTTATTAAAAATAAGTTTAAGAGGGACATTGGTTATTGGGCAAAATTCTTCTGCCAGTTCAGTCCATTCACCCGTGCTTGTATGGGCATATTTAAGGATTTCTTCTTTTGTAAATTTGGTTACAGACTGTACCAGATTTCCACAGTTACATGCACCATGGTGCCCCCATGAGTGATAAGCCCCATTTTTAAGATTGGTAGCTGTTAAACGAAGTGCATCTATTAATGCTGAAGTTGGATTTGCCATATGTAAAATTAATTATTAAACTTAAATAGGATTAATAATTATTGTTGAAATCAGGAATTTATTTATAACTAAAAGCGGATTTTTTATGATTTTAAAATATACAAGTGTTGAAATTAAATATCTGCATTAGATAATTAGCCCATTAAAAAAATTTCCATATATATAAAATATATTTTTTGTTTGTAAATCCCTCATCAAACTTATTGCGTAGGTTTACAATTCTTAAATAACAACCAAATTTAAAATAATCAAAAATGAAAAAAACATTATTATCAGCATTAATGGTAGCCTCTGCATCCGTTTTAATGCTTGCATCTTGCAACAACGAAAAAAAGACAGATGTTTCAACTACAACTGCAACGGACACAACTAAAATGGCTGAAGCTCCTACAACTACTGCAAAACCAGCAGAAGCAGGTGTTATGGTTGGTGGTGCTAACATGGTAGCTTCCAAAAACATAGTAGAAAATGCTTCAGGTTCTGCAGATCATACTACACTTGTTGCCGCAGTAAAAGCAGCAGGTCTCGTTGAAACTTTAAGTGGTCCTGGTCCTTTTACAGTATTTGCACCAACTAACGAAGCATTTGCTAAATTACCTGCAGGCGCAGTAGATAATTTGCTTAAGCCTGAAATGAAAAAAGACCTTACAGGTGTTCTTACATATCATGTTGTAGCAGGTGCTTTAAAAGCGGCTGATCTTAAAGATGGCCAAAAATTAAAAACAGTACAAGGTCAGGAATTGACTGTATCTGTAAAAGGCGGAAAAGTAATGATCAACGGTGCTAATGTAACAATTGCAGATGCTGTATCAAGCAACGGTGTTACACACGTAATTGACGCTGTTCTAATGCCAAAAAAATAATTGTGTAAGTTTAATTTTAATTCAAAAAAAAGTCGCTTTTAAAAGCGACTTTTTTTTTATGTATATCTTTTTGTTGAAGTAATATTTGACCTAACAACGTTAGTTAGTCGTCCCTCAAAAAGTCGGTTTTAAATTTGGGCCATAAAAATTCTTACAAACCTCTATAAAATATTTGTAGAGGAGTAACCACCTAATTAATGCC
>JAYTCO010000491.1:0-2803 GCA_043736415.1 Ferruginibacter sp. | reverse complement strand
AAAACTTTGTCCCATGTTTCATGTTTCTTTTCTAACTCTTTGTAAATTTTTTCTTCAAAAAATATTTTTTCCAATGAAGTATAATGCCATTTTTCCTGCAATTCAGCAAACTTTATTTCAAGTTCTTTTAACAACAGCGCTTTTGTATTATCAACTGACGATTTCAGCAATTCTGTAACCGTTAAAAAAACTGGTTTATTGTTATCAATAACACAGGCGTTTGGCGAAATGCTTACTTCACAATCTGTAAAAGCATACAAAGCATCAATAGTTATATCAGCAGAAATTCCTGCTGCCAGTTCTATTACAATTTCAATTTCTGCAGCTGTGAGATCTGTAACTTTTTTAATTTTAATTTTCCCCTGTTCATTTGCTTTTACAATGCTTTCCATTAAGCTGGTTGTTGTTACACCAAAAGGAACATTTTTAATCACCAGCGTTTTTTTATCCTGCTCTTCAATTAAAGCACGTACCCTTATTTTGCCTCCACGTTTACCTTCATTGTAATTGGTAGCATCCATTATACCACCGGTGAGAAAATCAGGTAACAATTCAAATTTTTTACCTTTTAAGTGTTTAATGGATGCATCAATTAATTCACAAAAGTTATGGGGTAAAATTTTCGTTGCTAGTCCAACAGCTATGCCCTCAGCGCCCTGGGCAAGCAGCAAAGGAAATTTCATTGGTAGTGTCACCGGTTCATTTTTTCTACCATCATAACTTAATTGATTGTTCGTTGTTTTTGCATTGAAAGCTACTTCCAGTGCAAATTTGCTCAATCGTGCTTCTATATATCTTGGGGCAGCTGCATCATCTCCGGTCCGTACATCACCCCAGTTTCCCTGCGTTTCTATCAACAAATCTTTTTGACCCATGTTCACCAAAGCATCGCCAATACTTGCATCTCCATGCGGATGGTATTGCATACTTTGACCAATAATATTTGCTACTTTATTAAATCGACCATCATCCATTTCCTTCATGGCATGTAAAATTCTACGCTGCACAGGTTTTAGGCCATCCTCAATGGAAGGCACGGCTCTTTCCAGAATAACATAACTGGCATAGTCAAGAAACCAGGTTTTATATTGTCCGCCAATACCGCTGTCACTGTGTTTGTACTCTTCTTTATTTGCTTTAGCCATTTTTAAATTTCTTCTTCTTTTACACCACTTTTAATTCAAAATCTTTTGCATTTTTCATTTCTCCCTGTACTTCAAAAACCTGTTGTGCAGCTAGTGTTTTTAGTCTCCACAAAAGATAAGCATCGCTTACGGGTATTTTAATTTTTGTACCAACCTGCTGTAATATTTTAGAGGCTTTTTGAAATTCTTTTGTTACAAATTTCTTTACATCTGCATCGTAATAATCATAATCAAACTGGGCTAATTTTTTACCGCCTTCCAATATCCGCACTCCTTTATTTTCATTCATTAACTTTTGCCACTCATCAGGGTCAACCTCAAATTCGCTGAGTGTAATTTCTCTGGCTAATTTTTTAGCTTTTAAAAATTCTTTTGCAGGTATCTGGTTAAGCCATTCAGGATAAAAAATATTTCCTTTTTCATTTATAAAAGGAAGATTATTCAGGTACAAAATAAAAACCCTACCCTGAAATTCTTTCATGTAATGCAACAGCCAGTAATATCCACATACATCATGTGCGTTTTGAGCCGCCCATATCCAAACAATTTCTTCTTCATTTCTGCGCATATTGCCTATAACCTCTGCAATTATTTTATAATCCTCATCGCTGTCATTTACATTCTTGCCTTCATACTCCCCTCCTTCTACAACCAGTTGCCACCATTGTTTACGTTGTTCTTTAGCCTCACCAACATACATATTTTGCAAAGGCCCAAGTGCATAATCATCTTTAATTGTCTTTATTTCTCCTGCAAGTGTTTCATCAAGCTCAATTACTTCTTTTAAAACCTTTGCATCTGCCTCGCCAAAAACCATATGTACCATTTAATTACTTTTTATTTTTTGTATTGAATAATAAACGCAGCTGGTAAAAAAATTCCTAACCCAGGGAATTGCCTGTATCAGTACAAATTGCTTTCTTGGTTTCCAGCCAAATTTATATTCGTAAATAGGGTTTAACAGATAATGGGTGGCGTTTAAAATATTGTAGCCTGTATGTTTTACAATCTTTTCAAAACCTTCAATTGATATACCGGTTTCTTTTATCTCTACCATTTCCTGCCAATTTTCACCGTTGGTTTTCATTATCCATTTATACAATGGCATGGGCAATAAATGGTAATACGGAATTTTAGAAAGCCACTTGCCTTTACAGATTTGCTGGTGACCCCCAAGCGGCATTTGCCATGGCGGAAAACCGAAAAAAACAATTCCATTATCAGCCAAAAAAGTTTGCATATAAGCCATAAGCTTAAGCTGGTCGTGTATATGCTCTATCACATCTTTTAAAATAATTACATCAAAAACTCCACCCAAATCTGTGGCATTGGTATCGTAAATATCTTTAGAAATAAAAGATATTTTTCCTGCTGCAATCTCACCACTTAACCATTCACGGGCATTTACAAGCCTTGGTTCATCAAGTTCCACTCCTACGCCAACTACATTTCTGTCAATAAAAGCTTTTAACACACCGCCCTCTCCACAACCAATTTCCAACACCCGCATTCCGGGTTTCAAGGTAAATTTTTCTTCAATAAAAGGCAATACATATTTGTTTGTATTGAGAATCTGCATCTCAAAATACCTTCTTCTGTCCTTGTGAAATTCAAACATTTTACCTTTTACATTTTGATTGCCTAAACAAATTTAAAAT
>JAYTCO010000490.1:0-16311 GCA_043736415.1 Ferruginibacter sp. | reverse complement strand
TGATCAAGTTTTGGAACAACAATTTTATTGCTGTTTATTTTTTTCCCTGTAAGACTTTCGTTTCTATAAAAACCATAAACTGTTCCTGCAAAAGTATTGGTACCGCTTTTTGTAACCGTGTTTACACCTGCGCCTGTAAAGCCCGCCTGTGTTACATCGTAAGGTGCAATGTTTACCTGTATCTGATCTATTGCATCTAACGATACCGGTTGCGAACTTGTTTGTCCACCCGGTGTTGGAGCATCTAAACCAAAAGGATTATTAAATACAGCGCCATCTAATGAATAGTTATTGTACTGACCATTTTTACCGGCAAATGAAGTTCCGTTTACGGTAGAAGAAGCTGATGGTGTAAGTCTTGTAAAATCATCTGCAGACCTGGAAATGGTTGGTAACTGACGAATTTGACGTGAGCTTATGTTGGTAGAAGCACCGGTGCGTTGGTTATCAAACAATTTTGATTTTGATAAAACCGTTACTTCATTAAGATTTACAGAAGTTGTTTGTAATTTAAAATCTACTGTAGTATTTTGTCCCAGCTCCAACGAAATATTATTTTCTGTTTTTTCGTTAAATCCGGTGAAGGAAACAGTTATGCTGTAAGGCCCACCCACCCTTAAGTTTGGAACAAAATACGAGCCGTTACTTTGTGTAATGGTAGTTTTGTTTATACCTGCATTACTGTAAGAAATTTTTACAGTAGCTCCTGAAAGTGCCTTGCCATCTGACGAAGTAATATTTCCACTTAGCGTTGCAGTGGTAACCTGTGCATTTGTGCAATAGCCTATGCCTGTTGCACAAAAAATCAGCATCAATCTGATTAATTGTTGATATCTCATAAAATTGTTAATGGTTAAAAAACAAAACTATAACAATAACTTAACCTTCAATATTATTTTTTTGTAAATGAATATAAAATTTTCTATCCTTTTTATTTCACTAAGCGTATTAACCACAATTAAGTAATATGCAAAATCCTTTATTGAAGATGCTGTATTTTTAAGAAATTTTTCCCAACATTACTGTTATCTTTTTACATCCATACTTAATATTAAAGTGCTTTTAAAAACACACGATTCTAAAATATAAAAGTAAAATCTTTTTACTTTTTTTTACCTTCATATTAAATTATCAGGGCACAGTTTATATCTTCAAACCATTGCTAAAAATTAGAATTGTTTCTTTATTTATTTAATAAATAAAAAGCCCTAAAATATTATTTTAGGGCTTTTTAAAAAGAGTTAGGTAAATTATTTCACAGCTTCCGGCACTTTTCCTTTTGCTTCCATCATTCGCATACTCTTTGCATCCTGTAAAAATTCTGAAGCAAAAATAAATTCATTTAGTGGTTTATTGTCAGAAAAAATAATGTCCTTGCTGTTACCATTCCACTCTTTTTTACCTTCTACCATATAAAGAATGTTATCGCCAATTTCCATAACGCTGTTCATATCATGCGTGTTTATAATGGTAGTAATATTATATTCTACTGTTAAATCTTTTATCAGCTTATCAATTATCATAGAAGTTACTGGGTCAAGGCCGGAATTGGGTTCATCGCAAAAAAGGTATTTTGGGTTTAGCACAATAGCTCTGGCTATACCAACTCTTTTTTTCATACCACCACTTATTTCTGACGGAAATTTTTTGTTGGCATCTTTTAAGTTTACCCTTTCCAAAACTTCATTAATTCTTTTGCGTTTTTGTGTGCCGGTATCTTTCGTAAACATGTTTAGAGGAAATTTAATATTCTCCTCCACCGTCATACTGTCAAATAATGCAGAGCCTTGAAAAAGCATTCCTATTTCTCTTCTAAGAATTGTACGCTCTTCCTGCGTCATATCAGTAAAGCTTTTACCATCGTATATAATCTCTCCTTCATCGGGTTCAAACAAACCAACAAGGCATTTTTGCAACACCGTTTTACCGCTTCCGCTTGTACCAATAATTAAATTGGTTTTTCCGGTTTCCATTGTGTGGGTTACGCCATCAAGGACAACTTTATCGCCAAAAGATTTTTTTATGTTTTTAAATTCAATCATATTAAAAAGAATAATTTTTTAAAGAAGTAATGCCGCAAGTGCATAATCAGAAAGTAAAATCATTATACAACTGACAACAACAGCTTTGGTACTGGATCGACCAATTTCTAATGCACCGCCGGTTACATGATAGCCATAATATGCTGGAATAGAACTGATGATAAATGCAAATGTGTATGCTTTTATAAGTGCAAACCAAACATTAAACGTATTAAAGTTTTCCATTAGGCCACGATCAAAAGTATCGTTTGACAAAATGCCCGATGCATTACCAGCTAACCTTCCGCCTAAAATACCCAACACCATAGAAATAACCACAAGTAATGGAATCATTATTAAAGCGGCGGTAATTTTGGGCATTATCAAATATGTTTTTGTATTGATACCCATAATTTCCAACGCATCTATCTGTTCACTCACACGCATGTTTCCTAACTCACTGGCAATTTTACTGCCCACAACACCGGCAAGTACGATACAGACAAGCGTTGGCGAAAATTCTAAAATAACGGTATCTCTAACAATTTGTGCTATGGTGCTTTTAGGTATAAGCGGGCTGGTAAGCTGGTAAGCAGTCTGTACAGCACTTACAGCTCCCATAAAAATAGAAACAATTGATACGATACCTATAGAGCCGATACCGATATCATTGCACTGCAACATAAATTCTTTCCAGTAAACTTTTGCATTTTCAGGTTTTGCAATCATGCCTTTCAACATGAGTGAATACCTGCCAAGATGTGTTATAAAATTCATTAAAACAATTGTTTTTAATATGTTATTGGTTACAATTTATTCATTAATTATACCGAAGTCTTTGTTTTGGTTTTCCACCATTTACTGCGTTTAATTTCATCCTGTGTTGCAGGCATCGTTGTAATCCTGTTTTTAGATTTAGATTGTGCATCTACAACTGCAATAACAACCATATTAAAAATACTGCGGATGCTGCTGCCCAACTGTAACACATGTACAGGTTTGTTCAATCCTAATAATATTGGACCAACACTGTCTGCACCACCAACTTCCTGCAGCAGATTATAAGCAATATTGCCTGCTGCAAGGTTGGGGAATATTAGCGTATTAACTTCCCCGTTTACAAGTTCAGAAAAAGGGTAGTTTTCCTTTAAAATTTCTTTATTAAATGCAAGGATGCCCTGCATTTCACCATCACAAATTAAATTTGGCTCTTTTTGTTTTACAATTTCATGGGCTTTTTGTACAAGTTTTGCCTCCGGCGAATCGCTGCTTCCAAAGTTTGAATAGGAGAGCATTGCAATCTTTGGTACTACATTAAACTGCCTTACTTCTCGTGCAACCAATAGCGTTATTTCTGCAAGTTCTTCTGCTGTCGGGTTAAAATTAACTGTGGTATCTGCTAAAAACAGTGGACCTCTCTTGGTAAACAACAAATACATTCCTGCAATCTTCTTTACGCCTGGTTCAGTACCAATTATTTGTAAAGCCGGTTTAATGGTGTCAGGATAATTTCTGCTTAATCCGCTAATCATACAGTCTGCAACGCCCGTCTCCACCATCATACAGCCAAAATGGTTTCGTTCTTTCATGGCTTTGTATGCTTCGTATCTATTCACACCTTTGCGGTGTCTTTTTTCAAAAAATATTTCTCCAAAAGATTTTCGCATTTCTTCAGTGTCGTCATCTTTCGGATTAATAATTGGCATACCTTCTAAATCTACAGAATTATCAGCAGCTATTTTTCTTATTTTCTTTTCATCACCCAATAAAATTGGATAACCTATTTTTTCTTCAAGTACCAACTGTGCAGTTTTTAAAACCTTCGAATTTTCTGCATCTGCAAATACAACACGTTTAGGGTTTTGTCTGGCCTTATTACCTATTGCACGGCTAAGCTGGTTATCCAGGCCAAGCCTGTTATTCATTTCAATTTTATACGCTTCCCAGTCAGTAATATCTTTTCGTGCCACACCACTTTCCATAGCTGCTTTTGCAACTGCGGGTGCAATTGCTGCAAGTAAGCGTGGGTCTAAAGGTTTAGGTATGATATAATCTTCACCAAAAGAAAGATTTTTTTCGTTGTAAGCAAGGTTTACGATATCAGGTACAGGTGTTTTAGCAAGCTCTGCCAAAGCTTTTACAGCGGCGAGTTTCATTTCTTCATTAATACCCGTAGCCCTTACATCTAAAGCACCTCTAAATATATAAGGAAAACCTAAAACATTATTTACCTGGTTTGGTGTATCGCTTCTGCCGGTGGCCATTATCAAATCTTTACGGCTGTTTTTGGCTATGTCATACATTATTTCAGGTTCCGGATTTGCCATAGCAAAAACTATTGGGTTTTTAGCCATGGACTTTACCATATCTGCCGTTACAACGTTGCCAACACTTAATCCAAGAAAGACATCGGCATCTTTCATGGCTTTTGTAAGATCCCAGTCAATATATTTTTTATCTCTTGTAAACGGTATCTGTACTTCAGGAATATCGGTCCGGCCACTGTGTAAAATCCCATCCTTATCAAAAACAAAAAAGTTTTCAGGTTTTGCACCGAGTGATACATATAAACGTATACAGGCCGTAGCAGCTGCCCCTGCGCCATTTATAACAAAATGAACCTTTTCTATTTTCTTCTTTTGAATCTCCAATGCATTTAATAATGCTGCTGCAGATATAATTGCAGTACCATGCTGGTCATCGTGCATTACCGGAATTTTACAGCGTTTTTTTAGTTCCTGTTCTATAAAAAAACATTCCGGGGCTTTTATATCCTCTAAATTAATGCCGCCAAAAGTAGGCTCAAGCGCAGCAACAATATCTACAAATTTTTGAGGATCTGTTTCATTTATTTCAATATCAAAAACATCTATGTCTGCAAATATTTTAAAAAGAACTGCCTTGCCTTCCATTACAGGCTTACTAGCTTCGGGTCCAATATTACCCAAGCCTAAAACTGCTGTACCATTGGTTATAACGCCTACTAAATTTCCTTTAGCAGTGTACTTAAAAATATCATCAGGGTTGTTTACAATTTCTTTGCAGGGTTCTGCAACACCTGGCGAATATGCTAACGATAAATCACGCTGGGTCTTTGCTTCTTTGGTAGGTATTACTTCAATTTTTCCCGGTCTTCCTTTGGAATGGTATTCTAATGCTAATTGTTTTCGAAGTTCTTTTGCCATAATTTTCCTGTTATGATCTTGGTAGGTTTTATACGGCCTACGATTTAAAAGTAAAACACAGACTGTTTAATTTCTATGATTTAATTTTAAGGATCAATCAATTGCAATTTACACAATTAAAAACAAGCGCTATTTATGATGTTTAAACTTTGAGCGTTTTTACTTTAAATGACCAGGTTATAACAAATTCTGCTACAGTATCTCCTTCTTTATTTTTGCCTGTTGAATAAGCATTTACAGAAGTACTTTTGCCGGATGACATGGCTTCTCTTATCATTGATGCTATTCTACGCCCATCTTCAGAAATAAAAGTTATCGTACCCTTAGCTTTCTTAAAAAAATTTGCTTCCATTTTTGTTACGAGCATGCTTACTTCGGGAGCTTTTTTGTAAATATGACCCATAGCCAAAACGCCGGTACTCATTTCCGCAGCCATAGCGAGACATGCAAAATACGTACTTCTAAAAGGGTTTTTTGTAAGCCATTTAAATGGAACCGTAACAGCACATTTGGTTTCGTCAGTATATCTAACCCTGATACCGCAAAAATATGCAGCAGGTAATTTCATTAATAGAAATAAACGAAACCCAATAGGGTTATTGATTTTGTTTACAAAATCATCGAATATTATTACGGCTTCCTTTGTGATAATGGTTAGTTTTAATTTTTACTAAAACGCAACGAGCAGAGTATTATTATTTTATGGATATAAAATGAGTGTTTGTACTCTTTTCCAGCTGAATTTACCTGTAATACAAACCGTTGAGTGCTGCAATTATTTATCGCCCCAAATTGCGGGTGCTAATACTCTTGGGCTCCAGTTTTCTAAAAAACTTTGCACTTTTCTTTGATCATAACCGCCTTTACCGTTTTCAAGATATTCGCTGTTTTGGGTATGAATGCGTTCTCCTTTTTCGTTTAAAACTATAAATACAGGATATCCAAAACGTTGCGGATAACCCAATTTTGCAAACATTATTTTGTTTTCATTTTCTTTGCTGTAGTTTAAATGGTACCACACAAAAGAACTGTTTAAAACAGAATCAATACCGGCATCCGCCTTTGCAAACCTTGCAAATTCTATGCACCATTTGCACCAGTTGCCACCACCCTGAATGAGTACATATTTGTTGGAACTTTTTGCTTTTTTTACCGCCGCAGCTATATCTTTTGCTGCATTTGCATTTGGGTTATAAAGCATTGCTTCTTGCGCTGTTGCCGTAAAAGTTGCAGCAATAAGCAGCAATAAATAAATAAATTTCATAAAATTTGAGTAAAACGTAAAGTCAAAAATATTTTGGGAAGTATAAAATAAAAACTGTTTAGGATTTTCTTTTGTAATCTCCTCTTTTCCATGCTTTGATAAATTCATTCCATGCAAATGGATTAAATATATTTTGCGGTGCCAACTGTCCCGAATAGGAAAGTTTATTGGAATATTGTCTCAGATATTGGTTAGATGCTTCTCTGCCATCTGTTGTAAGTGTAGCTGCTAAAAATCTTCTGGTGGCAGCGCTGGTGTTTCGTTGGGCGGTTGTTATCTCATCGTCAGGTACAGGGTTGTTTACAAAATCTCTTTCAAACTGTTGCCTTGTAAGCCTTGGTTTTATTATTGTTGCCGGTAAATAAACGGTGTCGGTTACCATTAGTTGAATAATGCTTTGCTGATTTCCCTTTAATTCTTTTGGAATTTTTATTGTTATAGGTTTATAACCAATACTGCTAAATTCAATATTATCACCTTTTAAAACAACAATACTAAATACCCCGTCGCCGTTAGAGATGGTTCCTCTGTTTTGACCCTTTACAACGATACTGGCTGCAGGCACACCTTTTAAACTGTCAGCCGTCATTACTACTCCATATAATTGTACAACTGAATCTTTAAATGTTTCGAATTGTGCATTTGCCGCAGCAGGAATTAATAAAATAAAAAATAAAGTATAGCGTAAAAATTTTTTCATAATTGTGTGTCACATCGTTTTCTTAGCTTTTCTGCAAAACGAAATACTGTAAAAAATATTGATAAACAAAGTACGGCCTTCAATGTTTAATTTTGCGGCACAAAAAATTTATTTAACAATAATTTGAGCCACGCTGTAATCTACGAAATATGCAGCCATGCGGTAAATAAAGTACAGGAAAAAAATATAGCATTATGACAAAAGATGATATTCTAAAAGCACTGAGTAATGTTCAGGAGCCTGACCTTGGGCAGGACTTGGTAAAATTAAATATGATACAAAATGTGGTGATTGAAGGGAACGATGTTTCGTTTACAGTTGTGCTTACAACACCTGCATGCCCAATGAAAGAACATATACAAAATGCATGTATAAATGCCGTAAAGATATTGGTGAACAAAGAGGCTGTTGTTATTGTAAATTTTACGAGTAATACTACCAGTAACCGCACTGACCCTAAAACAATTTTAAGCGGGGTTAAAAATATTATTGCGGTAGTAAGTGGTAAAGGCGGCGTTGGTAAAAGTACAGTTTCTGCAAACTTTGCATTGGCATTGGCAGCAGATGGGGCAAAAGTAGGTTTAATGGATGCTGATATTTATGGACCAAGCCAGCATATTATGTTTGGCATTAGAGGGGACAGGCCAATGATGAAAGACAATGGTGGCAAAGGTTTAATTGTGCCCATTAATAAATTCGGTATTAAAGTAATGAGCATCGGTTTGTTGATAGATGAAAAACAGGCAGTAGTTTGGCGTGGCCCAATGGTAAGCAGCGCAATTAAACAATTTGTTAGCGAGGTAGATTGGGGAGAGCTTGATTATTTAATTATTGATATGCCGCCGGGCACAGGAGATATACACCTTACAATTGTACAGACGGTCCCTGTAACCGGAGTTATTGTTGTAACAACGCCTCAAACAATTGCACTTGCAGATGCAAAAAAAGGTATAGCAATGTTTTCGCAGGCACAGTTAAAAGTGCCAATAATTGGCCTGGTAGAAAATATGAGTTACTTCACTCCGGAGGAATTGCCTGATAATAAATATTATCTGTTTGGCAAAGATGGTGGTAAACATCTTTCAGAAGAATTTGATATTCCTTTTCTTGGGCAGATACCTATTGTGCAAAGTATAAGGGAAGGTGGCGATATTGGTGTACCGTCTATGGTGAGCGATGAAGCCATTTCTAAAAAAGCTTTTGAAGAATTTACGGCAAACGCAGTAAGAGGAATAGCTATGCGCAATGCAAATATGCCTGCCACACAAATACAGGAAATTTTGGAATAGAGTGAGCAGTTGCTAGTTGCTAGTTGGTAGTTGGTAGTTGATAAATTTTCGATTACCAATTTCGCATAAAGTTTACAATTTATATTGAAGGGTTTTGTGGTCCATTGTCTGTGGTCCGTCGTCCATGGTCTATAGTCCATCGTCTCTTTCAAACCCTTACCTTTAAACACTAAACCTCTTTGTATGAAAATAGCTTTTCATGGTGCTGCACAAACAGTTACTGGTTCCAAACATCTTGTCACACTAGACAACGGTAAAAAAATATTGCTTGATTGTGGTATGTTCCAAGGAATGGGCGACCAGACCGATGAACTAAACAAAGATTTCGGTTTTAATGCGGGTGATGTTGATTATGTTATTTTATCTCATGCACATATCGATCATTGTGGACTTTTACCTAAGCTTGTAAAAGATGGTTACGCCGGAAAAATATTTGCAACTCCCGCTACAAAAGATCTTGCCAGTATTTTAATGGAAGACAGTGCAGGCATTCAGGAAAACGATATAAAATTTGTAAACAAGCGGTTGGCATTAGAAGGGCTTCCTTATGCACAGCCTTTATATACAACGTTAGATGCACTTGCAGCCGCTGACAGATTTGAAACTGTAGAATACGACACTTGGTTTACAATAGATGAAAATATTTCTTTTAGTTACACAGATGCAGGGCATATTATTGGCAGTGCTGCTGTCCATTTAAGGATAACCGAAAACGGAAAACAGACACGCATTACTTTTAGTGGCGATGTTGGCAGATACAGAGACATCATTTTAAAATCTCCGGCGCCGTTTGAGCAGGCTGACTATATTTTAATTGAATCAACTTATGGTAATACGTTGCACGAACAGTTTCATCCCACAACAGATGCATTGCTGGAATGGGTAGAAAATACCTGTTTAAAAAAGAAAGGAAAATTAATAATGCCTGCATTCAGCGTAGGTAGAACTCAGGAAATATTGTATGCGTTAAACCTGCTTAGTTTAGAAAATAAATTACCTGCTGTTGATTATTATGTTGACAGCCCACTTAGTACTAAAGCAACAGAAATTTTAAAAAGATATCCTCAGTATTTTAACGAAAGCATACAGGAAGTTTTAAAAACAGATAAAGATCCTTTTGATTTCCCAGGGTTAAAATTTACAACATCTGTAGATGATTCAAAGCGTTTAAATTATATTAAAGATGCCTGCGTTATTATTTCTGCAAGTGGCATGGCAGAAGCCGGCAGAGTAAAACACCACATCAGTAATAATATTGAAAACAGCCGTAACAGTATTTTACTTACAGGATATTGCGAGCCACATTCACTTGGAGGTCGGTTAAATAACGGCGATAAAGAAGTTAGAATATTTGGGCAGTGGCACCAGGTAAATGCAGAAGTTGGACAGATAAGAAGCATGAGTGCTCACGGAGATTACAACGATCTCTTGCACTTTTTAGATTGTCAGGATGCAGCAAAAGTTAAGAAAGTATTTTTAGTACATGGTGAGCCGGATGTTCAAAAAGATTTTAGGCAAAAAGTTTTAGATAAGGGTTTTAAAAATGTTGACATCCCTACCCGTCACCAGGAAATCGTGATTGAGTAAATCATTTTTTGCAGAATCTTCAAAATATTTGTTTTACAAAACCTAAGTTTATATATTTGCAATCCTAAAACGGAACGGCGCGTTGGTCAAGGGGTTAAGACGCTTCCCTTTCACGGAAGAGTCACGGGTTCGATTCCCGTACGTGCTACTAAAGCCTCTCAGAAATGAGAGGCTTTTTTGATTTATATGATAACTGTTTACGTTTGCTCTATCCTTTGAGTTAAGCGAAGCGTCTCTAAGGATAGTGGGGCAAATAAGTAAAGGGGAACAAATAGAAATAATAAAAGGAAACGGAGCATGATAATTATGTTATGAAGAACAAAATAAAAAGGATTTCGTTAAGACTAACGATGGAGTAATTTTAAATTTATCTCTTCTATTTGCAACTTATGAGTTTCACAACGTCCTGGTCTTTGCCGGTCGTGCTGTCTATTTCGCACCAACGTCCAGGTCTTTACCGGTCGTTATATCAATGATCATTTTCTAAGTAAAACAAAACAAAAAGCCAATAATAAAAGCATGTGATTTGGGAATTGTCTTTTGATTGGAAAATTTTTTTGCTGATAAATTTATTCAACAAAGATTGGATTATATCCATTAAAATCTTTGCAAAGGAAAATAGAACATAAGTGCAAAGTCCGAAAAATACAAACACTGGTCAGCAAAATTTCAATTTACAGTCTAACAGGATTTTTTACAAAATATACAGTATTCAAAAAATGAAAGATAAAGTTTTCGTTTCCAGAGAAAACATATTATAAATGATACAACGTCCGACAGGGGCCGGTATTGTTGAGATGTAGTTATTATTCAATAGATATTGTCTTCTTTTCAAAAAGAAGTTTATTCTTTAAATTTCTCTTGCCCCTTTTATTACCCAAAATGCTGAAACCCTTGCCATTAAGGGGAAATTAATTTTTTATAGTACAATGCATATATTAAGATAAATACAACTTTTGTTATATAATCAATAATTATTGAATTTAGTTTTGAGTTTATCTATCAAATAATAGATACTTTCTACAGAACAGTTAATGTTAAAAAGCAGAGGACACAAAACAAAACATGGCAGGGGGTTTGTTTAATCCAAATCCGCCAGTGGATTTATCCTTCTCCACTTTACGCTTTTAGATTTACAGTATTCAATAATATGATTTATTTCAGTCATTGAGCACCAATAGTTAAATGCTGATTAAATAATAAACAAGCCTGAAAAAAATAAATTTCATAAATATACAATGACAACTTCGGTAAAAAAGGTTTTTGAAGAAGCCGGAAACCAGATATCTTTTATGTCCGGTTTTTTTGGTAATATATTTTCCCAGGGGTTTGAAGGGAACGAATTTATCCGGCAATGTTTTATTATAGGATACAAATCTTTGTCCCTAGTAGGTATAACAGGTTTTATCCTTGGTTTTGTAATGACCCTTCAATCAGAACCTACGATGAAAGGATTCGGGGCAGGTAGCTTTGTACCAGGTATGGTAGCAATTTCAATTATCCGCGAGATATGTCCTGTGATAATAGCACTTATATGTGCTGGAAAAATTTCTTCAAGCATTGGTGCAGAACTTGGCAGTATGAAAGTAAGCGAGCAGATTGATGCAATGGAAGTATCAGGTGCAAATCCGATACAATATCTGGTTGTTACACGTATACTGGCATGCACCATAATGATACCCCTTCTTACTCTTATGGCAGATGCGCTAGCGCTTTTGGGAGGCTTTACTGCTTCTAACATTGGAGGTCATTACAGTTTCTTACTTTACTTTAATAAGGCTTTCAGTCCACTCACTTTCGTAGATCTTCTGCCCTCATTTGCAAAAACAATTTTTTTCGGTTTTGCTATTGGCTTTGTAGGTTGTTATAAAGGCTATAATTCAAACCGTGGAACTGAAAGTGTGGGTGTGGCAGCTAATTCAGCTGTTGTGAGTGCATCGCTATGGATCATTCTGCTGGATGCTATTGCTGTTCAGCTCACCTCTGTATTCGCTTACAATTGAAAATATTCTGATGGAAACGCTGACTAAAAATAAAGAGCAAAAGGAAAATACAAAAACTGTTATTGAATTACGCAATGTAAAAAAATCCTTTGGATCTAAAAATGTACTGACAGATATCAGTATGGATCTTTTTAAGGGGGAAAACCTGGTAGTTTTGGGTAAATCCGGTACCGGAAAATCTGTTACCATAAAATGTATGGTGGGATTACTTGTACAGGATGAAGGCAGCGTGGTGGTTTTAGACGAGGATGTAAATAACCTGAGTAGCCCGGATCTTAAAGAATTAAGAACAAAAGTGGGTTTCTTATTTCAAAGTGGTGCATTGTATGATTCAATGACTGTAAGAGAAAATCTTGAATTTCCTTTAACACGTGTTTTAAAGATCAAAGATCAGGATGAAATAAAACAAAGAATAGAAGAAGTACTTGAGGCTGTAGGCTTATTATCGGCTATTGATGCTATGCCTTCAGATCTGTCAGGGGGAATGAGAAAACGAATCGGGCTTGCCCGCACACTTATTTTAAAGCCGGAAATTATGCTATATGATGAACCGACAACGGGCCTTGATCCAATCACTTCCCGTGAAATAAGCGAACTGATTCTGTTAATGCAAAAAAAGTATAAAACTTCGTCGATCATTATCACTCATGATATGGCCTGTGCGGAGATAACATCAGACAGAATACTGGTAATGAATGAGGGAAAAGTTATAGCAGAAGGAAATTTTGAAGAACTGAAAAATTCACAGGATGAACTAGTAGGTTCATTTTTTAAATAATAGGATCATCAAACAGTGGCTCTGGTATAAACTGGCAAATTGCAAATAAAAAATTAATAAAAAAATCACAATGAAAGTAACCCCATCACAAAAAATAGGAATAGGAATATTTACCATAGTCGGAATTCTGATTTTAGTCGTAGGTATTTTTTTTATAGGAAAAAATAAAAATATGTTCGGAAATACATTCACGGTTTATGGAACGTTCAATACAGTTGGCGGTTTACAGGCCGGTAACAAGATCAGGTTTGCAGGTATAGATGTAGGTACAGTAGAAAATATTTCTATCGTTTCTGATACAATGGTAAGGGTCGATATGCTTTTACAATCCAAGATCAAACCATTCCTGAAAGCTACTTCGATGGCAAGTATAGGTTCAGACGGATTGATGGGTGATAAATTGATCATGATCACTGCTGGCGGCCCTGATGTAACACTGTTAAAAGACGGGGAAAAGATAAGAACTACCAACCCTCTGGACTTTGATAAAACAATTGCAAGGATGACTAAAGTTGCGGAAAATGCGGAAGTTTTATCCCGTTCTTTAGCAGGTATAACTGTTCAGCTTAGCGAGGGTAAAGGTAGTCTTGGTAGATTGTTGTATAAAGATGATCTGGCAGTTTCCATGGAAGGGGCTGTAAATAATGTAAAAAATATGACCGGTTCTCTTGCCGGCGTAAGTTCAGATATCAAATCGGGGCGCGGTTCTATCGGAAGATTACTTTACAGTGACGAGCTCGCTAAAAGCCTGGAAGCAACTGCCGCAGGCGCTAAAGTTACCATGTCAACAGTAAATGATGCAGCTTTTGGATTCAGTGAAAACATGAAAGCATTACAGGGAAATATTTTATTCAGGGGGTATTTTAAAAGGCAGGCAAAATCAAAAGCAAAAGCAAAAGAGGCTGCTTTGCAGAATGGAACAGACAGTACAGAAGTTGAATTTGATGAACAAGAAATGAAGGAAATAGAAACAGCCGCTGAAAAAGCGCAACAGGATATTTTAAAAAGGAAAAAGAAAGTTCCTTAAACTAAAGAGAAAAAGATGCTCATTTCTGAGCAGTCATTTAATTAATTCTCAAATTTTTTCTACTAAAACTTCGAATTTTCTTTTATTAAAATGAGATTTGAGAATTACTTTTGATGATGACCAAACAGCAGCATCCTTAATTTTTACACAATAAATTAAGGAATACAATAAGTTTATACCAAAAGAATAAAAATTATTTACTTAGAAGCAATGTATCGCCCATTACCCAAAATTGAATAAATCATAACTTCCAACTTCTAAATTTTACACTTTAAATATTATTTTAGTTTACCTCAAATACTTTACAAAATATACAACCAAATTTTTTGCCCCAATCTATTCTTCCATCGCCTCAATCCCCGGCAATATTTTCCCTTCAAAATATTCCAGCAATGCCCCTCCACCGGTGCTTACATAACTCACTTTATCTGCGAGATTAAATTTATTTACCGCAGCTACACTATCGCCACCGCCTACTAAGGAAAATGCGCCATGGCTTGTGGCTTCTGAAACTGCAAGTGCTATGGCTTTAGTGCCGTTTTGGAATTTTTCCATTTCAAAAACACCCATGGGTCCGTTCCACAAAATGGTTTTTGATTTGTTTATTATCTCACTAAATATTCCTACCGCTTTTGGTCCGATATCCAATCCCATCCATCCATCAGGTATCTGGTCGCTTGGGCAATCTTTTGTATTTGCATCAGCAGCAAATTTATCTGCAATAACAGAGGTTTCAGGCAGGTGAATACTAACGTTTTTTTGTTTTGCTTTTTCTAAAATATCCAATGCTGTCTGCAGTCTGTCATCTTCGCAAAGTGATGCACCAATGTTGCCGCCACGAGCTTTTAAAAAAGTATAAGCCATGCCGCCACCAATAATTATATCTGTAGCACGCTCTAATAAATTTTCTATTATTAATATTTTATCCGAAACTTTTGCACCGCCAATAATTGCAGTAAAAGGTTTTTCATTGTTGTGCATTACCTTATCTGCACTTTTTACTTCGGCCTCCATTAACAGACCAAACATTTTATTGGCAGGTTCGTAAAATTTTGCAATAACTGCTGTAGATGCATGCGCACGGTGTGCTGTGCCAAATGCATCGTTTACATATACATCACCAAGAGCACTTAATTTTTTTGCAAATGCTTCATCGCCTTTTTCTTCTTCTTTGTGAAAACGCAGATTTTCCAGCAACAATACCTCGCCACCTCTAAGCATGCTTGCCGTAAGGCCTGCCTGCGAGCCAATACAATCATCAGCAAAAAAAACTTTTGTATCGCCTCCCAACAATTCGTGCAAATGATTTACCAAATGCTTTAAAGAAAATTTATCTGTAAGACCCTCTTTTGGTCTTCCCAGATGGCTCATTAAAACTACACTGCCACCATCTGCCAGTATCTTTTTAATGGTAGGGATTGTAGCAGCCATTCTTGTATCATCTGTAATAACGTTTTTATCATCCAGCGGCACATTAAAATCTACTCTTACTAATGCTGTATGTCCTTTAAAATTGAAGTCGGAAAATTTGCTCATGGTATTATAAGGTTGAGATTTCTATTAATGGATCGTTTGTGGTTAAAAATAAATTAAGTATTTCAGGAAATCTTTCTTGAAAAAGTGATTTTAAATTCTTGTTCGATATGTTTCCAATGTTTAAATATAATATTCTCGGTGGTGCACCTGCTACTTTCTGATAATTGGAGAAATCTATATCCTTGGTTGTAATAATAATTTTATTGTCTTTTTGCGCTGCCATTTTATAAACTTCAACATCCGGAGTAATTTCAAACTTTAATTCCTTAAAAGATTTTGCCTTTACTCCAAATTCTTCTTTTAATTAAATTGCCATTTGGGGAGGTAAGTTCAAGTCAATCCAAAACTCTATTTCATCAAGCTGCGTCATTTACTACAAGTATTACAGTATGATCTAATTTTTTCGCAGCATACGCAAGTGAAGCAGTGATGTCTTCCTTTTCTAAGTAAGAAAAATCTTCCAAAATTTCAGCTTCTGTCATACCTGCCGATAGGTACCCTAAAACATCAGATACTTTAAAACGCATCCCCCTAATTGTGGGTTTCCCACCCATTAAACCAGGTATAATGGTAATTCGTTTTAATAATTCCTGTTCCATAAATTATCGTTTCAGTAAAGTTACTGTTTAAGCTGTACTTGTAAAAAACAAAAAAGCCTCCCATTTTCAGGGAGGCTTTCTATCAGTACATGTAATTTCTTATTTGTTTATTAGCCCTGCAAAATAACTTACTGTTCTTACCAACTGCGATACATAACTCATTTCATTATCGTACCAGCTTACCGTTTTTACCAGTTGCTTATCGCCAATTGTTTGTACTTTGGTTTGGGTAGAATCAAACAATGAACCGAAGTTGATTCCGATTACATCGGTACTTACAATTTCATCTTCGTTGTAGCCAAAGCTTTCGTTGCTTGCTGCT
>JAYTCO010000489.1:0-6693 GCA_043736415.1 Ferruginibacter sp. | reverse complement strand
TTATCAAAAATAATGATCGGAAACTGGCTTATCATTTTTGTTTGAATAAGAGTAAGTGCTTCAAAATACTCATCGAGCGTACCAAAACCCCCGGGCATTACCACAAAGGCATAGGAATATTTTATGAGCAAAGTTTTGCGTACAAAAAAGTATTTGATGTTTACCCATTTATCTAAATATGGGTTGTGGTGTTGTTCGTGCGGTAAAACTATATTACAGCCTACACTCCTGCCACCAACTTCCCGAGCACCACGGTTGGCAGCTTCCATTATGCCCGGTCCGCCACCGGTTAAAATAGTAAACCCCAGCTTGGCAATTTCGCCTGCAATTACTTCTGTTTGTTTGTAATAAATATGATCTTCTTTAAACCTTGCTGATCCAAAAATAGTTACGCAAGGCCCTGACCAATGCAGGCTTCTAAACCCTTTTATAAATTCTCTTAAAACGCTGAATGCAAACCTAAAATCTTTCCATCGATTTTGTGGCCCTTCTAAAAACTGTATCTCTGATTTTGTCATTTATTGAAAATAAAAATTATATCGTTTTTTGTTAGCACCACATAGGTAATCATAATTGCACTATTTCTAAAATTATAATAGACTACTCTTTAACCGAAGTCATTTTTTTAGGTATAAAAAAGAAAGCCATAAAAATTATTTTCATGGCTTTAGGTTCTCAATGGGGAATGTGTTTATAATTTAACTTCTGCAGTTTGATAACGTTTTTTACCTTGTACATGTGAGCATAAGCAATAGCCATACCAATTTTTTGCCTGTGTGTTTTGATCCTCTTAAAAAAGGATTTCATTGTGAATTTTTAATAGATTTTCTATTAAGTGGCTATTATAAATCTTATACAAAAAATGATTTTTATTGTAAGAAAATGAACTGTAAAATTATAATTTTAATTAATTAATTTTACATGTTAATAGCTTTTAACTATAATGACACTTACACAACTGGAATACATTGTTGCACTGGATTCGTTTCGCCACTTTGGGAAAGCCGCAGCACATTGCCACATTGCGCAGCCATCTTTAAGTTTGCAGGTGCAAAAGCTGGAAGAAGAATTAAAGACAACCATTTTTTCCAGAAACACCATGCCTGTTACAACCACTGAAACGGGAGCAATTATTATAGAACAGGCAAAAAAAATACTTGCCGAAACTGCCATGGTTGCCCAACTCATACAGCAGCAAAAAAACAGTCTGGAAGGGCATTTAAAAATTGGTATTATTCCTACACTTGCCCCTTACTTATTACCCTTGTTTTTAATGTCATTTATAAAAAAATATCCTGCGGTAAAACTCAGCATTAGTGAATTAACAACAGAAAAAATTATTAAACGGTTAAACAACGGGAGCCTCGATATCGGTATTCTTGCAACACCGCTTGCACGTGCAGAATTAAGAGAAGACGTTTTGTTTAACGAAGAGTTTATTGCTTATGTTTCTAAAAGAGAGAAAATGTTTTCCAAAAAATATATACTGCCATCAGATATAGATCCCAACCGTTTGTGGCTGGCAGAAGAAGGTCACTGCCTCCGCAGCCAAACACTTAACCTGTGTGAGTTACAAAAAAACTCCACCATTGAAAAACATTTGGAGTACGAAACAGGCAGCATAGAAACGCTTAAAAATTTTGTTGAAAAGAATGAAGGTATTACGTTATTGCCCGAACTTGCTACGTTGGATATGAGTGCCGCTAAGAAAGCCATGCTCCGGTATTTTAAAAGTCCTGCCCCTGCAAGAGAAATAAGTATGGTAACAATAAAAGGATTTGTAAAAACAAGACTTTCAAGCATTCTAAAATCATGTATAATAGAAAACCTTCCGGAAGAAATTACCCGAAAAAAGAAATTACAAAGAGTAGATATTTAATAGTACCTAATTTTTTTCTCTTTTGCATACAGGTAATTTAAAACTATCAATAAAAGGCCTTTTAACGAATCCAGCAAAAGATTATCTGTTTTATTAAAAATGAGGTAAACACCTATCCCAAGCCCAATCCACCAACAACCGAGGATATAAATTAAAATTTTAAACCCGTTGTTATTATTTTTTAAAGCAAACAAAGCGTAAATAATAAGTACAGATACAAGCAGGCAAAACCATGCAATAATATATCCTAAAAAAGCAGTCTCGCTATTATACGTCATACCAAACAAACCCATTGCCATTACAGGTTTAAAAAAACATAATACGGTTAATGCCGCTTCAATAACAAATGCAATAATTAATGTTATGTAGAGTAAGTTCTTCTTCATACTATTTTTAACTGAAGGTATAATTAAAATATTTTCTGCATTTTAAAGTGTAGCAAAAAAGCAAAAAATAAAATTGTGCTTTTTAACTTGTTTCCGCATTCTTTGCTTCCAAATATTTATTACAACAAATATTGTAGTATTTTGTATTACTAAAACTAAATACTATGCGTAAAATTTTCCTCTTCATTACTTTATGTTCCATTACATTTATTTTATCTGCACAAAAAACAACAGCCATCAAATGCGGTGCTGTGTTGGATGTAAGGACCGGTCAGCTAAATAAAAATGTAACCATCATTGTAAAAAATAATAAAATAGAATCCATTTCACCGGCAGGTGCTATGGCAAAAATTAAAGCCGATACCGTTATAGATTTATCTGCCTACACGATTTTACCAGGTTTAATAGATTGCCATACGCATGTATTGTTGCAGGGCGATATTACCAGCGAAGATTATGATGTACAGCTTTTAAAAGAATCAATTCCTTACCGCACCATACGTGCAGTACGCAGTTGCGGCATTGCTTTGCAAAACGGTTTTACAACCATTCGAGATTTAGGTACAGAAGGTGCTGGCTACACAGATGTAGATCTTAAAAAAGCAATTAAAAATGGTGAAATGGCAGGCCCACGCATGTTTGTATCAACACTTGCCATTAACACAACCGGCCATTATCCCATCAGCGAAACATCATATGCCTGGGAGCTTACTATTCCAAAAGGTTTAAAAGAAATTACCGGAGCCGATGAAGCCCGCCGTGTAGTGCGTGACCAGATTGCACATGGCGCAGACTGGATAAAAATTTATGCAGACAGAGGCTACAGTAAATTGCCCGATGGCAGTTATAGAAGTATGCCAAATTTTACCACAGAAGAAATTATGGCCGTTGGTGATGAAGTAAAACGCAGCAACCGTAAACTTGCAGCACATGCAGTAACAAGAGATGGAATTTTAGCAGCTATTAGTGCCGGCGCATCATCCATTGAACATGGCTTTGGTATGGATGATGAATGTATACAAACCATGGTAAAGAAAAATGTGTATTGGTGTCCTACCATTTATGTAAACGATTTTGTTGCAGATGGCCGTGCAAAAGCCGGAAGCCTTATGAATAAATATTTTTCAGAGACAGAACCCGCACTATTTAAAAAAGCAACAGCCGCAGGTATTAAAATTGCATACGGTACTGATATTGGTGGTTACGACTGGAACGTAGCTCAGACAAAAGATTTTGACTTTATGGTACAGTATGGCTACACACCGCTGCAGGCTATACAAACCGCCACCATAAACGGTTCTGACCTTTTAGGCCAACCCCTACTTGGCGAAATTAAAGTAGGCAATTATGCAGATATTATAGCAGTGGCCGGTGACCCAACACAAAACGTACAGGTTTTACAAAATGTAAAATGGGTAATGAAGGATGGTACAATTTATAAAACCATAAAATAGAATTTGGGGCTGTTGGCATAAAACTTTGTTCAGATTTTGTTCCGGCTATACGTTACAATCTTTTTGCTCAAAGGCAGCAAAAAGGATTTCCACTTCTATCCGGCAGCCGTTGGTAATTTAGTTAAGAAAATGGCCTGTCAGGTTGAGGCACTCATAAAATAAATTTTGAGCTCTTTACAAATGACAAAAGTACGATCATATTGGAGTGTCAGTCTGAGCTTGTCGAAGACGCTGAATTTTAATAACCGTGCCTTCGACAGGCTCAGGCGGACACCAAAATAATTTGAACGAAAGTATTTTTTAATACATGTCATTAGCAGCTTCTCGAAGCCGATATGTTTCGTCAGACCCGTCTTTGGTCCCCCCTTTTGCGGGAACATTCTAATACTCTGAACGTAAGCGTTTTAGTTTACATGTCATTAGCAGCTTGTCGAAACCGGTTTTAGTTCATTTATTTCTGTACCGACTTCGACAAGCTCAATCTGACAAACCTTAATTAAATGAGATTGCCCGTCAGCTTTTGGACAGTTTCTCGTTTTGCAACAACAAACAATATCAAAATTTTTCCTCGGCGTAGACATCTTATTTTAATTGTGTCTACGCTTAATAAGGCGGTAGATTTTAATTACGGAGAATGCTATTTCGTTTTAAATATATTTACCTTTTCTATGAGACGATTCGCTGAATTTTAAGGATATTAAAGTTACATTGACCTAATACACCGTAAAAGTAGAGGAAGAAATGTTTACTTCTTTTCCGTTCGGATCGATGGCAATAATTGAGTACACAGTAAATGAGTCTTCAAGTTTTAATTGGCTAAATAAATCTTTCGCTTCACTGCTTAATTTTCCACCAAAATTTGTAACTGTTTTAAAGGTAACCGAAGCTTTAAATAAAGCCTGAATACTAAATTTTTTGATCTTGTATTCTAGGTTCTGACAAACGACGCTAACGGTGTCTTGTCTTTTAATTTCGAGCAAAGGGACCCTTGCCATTCCATAACCAATCCTAAATACCGGTTTATCAAACCACTTCATTTTAAAATCTGCTTCTTCTAATTTCTTTAATCCTGCGGTTGTTTTTTTATACACAGTAAAATGTACAGGACCGGGAATTTCAGAGTAGAATTTAAATGTGCAATTGTCAGAATAAACTTCACCATGATCGGATTTAATTACAAGATTTTCACATGGTAAATTTCCTTTTAAAATTTTAAGTGGATTAACCACTCCGAGGTAAAAAGTATTTTGTTTAGAAATAAAAGCTTTTTGACCAATAGATAAAAACGGAAACAGAAGAATTAATAATAACAGGTTAAGTCGCATAATATTATATTTTTTTCTGTACATAATTGTGAGGTTAAATTCCTAATAATTTTAAGTTGTTTTTTGCATAAAAGATTCAAATAGATTTAGCGAAAATAACCTAATAAAAAAGACATCTTTAAATCACTTTTTCAGATTAATATTGATAATTTTTTTATACAGTTTTAAAATTACAATAGTTATATCAACCGCTTTTTCTCGGCCTCGTTTCGAAGTTCACGCAACGTTTGCTAATATCTTACCACCGATAAAAGCTAAATAAATATTCTATAGCCCAAGGGCTGCGGCGGAGGGAGCGATGTGTGCCGCTCCTTAGCGGCATACGGTACAGCGACTAAGGCCGAACAAATGTTGCACATAGCTACAAAAACCACAGCCCCCAAACATTTTACAAAAGCATTTTTTTAAATTACCCTTACTGCTTCTTCGCCCATTCATTCATAGATTTTTCTATGATCTCCAGTGGCATACAACCATCTTTTAAAAACTCATCATGAAATGCTGCAAGGCTAAATTTACTGCCCAGCATTTGTTCATATTTTTCACGCAGTTCTTTAATTTTTAATGCGCCGGTTTTGTAACTCAATGCCTGTGCCGGGTATACCATGTAACGCTCTATCTCAGCAGTGGCGCCTTCTTGGCTAATGGCTTCGTTTTGCATCATGTAAGTAATAGCCTGCTCTCTTGTCATTTTGCCGGTGTGCATAGCAACATCAACTACAAGCCTTATGGCACGGTGAATTTCATCGCCAAGGGCACCCATGTATTGGTAAGGATCGGTGTACAATCCTAATTCTTTTCCTAAACTTTCGCTGTACAATGCATAGCCTTCGCCATAAGCACCATACCATAAAAACCTGCGGTAAGCGGGCAGTGTTTTATTTTCTGACTGTGTGCTCATTTGGTAATGATGCCCCGGTATTGCTTCGTGCAAAAACAAACTTTCCATTCCACTTGTTGTATTAAATGTTGTAGCATCAATTATTGGAATGTAAAAAATACCGGGCCTGCTGCCATCGGGCAAACCGGGGTAATATTCTGCGCTTGCGCTTGCAGCTCTAAATGCTTCTGTCTGCCTTATTTCAAAAGTAGTTTTTGGCGTAAGTGAAAAAATCTTTTTAAGGTTTGGGTCTATTGTGGTTTGTATTTTTCTAAAAGCAGCCAACACTTCTTCAGGATTTTTATAAGGCATAAACTGCTTATCGTTATTCATAAAAGTAAAAAAAGAATCGAGATTACCTTTAAAACCAGTTTGTGTTTTTATCTGCTCCATTACATCTCTAATACGCTTTACTTCTGCAAGCCCGGTATTGTAAATTTCATCAGATTTTTTGTTGGTAGTAGTCCAGTATTTTACAAAATAATTATACACTTCGGCGCCGTTTGGTAACGCATTTATACCTGTAGTTGTTCTTGCTTTTGAGAGGTATTCATTCTGTAAAAAATCCCCAAGCTTTTTATAAGCTGGTAAAATCTCATTTTTTATAAGATTAATATATGCTGCTGTTAATCGCTGTTTATCTGCCTCAGCAAACGCAGCAGGCATCAATGTTATAGGGCCATAGAATAAACTCTTTGTTGGCTCCGCTGTAACCATATTTTGCATTTGCGGAATCATTTTTACCACAATACTTTTTGGCAAAACAGTT
>JAYTCO010000488.1:0-6715 GCA_043736415.1 Ferruginibacter sp. | reverse complement strand
CCATACAAGCGGATATACTTGCGGGTAATAATAAAGATGCATTGTTGCTTGACATTACTCCTTTGAGCTTGGGAATAGAAACAGCAGGAGAATTAATGGATGTAATTATTGCACGGAATTCTAAAATTCCATCTTCAGCAGCACGGGAATATACAACGCAGGTTGATGGACAAATTAACATGCGGATAAGCATTTACCAGGGCGAAAGGGATATTGTAAAAGACAATAGATTGCTTGCAACTTTAAATTTAAAAGGAATTCCAGCCATGCCTGCAGGTTTGGCAAAAGTACAGGTGAGTTTTATAATAAATGCGGATGGAATATTAACGGTAAAAGCAAAAGAATTAAGGAGTGGTGTAGAACAGTTTATCGAAATTAAACCGCAGCTTGGTATAGATGATAAAACAGTAGAAAAAATGTTGTTGGACGCTATGTCAAATGCTCAAAATGACATTGCTGCACGTGCGCTTGCCGAAGCCTCTACAGAAGGCGAGCAGCTTTTAAAAACTACTGAACGTTTTCTGGAAAAAAATGCAGGCTTGTTAATAGAAAACGAATTGTCAGAAACTGCATCAGCTATGCAGTCGCTTCAATTGGCATTAACCATGGCTGATAAAAATCTGATACAAAACAAAACAGAAGCATTAAACAATATTTCCAGACCTTATGCAGAAAGAATTATGAATAATGCGGTAGGAGAGGCGATGAAAGGAAAAAATATATGATGATTCCATTTTCACTTGATTTACCAAAAAAGCAAATTGCCATAGTATCGTCTTTATACTTTATTGCAGCTTTTGCAATACTTCTTTATTATGGGGTAAACTCAGGCGGAGAAGCCTTTAAATATTTACTGGATGCCACAAGCATAGCAGATGGTAAGAATTTAAATTATAATGAGTTTAGCTATTTTTTTATAACGTATTCACTTTTTCTTTCCATTTTTGTAAAATATAAAATAAGTTTATTTATTGTTGCTATAATACAAATAGCACTCTCTTATTTGGCCGCTTTCAGTTTATATAGGCTTATTAGCAAAGCAGGCAATCATAATTTAGGAATATTAATATTTGTATGCTACCTGTTTTGCTATTCTATACAAAAATGGATTTTCTTCATTTATTCTGAAGGTGTACACACTAGTTTAGTGGTTATTGGATTTTGTTTATTCATAAAATTGCTTAAGAAATACACTATAAAAAATTTATTATTTTTTATAGTTATATCAATAGCCATTGTAACTACAAGGCCAGTTGGAATTTTGTTTTTACTTTCCGCATTCCTGACTTGTATGCATAATTGTTTTACTAAAAAAAAATATAAGACTGTATGGATTTTATTAATTGTTGGAATTGTTTTGTGCACTGTAATATTAAATTCTCCGGTGCGTTATTTTATAAATCCTGATTCGTTAAAAAGAATGGAACTAATTTGCATGGTACCACAAACGAATATAAAGGCCAATTATAGCGAGTTTAATAGAACCGGCTTAATAGGTGCTTTTAAAGTTGTAAAAAATGATATTGGATTTTACAACTTTTTTTTAGCAGGTATTAAAAAATTAGGTTTGTTTTTTGGTCTCATAAGGCCGTATTATAGTTTAAAAAATAATATTTTTCTCTCAATAAATTGGCTCTTATATCCCTTTGCGATTGCAGGTATTTTTTTTAATAGGCAAAAAGAATTTACTGTTATGAAAACTTTCAGCATTTTAATTCTTCTTGTTACTTCCTTAGGGATTTTTGTTACCTGTGATGATTGGTCTAATAGATTTATCTCTCCTGTGTTTCCTTTTATAATTATGTTGGCAACACTTGGGTTATACAACCTAATCAAAATTGAAAAAAATATTAATAAACAATTGTAGTAATCCTTTTTTTAATTATTATTATTTTAATTTTAAAACAACTATACCTGGATAAATATCCTTGTAAATTATAATTGCTTTCCTGGACAACTCACTTTCTAAGAACGATTCTTTTTCAATTGTAGTGGCGTAGTAAAAAAAATAATATTGTATTGAGTAATCTTCAATTGCCTCGAGAATCTCTGCTGTTGAGTAGTTTCGTGTATATGTGCCATAAAATTTAGAACCGTTGAGATAATTAATAATGATAGAATTAGAGTAATTATTATCACTATGTATCCCTGCAACAATATTTCCCTGTATATTATTTACTTTTAATTTTTTAGTTATTTCAAAAAGATTTTTATCTTTCCCATAATCATTTTTTAATTCCACTAATGGATAAATATAAAAGCTCAATATAATTAAACTACAACCTGCAATCTGCTGATTTTTACTTAAAAAAGATGACTCAATAAGTTTTGTAATTAAAACACCACAAAGACACAAAATAACCAAATCTATTATCCAAAAAAAACGGTTTTGTATGGAAAACAATAAAAACCCGGCTGGCCAAAGAATAATAAATATAAGAAGAGGAATAATATTTAAATCAAAAAAAATATTTTTTTTCTATAAAATTTTAGCATGACAGATATAAAAATAATCATCCATAAAAAAACAGAAAATTCATTAAGCGTACTTATAAATAATAAAGCATTATTTAAGGTTAATTTAAATTGAATAATTAAAAGTGAAATGTTATCTAATGGTGTAAGTTCAATTGCATTTACAGAACTTATGTCATCAAAAAAAGCATAATCTCCATTTGCAGGTGGGTAAATTAATTTTTTATTTGGCTTGTATAACTCTGTAAGTGTACCGGTCACATTTTTTTGACCCAAAATAAAATGTCCGTATTTGTTGTGGAGTGCTATAAACCAAAAAGATGATGCTATAACTAAAACTGCAATCCCTGTGATTATTTTTTTTATTCCAGATTTTGAAAAATAAAAACCGGTATTCTGTTTTTCTAAATGTATTATTACAATAGGTAAGTGGAGAAGTACAAAATAAAAACTATAAGCTTTTGCATAAAAAGCTAATGCTCCTACAAATCCTGCGGCTATTATTTTTTTGTAATTATTTACAAAGCCATTGCTTTGAACAATACTTACATAACACAGCAATAACATTACTAAAAGGTTATCAGCAAACAAACGTGCAAATGAAAAATGAAGCAACAATAAAACACCTGCACCCATAATAAGTACAGCGGGTAAAAAATAAATTTTGAGTGTTCTAATAATATGAAAAAATAATATTAAACTGATAAGTCCATAAAAACCATTAAGATATTTTGCAAAAAGTATAGCATTTCCACCTCCTTTAATAAATGGCACCAAAATCCAGGATCCTAGAGGACTCCAAATTCCATTTACCGATTTTAAATAATTACCATCTGCAATTTTCTCCGCCACACTTAAATAACCCGTTGCGTCAGCATCTATTAGGTAACGATAACCAGGAAATAGAAAAATAAAAAGAAATATATAAATAATTATAAAGAACCACAGGTGTTTACTTTTCATTAATCAAATTAAGCTACATTATTATAAATAAAAGCAATGCGATAATTTAATCCCATATAATTTTTTGAAGGTGTAGGTTGCAAATGTATTAAAAATGGAAAAGAGTAATTGTTTAAACAAACTTCTTCTTTAATTTAATGATTGGTTTTTCAAAGAATGTATAACTTAAACCGGATATTATAAATGTTGTAATAAAACAGAGAGTAATTGCAATAAAATTATTGTTGTGATTTAATATTTTTTTAAAAATATTATTAAAAGTTGGAAGTAAAATCATTAAAATAAACCAATGAAAAACATACAAACTATAAGATATTTTGCCAATATAAACTAAAATTGAATTTTGAAGAACGTTATTTAGCAATTTGTTTTTACTTGTTAATGAAAAATATAAACAAGCCATAAAGTTTAATCCCATTAGAGTAAAACCGAAGTGGCTCATGTATAACCCTGTAAAATTAAAATTGTTATCATCTTTTATTCCTATAATGAATACTAAAAATAATGTTGTAAAAAATAAAATCAATATATTTTTTTTATTTAAAAATTCTACATCAAATCTTAACAAGCAATATAAAAGAGATCCTGCCGCAAAAGAGTCTATCCTGCAAAAAGTATTATGAAATACAGCATAAGGATCTAAAGGCATTGAGGATAAATAAAAATTTATATACCAAATTCTAAAAGAAAGACATAGCAATAATGTAGATATACATAGCCAAATTAAATGAAATTTATTTTTACATAAAAAAATTAATAATGGCCATATTATGTAGATCTGTTCGTCTACTGCTAACGACCAGATGTGGTTTAAATGTCCAGCTCCTGGAATTCCAAAATTTATAAAATACCAATTTTGGGAGTAGAATAAAAAATACCAAATATTATTTGTGAAGTATTTAAGACTATCAGGGCTTTTTGTTATAAATAATACGAAAACTAGAAAAATAAAAATTAGGAGGTAGTAAAGAGGGAAAATTCTTAAAGCCCTTCTTATATAAAAATTTTTAAAATATTTTGGAGAATCTTTTGTTTCGATTAATATTTCTGTTATTAATAATCCTGAAAGGGTAAAAAGTAAATCAATACTTGTCCAAAAAAAAGGAAGGTTAACGTAAGTACCATAAAAATGGCTGAAGATTACCATTAATATTCCAATTGCCCTCACCCCGTCTAAATTTTTATGATTTCTATTTGTTATTCTAAAATGTTCCAGAAATTATATTTTATTAAGCTTATCTATCCTGTTCACATACTTCCCTATCATATCAAATTCAATATTTACAAAATCATTTACTACCAAAGTATGCATATTGGTATTCTCGTAAGTATAAGGTATAATAGCAACTGCAAAGCTGTTATCTGTTACATTAAAAATTGTCAGGCTTATACCATTAAGCGAAATAGATCCTTTTTCAATAATGAGGGATGCAAATTTTTCATCAAAGGAAATTACATATTCCCAACTGCCATCTTTTGTTATTGCATTAATACATTTTCCTACAGTATCTACATGCCCCTGAACAATATGACCGTCCAATCTTCCATCAAACCGAAGGCATCTTTCTAAATTTACGACTGTTCCGATTTTCCATTTAGATAGGCTTGTTTTTTTTAAAGTTTCTTCAATAGCAGTAACGGTATAGGTATTTTTGTCAATAGATTCTACGGTTAAACATACTCCGCTGTGGCTTAAACTCTGGTCTATTTTTAGTTCAGAAGTTAGTGCTGCACTTATTGTTAGCGTTATATTGCTGTCTTTTGTCTGTATATTTTCTATTGTACCTAATTGTTCGATTATTCCTGTAAACATGTTACAATATTCGCATTTTGTTGATAATATTTCTTTTTTTAAATTTTTCTTTTATCTTCGCAATTCTAAATCACTAAAACGAGGTTATAATTACAATGCTAATAATAGATTCTAAAGATTGCGAAAATATAGACAAGGCACTTAAAAAGTATAAGAAGAAATTCGAAAAAAGCCGTACACTTTTACAGCTAAGGGAAAGACAGGCTTTTGTTAAGCCCTCTATCCGACGTAGAATGGAAGTTTTGAAAGCAGTTTACAAGCAACAGCTTTCTGAAGGTAAATTTGACTAAGATCATTTAATTTATAGTTTAAAACTGATGATAGGTTATTGTAACTTTAATCATCAGTTTTTTTATGGACCTACCTCATCATATTCTTCAGAAGAATTTTATTGAGTTTCTGCAATTTCAGAAACGGTACAGCAGGCATACTATTGTTTCGTATAAAAACGATTTAAGTTCCTTTTTTGCATTTCTTGAACAGCAATTTTCCGATACGCCGATAGACCAAATTAAAGTTGTCTATATCAGAAGCTGGCTGGCTGAAATGAAAGAAAATAAGATGAGCGCCCGTTCATTAAACAGAAAAATTTCTTCTCTAAGATCCTTTTTTAAATATCTCCTAAAAAATAAGTTTGTATCGGTAAATCCGGTAAATGGGATTACGTCTCTTAAAATGCCAAAAAAACTTCCGCAGTTTATTATTGAAAATGATATTGAAAAAATATTTACATCTACCGAATTTTCAGAAGGGTTTAAAGGCACAACTGAAAAATTGATCCTACAGATTTTATATTTTACGGGAATAAGAAAAGCAGAATTGATTGCATTAAAAGACGGTGATATCGATAGAATGAACTCTCAGATAAAAGTTTCTGGAAAAGGCAATAAACAAAGAATCATTCCGGTAAATAATTTGCTGATAAATGATTTAAAGTTTTATTCAGATAAAAAGAAAGAACTAAATATATACAATGAAAATCATCATTTCTTCGTTACAGAAAATGGAATAGCTTTAGACCCTAAACAGGTTTACAATATTGTAAAAAAATATCTTTCACAAATAACTACCATCGAAAAAAAAAGCCCACATATTTTACGACACACTTTTGCTACTCATTTAATGAATAACGGAGCAGAATTAAATGCGGTTAAAGAATTATTGGGTCATGCAAGTCTTGCTGCTACCCAAATTTATACCCACAACAGTATCGAAAAGCTAAAAGATGTTTATAAAAAAGCACATCCCAAAGCCTAAATGTTTAACAGCAAAAAATAAAATTTTAAAAATATTTTGCATTAACTTGTACACAAATGTGTTCTTTATTTTGCCTTATTTTTAAGAAGCCTATGTAACATCTTTACCTGATTAATTTTTATTTATCACCCAATAAAAAAATGGTTATGAACGTAAACATTCAGACAGTACATTTTGATGCAGATTCAAAATTAGTAGACCACATTG
>JAYTCO010000487.1:0-16421 GCA_043736415.1 Ferruginibacter sp. | reverse complement strand
TTACGTTGCTTACTGCTACCATAACCAACCTGGTTCTATTGCCGGTGCTTATTTTAATATTGGAGAAAAGAAAATTAATATCAAAATAATTTATCAATAATTTAACATTGTTTAGGTTTTATTATATATTTGGCTTGATTTAATTAAACCAAGCTTATGAGAAAAATTATAATAACCCTGATGGTTTCGCTTGCATTTTTTCTACATGCAACAGCGCAAGACCGAACAATTTCCGGAAAAATAATAGATGAAAAGGGAGTGCCGGTTGATGGCGTATCTGTTCTGTCATCTGATGGGAGAAACGGTACAAAAACCAACAACGGTGGTATGTTCACTGTATCTATCTCTAAAAACACAAAATCTTTGTTGTTTAGCAGCGTAGGTTTTGAAGCACAGCGGGTAAACATTGGTGCCCAAAATAACATAGAGGTTACTTTAAAAGCAACCGACACCAAACTGGATGAAATCGTTGTTGTGGGATATGAAACCAGACGAAAGAGAGATTTATCTGCACCCATGAGTACCGTAAAGGGATCTGACATAGCAAACAAACCTGTGGGTGCATTCACAAATGCCCTTCAAGGTCAAATGTCAGGGGTCCAAATAAATTCTTTTAATGGTGTGCCTGGTGGTGCTATCAATGTAAAAGTTAGAGGTGCGGCATCAATTGCTGCGGGCGCCGGGGGCAGTGTAAGCCCCTTATACATTATTGACGGAATTCAGCTTGTATCCGGCAATACCAATGGTTTAGGTGTTGGAAATGGATTTGAAGCTACTACATCTTCCAGTTTATTAAACGGCATAAATGCAGATGATATAGAAAGTATTGATGTATTAAAAGATCCTGCTACTGCTTCCATTTATGGGGCACAGGCAGCTAATGGCGTGGTAATTATCACAACAAAAAAAGGTAAACAGGGAAAGTCAAAAATTAATTTTGGAACTTATCTTGGCTTTAGCAGAGTAATTAAACGCCTTGAAATTTTAGATGCTACGCAGGCCGTACAACTTGGTTACGAAGCCAATGTAAACCGATATGGGCCAAACGCATCAAATACACTTAATTTTTTAACAGCTACAGGTGGTACGGTAAAAAACGGAATGGTCGATCCTATCACTAATAATGACTGGCAGTCACTTGCATTTAGGCAAGGTTTTGTGAGGAATTATGATCTGTCAGTGTCAGGAGGAAGCGAAAAAACCACCTTTTTAATGTCTGGCGCATACAATAAAATGGAGGGGCATGTAACGGGTTCAGAGTTTCAAAAAGGAGTATTCAGGTTAAACCTTGACCATAAAGTCGACACAAGGTTATCTGTAGGTACAACTTTATCATTAAGCAGCTATACCTCAAATGGTGTTTTAAACGGCGGAAGTTTTGGTAACCCTGTGAGAGATGGCTTTTTATCATTTCCGACAAACACCCCTTATTTACCTAATGGAGATTATCGACGTACCAATAACGGTACTTGGTTTGGCGGTATTGATAATTTTTTTACTTATACCGATAACGATATCAATCTATCGAATACGAAGAGTTTGGTAGGCGGGGTTAACATTTCTTATAAATTGAGTAAGAACTTTACATTTAGAACTACGTTTAGCACAAATTACAGCTATACCGAGGAAAAACAATTCAATGATCCCCGCTACTCAGGAGCTTCATCCAATGGTTCAGTATCTAAATTTGCAAGACAAATAACTGATTTTCAAACAAACCAGGTATTGAATTACAACCAGGCTTTTAGCGGTCGTAAACATGTAGTAAGCGGATTGCTGGGTTATGAATACAGAGTAAATACAAACTCTTCTTTTGGGGCTTTTGGTCGAGGTTTGCCATTACCACAATTTACAACACTTAGCTCCACAGCTACAGCTTTAGCCCCATCAGAAGGATTTTCGGATTTTAAACTTTTAGGAACATTCGGCAAGTTGGGTTATACCTATAATGACAAATACATTGTAGCTGTAACAGCCCGTAGGGATGGTTCTTCAAGATTTGGTGCAGGAAACAGATATGGCATTTTTCCATCTGCTTCTATTGCATGGCGATTGTCAAATGAAGAAGGGTTGTTTGGGCATAATTTTAAAGAAAAGAATGATATTAAATTACGTTTTTCTTACGGCATAACAGGAAGTCAGGATGTATTGGGAGCTTATGGTAACAGAGGATTATTTGGGTTAAGTGGAGAATATCTTGGACTTTCCGGAGGTACTCCAATCCAGCTTGAAAACAAAGACTTAAGTTGGGAAGAAAACGAAACCTACAATGCAGGGATAGACCTTACCACTTTAAACCGGAGGGTATCTTTAGAAGTGGATGTTTATAAATCTAACAGAAGCAAGCTATTACTTGCAGTTCCTATACCTTCAACAAACGGTTTTTCTACCATCAATAAAAACCTTGGAAGAGCAGAAATTAAAGGTATTGATGTAGGATTAAGAACCCAAAATATTAATGGAAGATATTTTAGATGGTCAACCAACTTTAATTTTGCTTATAACAAAAATAAAATAATTGATTTAGGGCCTGGAGTAACTCAAATAGGAACATTATACAAAGTAGGCAATCAATTAAATTCCATTTTTACGCAGAAATATGCAGGTGTTAATCCTGCAGACGGCAGACCGATGTACTATGACAGTTTAGGAAATATTACCTACCAGCCGCAGTTGAGAGACAGATATTACCTAAACGGCTCTCTTGATCCTACGTTTAACGGCGGTATGACAAATATTGTAAGTTATAAAGGTTTTGAATTACGCTTCCAGTTTATTTATCAGGGAGGTAATTATGTACAAAATTCTGATGCAGCATTCTTACAAAGAGCAGGTTCTACTTTTGACAGAAATCAGTTGGCTTTTCAGACAGAGAGATGGCAAAAGCCTGGAGACATTACAAGAGTACCACGCCCTTATGCAGGGGGTACCCAACCCAATGCAAACTCCAACAGTTTAGCGAGTGACCGTTTTTTTGAAAGAGGTGATTTTGCCCGATTGAAAGAGGTCACTTTAACGTACAACTTTAGCAAAGAAGTACTAAGTCATTTAAAACTTCAGGCTGCATCATTTTATGTAAGTGGTTTCAACTTAAAAACCTGGAGCAATTACACAGGATATGATCCGGAATTGCAGGGCTTTGATTTTGGTACTTATCCTCAGGCCAAACAAATGTTGTTTGGTATAAACATAACGCTTTAAAAATTAATTATGAGAAACAAATATTTATACAAACTGGCAATTTTATCTTGCGTTGTAGTCATGCTGTCCAATTGTAAAAAGCCTTTGGAAACTACTCCTAAAAACAGCTTGGAATTAACCTTTGCCTTGGGCACAAAAGAAGGTTTGCAAGCAACATTAATTGCTATTTACAACTCATTGCAAGGAAGTGGATATTATGGCAGAGATTTTTATGTAATTCCAGAAATATTAGCGGATAACGTGGAAATTACAACTGCTAATTCCAACAGATTTATAACGCAAGGGACAAATACCCCGGGAGCGCATGTTAATATTTGGGCGGAATCTTACGCTAACATAAACAGAGCAAATATCATTTTGACGTTTATAGACAATTCACAAGCTTCTGCTGCAGAAAAAACCCAATTTAAAGGAGAGGCATATTTTTTAAGATCCTTAATGTATCATGATTTAGTAAAATCCTATGCAAGATCCCCTTTGTTCTTAAGTTCAGGTACCGGTAGTAGTTTTAATTTGGGTGTGCCAATTATAACTACTCCTGTAATTGATGGAGCAGCTATAAGTTTTCCAAAACGTAATACTATTGCTGAAGTCTACACTCAAATAATGCAGGATCTTGTAAACGCAAATTCTTTATTATTAAATTCGGGATTGGCTTACAGACCCAAAAGAGTTGCTGCACAGGCATTGGCAAGTAGAGTTGAATTATACAATGGCAACTGGGCACAAAGCGAAAGGTGGGCTGATTCTGTTCTTTTGCAAAATACTGTTCCTCTGGCGCCTGCATCAAACTATTTTAGCACAGCTGCAACATCACCAAGTTGGGGTAACGGACATGCAGAAACTATTTTTGGGTTGTCTTATCAAACCGGGGAAAACAATCCTGGTACAGATGCACTTCAATATATTTACTACCGCAACCTGCCTACCATACAAGGCTATGGAGATGCAACAACACAAATTTCTTTAAGAACTGCTTACGGTGTAGTTGGAACAACATCAACTGATTTGCGTTTCACCAATTTGGTTAGTGTTCAAACAAAGTCCAGCCAGCAGGTATTTTACACAAAAAAATGGCCGGGTCTAAGACAGCTTGGTCAGGATGATATTATGATATTAAGAACATCTGAAGTATTATTAAACCGTGCAGAAGCCAGAGCAAAGCAGGGTGGTGCTAAAGAAGCACTTGCTATTGCAGATGTAAATATGATTAAATCCAGAGCAGGTATTCCTACTTTGGCATTATCAGGACCAGGTGTTTTAACAGGCGCTGCACTAATAACAGAAATTCTTAAAGAAAGAAGAGTAGAATTAGCATACGAGGGTCACAGATTATTTGATCTTGTAAGAAATGGATTGGATGTAAATAAAAACCCGAGCAACATTGTTTTTGGCACAAATGCATACAACTTTTTAATTGCTCCCATTTTACAGGCAGATGTTGATGCAAATCCGCAAATAGTTAAAAATCCAGGTTATTAAACATAAAACTTAAATGATGATGAACAAATTTAGAAATTTATATAAAGGAGTGGTTGTGGTTTTTTTAATAGTGTGTTTAACAGGTTGTGTAAAAGACACTACTAATACAACTTACGCAGGTCCGGATTTGGTTGAATTTGCTAATCCAAATTACATTGCTCCCTTAAACCCTACAGCAAAAACGGTTGCTACCACAAACACGCCAAAAAATGACAGCATGTTTATTCAATTGGTAGGTCCGCAAAGAAGCACAGGTACCAATGTTACTTTTGCTGTGGATGCAGCATCAACCGCAGTTGCAGGAACAGATTACAGTTTAACCACGCCATCACCTGTAGAGATTGCTGCAAACACAAGTGGCGTAAAAGTGAGAGTTGTTTTAAACAAAGTAACCTCACAAAAAAAATTGATTATAAATATAACCGGAGGAGATAAAGTAACACCTAGTGCAAATTTTAAAACTTTTACTTTTACTTTAAATCCGTAGTTGCTGAAAAATCCTTTAGAATAACAGTAAATGTGCTTTTATAAAAAAAATTAAAATTGAACTTTTAAGAGGAATTGATTCAAATAAATTTGAATCAATTCCTCTTTTTAAATTTATTTACAAAGAATTACTTCGATATCCTCTTTTTAAAAAGTTATGATTTCCGCTTTTTTTTTCATTATGACAAGTCTTTCTAAGTTCTAAAAAGGCTAAATTATAGTCCACATAATCTCAAATAAATTTCAAGTAAATATTATTCTAGAGGTATTTTTATTAGTATAAAGTAATGTTTTTAGAAAAATGGAATAAATTAACATTTTTCTTTATATTTAATAATTTACGAAATAAAGAAAAAAAATAGAGTTTTACTACTTAATTTTTTGAAAAATGTAAAAATACGCAGCATAAATACAAAGAAATTTGTCTTTAGTTTAACAATAAATTACAATGTAGCTATATTTGCCCCACTTAACTAAATTTTAAAAATGAGAAAAATTATTTTAACCATGTTGGTTGCTTTCGCATTCGTGCTAAATGCAACAGCCCAGGAACGCACAATTACCGGTCGAATTTTAGATGAGAAAGGAGTGCCATTGTCAGGTGTTTCAGTGCTTGTGAAAGGTACCACACTTGGAGTTAATACCTCAACCGATGGTACTTATTCTATTAAAGTTCCAGCTTCAGCTAAAACTTTAATTATCTCTTCTGTTGGTTTACAATCTAACGAGATCAACATTGGAAACAAAACAAACATCAGTACAACTTTACAGTCTGAAAACAAAGGATTGCAGGAGGTTGTTGTAGTTGCTTATGGTACGCAGAAAAAAGCTGCAATTACAGGATCAATCGCTACTTTGAAAGGAGGTGATATTGAAAACAAGCCTTTCTCTTCTGTAGACAAGGCCCTTCAGGGTGGAATAGCAGGATTACAATCGGCAGCATCTTCAGGAGCTCCGGGTGCGGCTCAGGATATCAGGATTAGAGGCGTGAGCTCTATTACTGCAGGTAATGACCCTTTGTTCGTACTTGATGGAGCTATCATGAATACAGGGCAGGCCTCACGGTTGTCTACTACTTCGAATTTGTTAAGCACTTTAAATCCTAACGATATTGAGAGTATTACTGTATTAAAAGATGCAGCCTCAACAGCGGTGTATGGCAGCCGTGCGGCAAATGGCGTTATCCTTATCACCACAAAAAAAGGAAAAGCAGGTAAAACAAAATTTAGGTTTGATACGGAAATTGGATACAATAATCCTGCTTATACTAGTGACAGAAATCGTGCACTTAATGCAAAAGAATATATTGATATTACAAGGGAAGGGTTAGTCAATCTTGGAGTTAATCCCACTACAATCCCAGCAAGATTGACAGCTTTAGGTGATGGAAATGGTGTTGATTTTAACTGGAAAAATGCTGTACTTCGACAAGGTAATCAACAACAATATAATTTGAGCGCTAGTGGTGGAACTGAAAAAACGACCTTTTATATTTCCGGTGGATATTTTAAACAGGAAGGTACCACTATAACAAGTGATTTAAAAAGAACTAATGGTGCTGTAAGGATTACTAATCAAGCAACTGACAGATTAACTATCAGTGTCAATATAGACGGTGGTTTTGTAAAACAAAATACACCACAGGCAGGTGGTTTTTTTGGTAATCCAATATTAAGTGCATATTTTATTTTGCCAACCAGATCCGCTTATAAGCCTGATGGTAGTTTGAATTATCTCACTGCTGATTTCCCCACAAGTAGTATTTATAATACCGTTGCTAATACAAGCCTTGACCATAGAAGGTTGGGTCAGTTAAGTTTAAGAGGTAGTGTATCAGCAGATTATAAAATTTTAAAAAACCTAACATTCAGATCGAGTTATTCAGGCGATTTTAATACATTAGAAGAAGAGCGATACAACAATCCTTTTTATGGAGATGGTGTAGCAACTTTACCTGGAAGTCCGAGTTTTGGACCCAATATTATTTATAATCCTGCAACAACAGGTAGAATTCAAAATTTTTATACCCGTTATTACAATTACACCTTTACTAATACGTTAAATTACCGTCAAAATATTAACAAAGCTGGCGACTTTTATGCTAATTTAAAGGTTGGTTACGAGAGTCAGTTGTCTAAAGGGTATTTCAACAGTTTACAAGGAGTGGGTTTCCCGCTTACGTTAAATTTACAGCAAGCAGCTTCTACTGCCACTCCTAGAGTTGCTAGCGCAACATTATCTAATTATTCATTCTTGTCGCAATTTGGCTTGTTAGATTTAAATTACAAAGATAAGTACATACTTTCAGGAAGTTTCCGGAGAGATGGATCTTCCAGATTTGGACCAAACAATAAGTATGGTAATTTCTATTCTGTTGGTGCTTCATGGAATGTAGACAGAGAGGAGTTTCTTGCAAACAGTAGGGTAATTAACCAACTCAAGCTTCGTGGATCGTATGGTAAAAGTGGAAATGCATCTATTGGAAATTATGACTATTTCCCGGGATATGATTTTGGAGCGAATTACAACAGCACACCTGGAAGTTTTCCAAGTAATGTAGGAAACGATGACTTAACATGGGAAGAAAACAGACCACTCGATTTAGGAATAGATCTTGGATTTTTTAAAAACAGAATCAATATTTCTGCTGATGTTTATAAAAGAAAATCATCTAAATTATTGTTAGATGCACCATTGTCCCCTACTTCAGGATTTCTTTCAGTTCGAAAAAATATTGGGTCTTTAGAAAATAAGGGTTTAGAATTAACAGTAAATCTTGTACCAATCACTACTAAAGATTTTACATGGGACATAAACTTTAATTATGCAACCAACCTAAACAAAGTGACTAGCTTGCCAGATGGTAAAGATATTAACGCAGGTCTTTATATTTATCGTGTAGGGTACGATGTACAGTCTTACTTCCTGCGTACCTATGCAGGTGCTGACCCCGCAACAGGTGACCCACTTTGGTATACTGATTCTACCAAAACAAAGACTCAAAACGCATATGGTTCCGCACAAAGAATAATCAATCATTCAGCTGCAGCAAAATACTTTGGCGGCTTAACAAATACCTTTAAATACAAAGGGTTTAGTTTAGAGGCACAATTTTACTACAGTGGCGGTAACTATTCTTTTGATAATTTTAATGGTTTTTATTTAGGAGCAGGAGCATTTCCTACTTTTAATAAATCTTCTAGAGTGTTAGACAGATGGCAAAAACCTGGTGACGTTACTGATATTCCAAAATATATTTATGGCGGTAACAAAAGTTTTCAAAGTGCATCAAGTTTTTACCTAAATAATGCAAACTATGTTCGTTTAAGAAACCTACAATTAGGCTATAGTTTACCAACAGAGGTTGCTGCAAAAATAAAATTGAACAGTGCATTTTTCTATGTAAGAGGTACAAATCTTTTTACACATGTAAAGGATAAAAATCAGCCTTTTGACCCTGAGCAAGGATCGGGAAGTTTTTCTAATCTAGCTGAATTTATACCAAAAACTGTATCATTTGGCATAAACCTGGGATTCTAAACCATTAAAATTAAATTTATGAAGCAATTATTAAAATATTCTTTTCTCTTTATCATGCTGGCATTTTCGGCTGCATTATCATCGTGCAAAAAAGATTATTTAACACAAACACCTCCTACGTCTTTGACGCCGAGCAAAGCCTTGGAAACTGAAACAGATTTATCAACTGCTTTGCTTGGTTCATATGCAGGTTTAAGAAACACAGAGCTTTATGGTAGAACTGTTGTGGTTTTAGGTGACCTAATGGCTGATAATTCCTACCAGTCAGCATCGAATTCTAACAGGTACACAAATTTTAATAACTATTTGTTTACAGTGAATGATGGTAATGTGGCTAACTTTTGGAATGCTGCTTACAGCACTATTTTACGGTGTAATAACATAATTAATTCACCAATTACTGCAAGTGTAAATGTAAACCAGTACAAGGGTGAAGCTTATGCAATCAGAGCATTGTGTTACTTTACTTTGATTCGCTATTATGCCAAGCCTTACACAGAAGATCCTGCAAGTTTAGGCGTTCCAATTGTGTCAAAATTTGATGTTTCTCTATTCCCTCCAAGAAATAAAACATCTGAAGTTTACGCACTAATTAATGCTGATTTAACACAAGGGTTTACGCTAATGACCCAATTTACTAATTCAAGTCAATTCAGTAAATATGCCGCCAGAGGTTTACAAGCGAAAGTTTACTTAACAATGGGTGATAAGGCAAATGCTAAAACAGCCGCACTTGATGTAATAACAAATAGTGGATTTACAGGTCTAACTGCAGCCAGGTATTCTACTTATTGGACAAATGCACTGCCTACAACAGATAAAGTTGAAACTCTTTTTGAAGTTTCTTCTGATGCAACATCTAATAATGGTTTTGATGGACTTGCAAATATTTATAGTCAAACAGGATATGGCGATTTCATTTGCGCAGATGATTTATATGCTTCTTATGTTTCAGCAGATATAAGAAAAACGTTGTATAAAACAGGTATGAGAGGTGGAATTCCTGCTACTTTTGTAAACAAATTCCCCAACACTTTTGGAACAGACATTAGCGATACTAAAATTTTAAGATTAAGCGATGTTTATCTTATTGCTGCAGAAGCGTCTTTACCTACAAATGAAGTTGATGCTTTATTGTATGTAAACTTTGTTACATCACGCAGAAGTGCTGATGCAATAGTATCAACAGGTTCGGCTTTATTTGAGGATATTATAAACGAAAGAAGAAAAGAATTGGCTTTCGAAGGTGACAGATATCTTGATTTAAATCGTTTAAAAAGATCTGTTCAAAGGAGCGCTAATTTTCCTGCGTCTGCAAGAACAATTAATTACAATGATTATAGAAGACTTCTACCGATTCCACAAGGTGAGTTGGATGCTAATCTAAATCTCAGAGGTCAGCAGAATCCCGGTTGGTAATAGCGGGTTAAAGAAAATAATAGAAAAAGGCTGTCCATTTGGAGAGCCTTTTTCTATTATTTTAATGAATATTCCTTTTATTAGGACTCAGTTAATTTAAGAATTAATTATCCACAATTCTTTGTCCCCCAAATTTTTATTATATCAATATAATACAATTTTTTAGTGGGTAAGTCATTAGAATATAACATTGTATAAAATTCGCCACTGGCATTTAAACGATTTGTTTTATGAAATCTAATAAATGGTTAGCCATTTTTATTTCGGCTTTTTCAATTCATTATAATTACGCAGCATAAATACAAAGAAAGTTGTCTTTAATTTAACAATAAACAACATTGTAGCTATATTTGCCCCACTTAACTAAATTTTAAAAATGAGAAAAATTATTTTAACCATGTTGGTTGCTGTAGCATTTGTGTTAAATGCAGCAGCTCAAGACCGGACGATTACCGGTCGTATTATAGATGAAAAGGGAGTGCCGGTATCTGGTGTATCTGTGACATCAACAAACGGTAAAACCGGAACGCAAACAGATGCGGAAGGAAATTATCAAATAACTGTTTCTGGAAATGCGAAAACATTGACTTTCAGCAATGTAAATTTTGAAACCCTACAATCTCAAATTAGAGGGACCCAGATGAATGTTGTTATTAACAGCAAGACAAGTGTATTAGAAGATGTAGTTGTTGTAGGGTACCAGACTATTAAAAGAAAAGAATTAATTGGTTCTGTAACTACAGTAAGTAACAAAGAAATTGCTCAAAAACCAATTGTCAATTTTACTCAACTTCTTCAGGGTAAATCTCCTGGTCTTCAAATAACAGGCGAAACCGGTAGACCGGGTGCTAGTGCGTATATCCGTATTAGAGGTGTTGGTTCTCTTAATGCCAGTTCCGAACCTTTGATTATTTTAGATGGTGTGCAGGTTTCATCTCAGGCTTATAGCTCAATTAACCCTAATGATATTGAAGATATCGCTGTGTTAAAAGATGCGGCGGCTGCTGCACTTTATGGTTCCAGAGCGGCTAACGGTGTTCTTGTTATTACTACAAAAAAAGGTAGGGGTAAGCCTGAACTTAGATATTCTTTTCAATATGGAAGGTCAAGAGCATTGGATATCAAAAATGCTAACATTATGAACTCTGCTGAAAAATTGCAATACGAATTTGAAGGAAAGTATACCAATCAGCTTTTAGGTAATCTGATTGCTTCTAAAATTTCAGGAGGTTCTTTACCTGCGGGTTCAACGTTGTTTACTGTTGATCCTACACAAAGACAGAATTTGTGGAATGAATTGTCTGCTACCGGTGCAGGTGATTGGAGAAAATTTTATTTACAAGAGGGAAGTAACAAGACACATGAAATTTCCTTAAGCGGTTCTGCGGATAAAATTAGATATTATCTTTCATTGAATAAAAACGATAACGTCGGAACCCTTTTTGGTTCAAAATTTAATAGGACAGGTGGTAGACTAAATGTTGAATACCAAGCTAAAGACTGGATTAAAATTGGTACAAATTTAAGCTTAACACGTTCAAAGGAAGAGGTGGTTAGAGAAAGATTTAATGCGCAAGGCCCATATACCTCAATATTCTTGACCAATCCTTATGAAAAGGTTTATAATGCAAACGGTTCTTATAACCTTACGCTTCAAGGATATTCTCCCCTTGAAGGAACGGTAAATAATCCGTTCACGAACGACAGAATTGCTGCCTTTACGACCATTTTTGCTGAGGCTAAATTATTGAAGTATTTAACATTGAAATCTCAAATAGGTATCAACTACAATAATTTATCACAAGAAAATTACATAACGCCGGGTTCAAACCTTGCCAATATTTTAGGCTTTAATCAGAAAACCGACCTGTTCCAAAGAGAGGTTGCTTATGTATTTACTAATACAGCTAACTGGAAACAAACAATAGGAAATACAAAACATTCCTATAGTATATTGGTAGGTCAGGAATTTAATAAAGACCAATTCTATCAATTATTTGCAACAGGTAGAAATTTTCCTTCACGAAATTTAACAACCTTAGAGAATTCAGGAACACCGATTGCTGCTAGTACTTCAAGATTTGATTTCGCTTTGGCTTCTTATTTTTCGAGCATTTCATACGACTATGCAAAAAAGTATTACTTAACGCTTAGTGGTAGAAGAGATGGCTCTTCCAGATTTGGGGCTAATAACAAATATGCAAATTTTGGTGCGGTCGGACTAGCTTGGGATGCATATAAAGAGAATTTTGTGAACAAAATTAATTTCTTAAGTGCGTTAAAATTCAAAGCTTCCCAGGGAACTTCCGGTAATAATACTGTAGGTAACTATGATAACTTGGGAACTTATGCTTTAAATGGTAGATATAACAATGCGCCGGGTGCTACTCCTTTTAGATTACCTAACGCAGGTTTATCTTGGGAGATCAATAAGACTACAGATCTAGCAATGGAATTTGGTTTGTTTCATGATATAATTACAGGTTCTGCCGGATACTTCAAAAGACAAACAAATAAACTTTTGTACAATGTGAATGTGTCTTACACTACAGGATTTGCTTTTTATAGAGGTAACATCGGTAACCTGGAAAATAAGGGTATTGAATTAGAATTGACAGGAAATATTATTAGAAAGAAAGATTTAAATTGGAGTATTTCTGCCACGTATACTCATGTAGATAATAAGATAACTTCTTTATATTCCGATAACGTACCACAAGGAATTGGTAGATTAAAAGTTGGCGAGCCAATACTTACCTATTTCTTGGTAAGGGCAGCAGGAGTTAATCCGGCTAACGGTAAACAGCAATACCTTAAAAAAGATGGTACTGTTACAGAAACTTTCTCTGCCAGTGATGCTGTTCTTTTACAAGGTAAATCTCCTGTAATTAAATTCTATGGTAGTTTAAGTACAAACTTTACTTATAAAGCATTTGATATAAGTGCTCAGATGTACTATTCTGGTGGTAATTATATTTATAATACACAATACAATTTCGGTACAGGTGGCGGAAACAATATTGACGTTCAACAATTTACTTCGTCTTTTAATTATTGGAAGAAGCCAGGAGATGTTGCCTTTTTGCCAAACATACTTGACGGTTCCCAAGGTAACCAAACAACTGATAAATACTTAGAGAAGGGTGATTACATCACACTTAGAGACGTTACTATTGGTTATAATCTAAGCAGCGCCTTGGCTAATAAAATAAAACTTAAAGGGTTTAGATTCTTTTTACAAGGAACAAACCTCTATCTTGGAACCAAATACCACGGATTACCTGAAACTGGTTCAGGAAATTCAGAAACTCCGGGCAATAATGGTCAACAAGGAGTTTTTGCATACCCACAAGCGAGGTCTGTAACTGCAGGATTTGACATAAGATTTTAAAATTCTTTAAATATATATTAATATGAAAAAATACTTAATTATAGGACTTGGCTTGATCTCAGTCATTTCCAGTTGTAAAAAATCGGAATTAGAACTATTTCCTTACAACCAAATTGAAACCACACAAGCATTTACTAACGAAGCTGGTGCTGCACTTGCGTTAAATGGTATGTACTTTGGGCTTAGAGTTGCGGGTGGATATTATGTACAAAACTGGGCTATATCTAATGAAGTTGCTTCAGATAACGTTATAATTAATAGTTCAGGACCTGGTCGATTGTCACAAAGGTTTATTCATAATTGGCTCTACAATGGTGATAATACGATAGGACTTTTTCAGGATGGTTATACAATGGTAAGAAGAGCCAATGCTATTATCGAAAATATCGATAAAGTACCTAGTACTCCTGCGTTTATAAGTAATACAAAAGGTCAGGCCTTAGCATGTAGAGCTATGGTGTATTTTGATTTGGCACGTGTTTATAGCAAATCGCCCTTAAATGCTTCTGCTACTGATTATACAGTACCCTACGTTACAACTACAATTGACCCAACAATTAAACCGGCGAATGAATCTATTTCGGGCTTTTATGATAAGATAATTGCTGATTTAAATGCCGCAAAACTTTTAATTGCAGTTTCAAACCCTGTTGGTCAATTGAATTTAGCTGCTGTTAATGCTTTACTTTCTAAAGTATATTTGTATAAAGGTGATTATGCAAATTGTATTGCATCGTCTTCTTCTGCACTTGGAACTACACCGTCGTTATCTGACTTAACTACCTTACCCCTTGTTTGGAAAGATGCAAGTGAGGCCGGTGTGATTTTTAAAATTAAGAACACTGACTTAGATGGTATAACAACACAAGGAGTAAACTATTATCAAAAAGTAGGAGGTGGTATTAAATCAGAATATGTTGTTGATTATGCCTTTTATCAATTATTTTTAGCTAATGATGTACGAAAAGCAGTTTACACAGTGGTAAGCCCTTACAACGGTACTAACCAAATACATGTAGTTAAATTTGCAGGTAGAACAGGATCACCAGCCGGGAATTTGGACGCAAAAGTTCTACGTGCCGCTGAAGTACTACTAAACAGAGCAGAAGCTTATTACAAAAGCGGAAATGAGCCACTAGCACTTGCTGATATTATCCTTCTTAAAAGTAAGAGATACACAGGATATGTAAATGATGTTTTAGCAGGCCAAGCATTGTTAGATGAAATTAATCTTCAAAGAAGATTAGAGATGGCTTTTGAAGGCGATAGATTCTTAGATTTGAAGCGTAGAAATCTTCCAGTTCAAAGAAGTACATTTGGCGATATTTCTGATGGAACAGGAATAACTTATGTATTTAAGACGCTTGCCGCAGGAGATTATAAGTTTAACTTTCCTATACCTCAAAATGAAATAAACTTTAATACAAACTTGAAGCAAGTACCTGGTTACTAAGTCAAAATAACTAATAACAAAAAACCCTGAAATTTATTTCAGGGTTTTTTGTTATTAAAAACAGGTAATATGTAATTTAATAATTTTCTAATTTCTCTTATTATTTTAATACCTCTCCCAACTTCCTCCCCAACTCTTCCCCCCTTAGTTCAGTAGCTATTATCTTTCCTGTTGGGTCAATTAATACATTATAAGGAATACCATCAAAACCAAAAAGAGGTACACTTGCACTGTTCCAGCCTTTTAAATCACTTACATGCGCCCAATTGAGGTTGTCTTTTTTTATGGCCTCCAACCATTTGGTTTTGTCTTCATCAAGTGATACACCCAATATTGTAAAGTTTTTGTTTTTAAATTTATTATAATTGGCAACCACATTTGGATTTTCGCCTCTGCAAGGTCCACACCAGCTTGCCCAAAAGTCAATCAATACATATTTACCTTTAAATGAACTTAAAGCTATTTGTTTGCCCGAAGCATCTGCCATAGAAAAATCAGGAGCCTGACTGCCAACAACCGGTTTCCCTTTTTGAACCGGAGGCGTCGCTTTTTTAACCAATAGCTCGTTGTACTGCGAAATAATGGTCGCTACGCCATTGTGGATAGGAAATCTTTTTGATAAATTTGGAATGACCGTTTTTAGCTCTGCAGGATCAATACCTCGGGTGTAACCCAACGAAAACATAGCAACTACTGCATCAGAAGAAGTATCGATGGATTTTACAATAAAGTTTTTAAAATCTACTCCTTCTTTATTTAAATTATTGATCTTCAGTTTTACAATACTGTCACTTCCTTTGTTTTTTTGAAGAGAATCTATTTCGGCAGATAAGGCTGTCATATTTTTTTGTCTGCCATCAACCCCCAATAAAAAGTTTTTAAATAATTTATTTGCATGCGTATTAAATTCCGGACCGGTAAGGCTCATGTCTTTTACATCTGCCTTAAAAATAATTTTAGGAGCATCATTTATAAATATGTAACCAGTTTCCTGTTTTTGAAACCGCAATCTGTACAAACCTTCCTCCGGGGCTATTCCGCTAACTGTAAATTTTCCGTTTTTAATTTCACCTGTATCAATAACCTCCGGATCTTTCTGGCTAAAAAACAATTGCTCCAGATATATTTTTTGGTTTTCGGCATTTTTTAAATCTCCCGTCACAGTAAATTTTCCTTTTTCTGTTTTTTCATTGCAGGAAGCTAATCCTGCTAAGAGTAAAATACCCAGCAATATTCTTTTCATAGTTTGTTTTTAAATGATTGTTATTTTTTCTTAATTTATTTTAATTTCTCCTCAAGCATTTTATTAACAGCTTCCATATCTGCTTTGCCTTTGCTAAGTTTTTTTATTTGTCCTGCAAACAATCCTAATAAACCTTTTTTACCTGATTTGTATTCTTTTACCTTTTCATGCATGGAGAGCAGGGTTTCATTTACCCAATTTTCCAA